>DATBKV010000280.1:0-59351 GCA_036555745.1 Xanthobacteraceae bacterium | reverse complement strand
ATGCGCTGATCAGGCGGCGGCCTGCGCCCCGTCCTTGAACTTCACCGGAATTTTCAGGTAGCGCACGCCGTTGGCCTCGGCGGCCGGAAAGCGGCCGGCGCGAATGTTCACCTGGATCGACGGCAGCAGCAGCGTCGGCGCCGACAAGGTGGCGTCGCGCGCGTTGCGCATGGCGGCGAAGTCGTCTTCGCTGATGCCCTCGTGCACGTGCACGTTGTTCTTGCGCTGCTCGGCCACGGTGGTCTCGCAGGCGTAGCTGTCGCGGCCCGGCGCCTTGTAGTCGTGGCACATGAACAGCCGCGTCTGCGGCGGCAGGCTCAGGAGCTTGCGGATCGACCGATAGAGCTTGCGCGCGTCGCCGCCGGGAAAGTCGGCGCGCGCGGTGCCGTAATCGGGCATGAACAAGGTGTCGCCGACGAACACGGCGTCGGCGATCTTGTAGCTGACGCAGGCGGGGGTGTGGCCGGGAGTGTAGATAACCTCGGCCTCCAGGCCGCCGATGCGAAACCGCTCGCCGTCCTTGAACAGGTGGTCGAAATCGCTGCCGTCGGTGTTGAGGTCGGTGGCGTTGAACACCGGCCGGAAGATGCGCTGCACCTCCTTGATGTTCTCGCCGATGCCGATGCGGGCGCCGGTCTTGGCCTTCACGTAGGGCGAGCCTGACAAATGGTCGGCGTGAGCGTGGGTCTCGAGCGACCACTCGATGGTATAGCCGGCGTCGCGCGCAGCCGCGAGGATGGCCTCGACTGAGCGGTGATCCACCTCGCCCGACTTCGGATCGTAATCGAGCACCGGATCGATCACCGCCGCGCGCTTGCTCGCGGCGTCCGCCACCAGATAGCTGAAGGTGTTGGTCGGCTCGTCGAAAAACGCGCGAATGACCGGCTGCGCTGCCATGGGGAATCTCCTCATCCCGCCCGGTTTCGGACTTGCCTTATATATAAGTGAACCCTACATTAGCAAGTGCTAAAATAATGATCGGGATGCGATGACTGCTCTCAAAACTATCGACGCCACCGCGTTCGAGCGCAAGGCGCTGCAGGCGGCCGACCTGCTGCGCGCGCTCGCCAACGAGCGCAGATTGATGATCCTGTGCAAGCTGGTGGAATGGGGCGAGGCCAATGTGAGCCGGCTCGCCGATGCGGTCGGCTTGTCGCAGTCCGCGCTGTCGCAGCATCTGGCGAGGATGCGCGAGGAAGGCATCGTGGCCTTCCGGCGCGACGCGCAGACCGTCTGGTATCGCATCGCCGACGCGCGCGCCGAGGAGCTGCTCGCGACCCTGCACCGGTTGTTCTGCCGCTCTGCAGGCAAGAGCAAGAAAGGAGCGTAAGAGCATGACCCTTCGCACCATCGACCCGCACGCTGCCAAGCGCCTCATCGAGGAAGGCGCGATGCTCGTGGACATCCGCGAGCGCGACGAGTGGGCGCGCGAGCATATCGCGGGCGCGCACCATCTCGCGCTGTCGCGACTCGATGCCGCGCACCTCGCGGCTGATCGCGGCCGCGTCGTGATCTTCCACTGCCGCTCCGGCACGCGCACGCGCAGCAATGCCGCGGCGCTGGCCGCCAAGGCCGGCACGAGCTGCGAGACTTTCATGCTCGCCGGCGGACTCGAGGGTTGGCGCAAGGCCGGGCTGCCGACAGTGATCGACCGCCAGCAACCGATCGAGCTGCAGCGCCAGGTGCAGATCGGCGCCGGCGGGCTCGCATCGCTGGGGACCATTCTCGGGCTGACCGTTTCGCCGTGGTTCTTTGCCGTTCCGCTGTTCATCGGCGGCGGGCTGCTGATCGCCGGGCTCACCGGGTTTTGCGGCATGGCGCGGCTGCTCGAGCGCGCCCCTTGGAACCGCGCCGGCGGGGGCGCGGCGCGCCAAGCGGCATGAGGTAAGCCGCAATGTGGGGGGAGCTCATCCAGGATGCGCTTGGCGTCGCGTCGGGGGCGATCGTCGGCTTTTCGCTCGGGCTGGTCGGCGGCGGCGGCTCGATCCTGGCGGTGCCGCTGCTGATCTATCTCGTCGGAGTGCCGAGCACGCACGTGGCGATCGGCACCAGCGCGCTCGCGGTCGCGGTCAACGCCGCCGCCAACCTGGCGCAGCACGCGCGCGCCGGCGTGGTCAAGTGGCAATGCGCGTCGGTATTCGCCGCCGCCGGGGTGATCGGCGCCTATGCCGGATCGAGCCTGAGCAAGCTCGTCGACGGACAGAAGCTGCTCGCGCTGTTCGCGCTGCTGATGCTGGCGGTCGCGGCCATGATGCTCAGGGGGCGCGCCTCCGCCGGCAATGACGCGGTGCGGCTCGACCGCCGCACCACGCCCAAGCTCCTCGCCCTCGGGCTCGCGGCCGGCACGCTGTCGGGATTTTTCGGCATCGGCGGCGGCTTTCTGATCGTCCCCGGCCTGATGCTCGCTACCGGCATGCCGATCCTCAACGCCATCGGCTCCTCGCTCCTCGCGGTGGCGGCGTTCGCGGTAACGGCGGCGGCCAATTACGCGCGCTCGGGCTTGGTCGACTGGTGGCTCGCGGCGGTGTTCATCGCCGGCGGCATTATCGGCGGCATCGCCGGCACGCAGCTTGCCGCCACGCTCGGCAAGAGGCGCGGCCGGCTCAATCTCGCCTTCGCCGGCGTCATTGCCGCGGTCGCGATCTACATCCTCGCGCGCAGCGCCGGCCAGTTTTAGCGCATTTTTCCGCGCCGCGCGCCGCAAACTCGCACCCTCTCCCGCAAGGGGAGAGGGTTTCATCGCTACATCCACACCGGTGAAAAATCCGCCGACGCGTGCCGAGACGTGCGCTAAGGCCGCGGCGGCCGGCGGCGCTCGTGGAACCAGGGCCGGTACTGCGCCATCTTCATGTGCTGGGTCGACGGCGCATGGCGCTTGCAGGTGGCGGCCTCCGCGCTCTTGTCCGGCGCGCCCCAACGCAACTCGACGCAGTCGTTGAGATTGTACGCCATCTCGAGCTCGCCGGTGCGCTCGATCACGTCCTTGAGCGTGAGCGTCCATTGCGAGCCGTCGGTGCGCGGATAGGAGAACGAGCGCGCCGCGAGCTCGGAGGCGAGCACGCGCTCGAGCTCGGCCTTAACCTCGGGGACGCTCTTCTCCTCCGGCATGGCGTAGCGCTCGGGCCGCCGCGCCACGCGCTCGGGGAAAGTGCGCACCACGTCGATCGCGATCAAGAGCCGCAGGTCGCGCGACGGGGTCGCGAAATCCTCCCAGGCGCCGGTGGTCTCGAAAATCGCCGCGCCGTCCGGCATCTCCGCGTCGCGCCCGCTGCTCAGGAACTTGCGCCCGTTCTCGACCGAGGTGACGCGCGCCTTCACCTGCTCCTCGAGCGAGGTGATGGCCTCCTTCATCGCGCGCACCGGATCGAGCGGCGCCGGCGACATCACCTCGTCCATGCGATCGTAGAACGCTTCGATTCCGAGCTTCGACTGGTCGAGCGCGAAGTCGGCGTAATCCGGGTCCTTGGCGATTTCGGCATTGGTGAGCCGGCGCAAGGTCCCGTTCTTCTCGCGCACGATCGGCCGGAAGCGCTTAAAGCCGGGCCCGCCGAGGGCTGGATCCTGCGCGAACAGGAAATTGCCGCGCCAGAACCGCTTGCGCGCGACGGTGCCGTCGGGCTGCGCGTCAACGGCAAGGAACACGCCGGCCGCGTCCGCGGTCTGCGGCACCCGCCGCGCCAGCACCAGCACATGGCCGTAAGGATCGGCGTAGATGGTGCCTGGGCGCAGCGTCTGCTCGTTCAGCGCCACCGGATAGTAATCGGTGTTGTCGTCGTTGAGGCGCGTGCGCGCGGAGCCGGAGTGGACGCCGTCGGCGACGGGCGTGCGCAGGTACGTCCCGAACGCCGGCGCGAGCCCCATCCGCTTCGCAGCCGCCAGCGACAAAAGCCTCGGCGCAGGCGGCGCGGCGACCGGGGCCGGCGGCGTCACCGGCCGGCCGAACACGTCGAAAAGGCCCGGCGCCGCAGCCGCTTCCGGCTCGGGCGGGGCGGAACGCGCTTCCTCGAGATGCTGGGTGTTCCACCACGCGAAGCACTTCGGCGCCTCGCCGGCGGCCCCGCGCGAGCACTTCGAGTAGCCGAACGGCAACCCCATCTTGAACGCGAAATAGGCGCGCAGGAAGTACGGAAGGTCGGCGCAGTCGGGACGAATGATCAGCCCCATCGAGTCCTCGCGCAGACCCATATGGTTGAACAGGAAGTTGCGCGACTTGTCGCGCAGCACCTCGTGCAGGGCCTTCCAGGAGAGGGTCTCGTCGAGCGGTGCGTCGAACAGCTTCTCGACCCAGGCGGAATAGAGGTTCTCGGTCCCGCGGTTCCAACTGTCGCGAATGGGCCAGAGGCTGCCGTCGGTCGGCTGCGGGCGCGGCGGCTCGGCCGCGCGCACGGCGATCTCACGCGTGATGGTGCCGCACTCGCCCGTTGCGCCCGCGCGCGCGAGCTGGGCGTGCCAGGTCCCGGCCGCGGGCGATGGCACCTCGGCGAACCAGAAATACGGCGGCCCGCCGTGCCGTTCGGCGGATTTGGCCGCGACTGTTCCACCGGGAGCGATAAGGGAAAGCTCGCCGTCGAACGGTTTCTCCGCGGCGAACACGACGCGCAACGGCGCGCCCTTCCAGGGCGCGATCGGGGAGGCCACGAAGGCGAGCTCCGCGGCCTGTTCACAGGCCGCGGATGCGGCTTGCGCCCGCGCCTCCACCCCCGAGAAAAGCAACGCCAAACAGGCGCCCGCGAGCGGCAGTGATGCCGTCACGGCAGCAGCGAACCGGCGTGTTGGAATCAATTGAGCCCCCCTAGTTGGCCCCAATAAACCCTATTGCGCAGAGCTTTGGCTGAATCATGGCAGGGGCCATCGCCGGCCGCGCATTACCGCGGCTGGGTTCCCGCTGCTGCGAGGAACGACCGCGGAAACCGGCCACGCTTGTCGTCCCCGCGAAGGCTGCCCGCGAAAGCGGGGAGCCGGGACCCATCGTGCCTCGCACCCCGGCCTCTGGAATCCTGGGTTCCCGCTTACGCGGGAACGACACCGGAGCACCTGGTAGTAGATAATGGCTGTCGTCCCCGCGAAGCCTGTCCCGGCGAAAGCGGGGAGCGGGGGACCCATCGTGCCCCACACCGTGGCCTCTGGGATACCGGGTTCCCGCTTGCGCGGGAACGACACCGGAGGGGTTGGAGAACCGCCATGCAACTGCGACGCCGTGGATTTCTCGCTCTGGCGGCCGGCGCCGCCGCCCTGCCGGTGCTGCCGCAATCGGCATTTGCGCTCGATTATCCGACCCGGCCGGTGCGCATCGTCGTCCCCTACCCCGCCGGCATCGCGCCCGACATCGTGACGCGCCTGGTGGCGCAATCGCTGTCGCAGCGGCTCAAGGAGCAGTTCATCGTCGACAACCGGCCGGGCGGCGCCAGCAATGTCGGCAGCTCGATCGTCGCCCACGCTGCGCCCGACGGCTACACGCTGCTGGTCGTGACCACGACCAACGCCATCAACGTCTCGCTCTACGACAACCTCGATTTCGATCTCGCCCGCGACATCGCGCCGGTCGCCGGGCTCGTCCGGCTGGGCCTCGTCATCGTGGTCAATCCGTCGGTTCCGGCGCAAACGCTGCCGGAGTTCATCGGCTACGCGAAGGCCAATCCGGGCAAGATCAACTACGCCTCGGTCGGCAGCGGCGCCGCCACCAACGTCGCCGGCGAGCTGTTCAAGCAGATGGCCGGCATCAACCTGGTGAACGTTCCCTATCGCAGCAATTACCTGCCCGATCTCATCAGCGGGCAGGTGCAGGCGTCGTTCACACCGATCCTGCAGTCGGTGGGCTACATCAAGGCGGGCAAGCTGCGGGCGCTGGCGGTCACCGGCGCGACGCGCTCGCAGTCGCTGCCGGGGGTCCCCGCCGCGAACGAATTCGTGCCGGGCTACGAGGCCTATGTCTGGGACGCGGTCGGCGCGCCGGCGAAGACGCCGGCGGAAATCATCGCGGCGCTCAACAAGGAGATCAACGCGGTGCTCTCGGAGCCGGAGATCAAGGCGAAGTTCGCGAGCCTGGGGGCGGAGCCGATGATCATGACTCCCGCCGAGTTCGGGACATACATTGCCAGCGAAACGCAGAAGTGGGGCAAGGTCGTCAAGTCCGCGCACATCAAGGTGGACTAAAAGAGATCTCGCGTCGCCAGGGCAGCGCGGCCAGGGCGATCGGCGCGGCGGGCAGGTGCTATGGAAATCGCCCGATGCCGCTGGCACACTGGCCGCCTGCGCAGATCAAGCACGAGGGCAAGGCCATGGCAGCACGCATCCGCCACATCGCGCTCGCGGTCAAGGACATCGACGCGACCGCCGATTTCTACGAGCAGGCGTTCGGCCTCAAGCGCTCGCCGAAGTCGGAAGGGCCGACCGCCTGGCGCGTCTACATGAGCGACGGCGAGGTCAATCTCGCGCTCCTGCAGTACAAGAGCGAGGTCGGCTCGGGGCTGAAGAACCCGAGCGAGTTCGTCGGCATCCACCACTTCGGCTTGCAGTGCGACGACCTTGCGGCGCAGCAGAAGCGGATCGAGGCGGCGGGCGGCAAGTTCTTCTTCGATCTCGGCGATCCCGACGACGACGACTTCGAGCGCAAGTTCAAGGACCCCAACGGCATCATCTTCGACGTCAACTGGAAGGGCTGGACCCTGACGTCGGGCAAGCTCAAGGCCAAGAGCCCGGGGCGCAAGACCTCGCGCAAGCTGGCGAAACCAGCGGCCAACAGGTCCAAGATCAAGCCGAAGGTGGTGGCCGCCAGGACGGCCAGCAGCCGCAAGGCCGCGCGCAAGATGGCCCCCGGCAAGCGCAAGCCCAAGTAAAAGTAACACGCCGCCACGCCGGCCGGCAGAGCCGACGCAGGGGATGGAACGCCGATGAGAACCCTTCTCGCCTCGCTGGCGCTGATCGCGCTCGCCGCCCACAGCGTCGGCGCGCAAGCGCAGGACTATCCCGCGCGCGCGGTCACCATCGTGGTGCCGTTCGCTGCCGGCGGGCCCGCCGACATCACCGGCCGCATCGTCGCCGAGGAGCTCTCGCGCGCCTTCGGCCAGCAGTTCGTGGTCGAGAACGTCGCCGGCGCCGGCGGCACTACCGGCACGACGCGCGCCGCGCGCGCCAGCCCTGACGGCTATACGCTCGCGCTCGGCCACACCGGCACGCATGCCGCCGCGGGCGCGTTCTATCCCAACCTCGCCTACAAGCCTGATTTGGATTTCGAGCCGATCGGGCTCATCGCCGAGCAGCCCGAGCTCTTGGCGGTGCGCAAGGATCTGCCGCCGCGCACGCTCCAGGAATTCGTGGCCTACGCCAAAGCGAACGAGAGCAAGCTCAACATGGCGCATGCCGGCGTCGGCTCGGTGTCCTATGTCGGCTGCCTGCTGCTCAACAGCGCGATCGGCATCAAGCCCACCATGGTGCCGTTCACAGGCACGGGACCGGCGATGAACGCGCTGATCGCCGGCCAGGTCGACTACGTGTGCGACCCGATCCTGGGCCCGCTGCCGCACGTGCGGGCGGGGACGGTCAAGGCGCTCGCCATCGCCGCCGGCAAGCGCAGCCCGCTGCTGCCGGACGTCCCGACCGCGGCCGAAGGCGGGCTGCCGCAGTTTGACGCGGCGCCGTTCTATGCCTTGTTCGCGCCGCGCGGCACGCCGCAGCCGATCGTCGCGCGGCTGGCCGAGGCCTTGAACAAGGGCCTCGACGCGGACGTCGCGCGCAAGCGCCTCACCGAGCTCGGCGCCGAGATCGCGCCGCCCGACCGGCGCGGCCCGCAACCTCTGCGGGCGCTGGTCAAAAGCGAGATCGCGCGGCTCACGCCGGTCATTCAGGCCGCCAGCGCGAAATAGCGCGCAGCTAGAGCATGATCTTTTCCGAAAACGGTGCCCACTTTTCGGGATCGTGCTCCAGGCGCGGCTATCGGCCCTATTCGTCGGCCGCGCGCAATTCCGTAAGCTTCGGCGTTTGATGGAGATCGCAGCTATGATCGGCTACGCGGGTCCCGACCGCTGGAGGAACACATGAAGGCAAATTGGCGCTGTTACCTGCTGGCCGGCGTGCTGGCGGCGGCGGGGAGCGCGGCCGCTGCGCAGACCGCGCCCTATCCGACCCGGCCGGTACAAATCATCCTGGATTCGTCGGCCGGCAGCACTCCGGACGTGGCCATGCGGATGGTCGCCGACCGGCTGGGGCAAATGTGGGGTCAGCAGATCCTGGTGGTGAACAAGCCGGGGGCCGGCGGCAGCGTGGCCGCGCGCGCGGCCGCGGAGGCCGCGCCCGACGGCTATACCCTCTATCAGCCGGTGCTCTCGACCTTCGTGTCGCTGCATCCCGCGGCGGCCAACGTGCCCCTGCACGTGCCGAAGGACTTTCTGCCGATCGGCTTCGTGGCGGAAAACCCGATGTTCATCGCGGTCTCCCCGACGCTGGGCGTCTCGACCCTGCCGGAGCTGATCGCGCTCGCCAAGAAGCGCCCCGGCGAGATCCAATTCGCCACCACCGGAGTGGGACGCCTGACCCATCTGACCGGGGAGCTGCTGCAGCACAAGGCGGGGATCAAGCTCCTGCTGGTGCCCTATGTCGGCGGTCCCGCCCATGCCATCAGCGACGTCGCGACCGGGCGCGTCGCCATGATCATCGAGGGCTATTCCGGCATCGCCGGCGCCGCGCGCTCCGGCTCGGTGAAGCTGATCGCAGTGGCGTCGGCAAAGCGCCTGCCCGAGTTTCCCGATGTTCCCGCCGTGGCGGAAACGATCCCCGACTTCCAAGCCACCGGCTGGGCCATCCTGGTGGCGCCGCTGGGCACGCCGCAGCCGATCATCAGCAAGGTCAGCGAGGATCTGCGCAAGGTTGCCGCCGAGCCGGAGCTGAACAAGAAGATCTCGACGCTCGGCAGCTACACCAATCCAATGACGGCCGCGGAAGCGACCGCGTTCGTGCACAAGCAGCAGGGGATGTGGCAGCCGGTGCTGGACCAGATCGCCAAGGAGCAGAAGCAGTGAGGACGGCCTGACGCCGACGCGAGGACCAGCGGGCCTGCTCGCTACTCGACCTTCGGCGCGGTTGCGTCGTCCGGCGTCACGTCGATCGCGCGCGCGCGGCCGGTGATCCTAGCTTCGCCCGGGATGCAGTTCGTCATGCACGGGCTCTTATCCCAGAATTCCTTCTCCGCGGTGGTGCGATCGTCGTCGACGAAATTTCCCTGGTTCGGCAGCTTGATCGAGGTGAAGTTGCTCCGGTTGAGCTCGAAGCTCTCGTCCTTGATGATGTCGTTGAGGTAGAGCACGTAGGCGGTGACCGCGTAGAGCTCGTCGTTGCTCAGCGACTGCGCGTTGCCGAACGGCATGGCGCGACGGATGTAGTCCATCAGCGTCGAGGCATAGGGCCAGTACGAGCCGACCGACTTGACGGGATCGTGGCTCGCTAGGGTGCCTGCCCCACCCATCAGGATCGGCCAGCGGCCCGCGCTCTCGCCGAACTCGCCGTGGCAGGCGGCGCAGCGCTCGAGATAGAGCGCCTCGCCCTGCTTGACGGTGCCCTTGCCCGGCGGCAGGCCCTGCCCGTCCGGCCGGATATCGATGTCCCAGCCGGCGATCTCGGCGGGCGTCGCGCGCCGGCCGATGCCGAGCCGCTTCGCCGCCGGCGCCGGTTCGACGGCCTGCGCCGGCTGTGACGCCGGTTGCGACTTAGGCGCGGCGGCGCCCTGCGCCGCGGCGAAGCCGAGCAGGCCGGCGGCGAGAGCGGCGGCCAGCGCCGCTGCGCTAGGACACCTCGACATTCTCGACCTCGCCGTTCTTGTGGACGTACCACGTCTGAATGCCGTTGTTGTGGTAGATCGAGTTGACGCCGCGGTGCTTGCGCAGCGCGTCCTTGGTCGGCTGCACGTAACCGGTCTCGTCGATCGCGCGCGACTGCAGCAGCAGCTCGCGGCCGTCCCAGTCGAACTCGTAGTAGAAGCGCGTCAGCGCCTTGTCCCAGAGCGGACCGTCGATCCGGGCGCTGCGCCAGTTGCGGCCGCCGTCGAGCGAGACGTCGACCCGCGCGATCTTGCCGCGGCCCGACCATGCCAGTCCCGACAACACGGTGAAGCCCGCTTTGTGGTCGAGCGGCGACTGCGGGCTCGGATTGGTGATCACGGACTTGGCGTCCATCACGAAGGTGAAGCGCCGCGCGATGCCGTTCTCGAGCAGGTCGGTGTATTTCGAGGTTTCCTCGCGCTGCTGCCACGGCTCATCGCCGACCTCGATGCGGCGCAGCCACTTCACCCACATGTTGGCTTCCCAGCCCGGGATCACCATGCGCACGGGATAGCCGTTCTCGGGATAGAGCATCTCGCCGTTCATGCGGTAGGCGACGAGACAATCCTCGAGCGCCTTCGCGAGCGGCAGCGAGCGCGTCATGGCGGCGGCGTCGCCGCCCTCGAGCAGCAGCCATTTGGCGTTCGGCTTGAGCCCGGCCTCATCCAGCAGGATCTTGAGCGGCACGCCGGTATACATCACGCAGTGCACCATGCCGTGGGTGAACTGCACGCCGTTGAGCTGGGCACCGTGCCACTCCATCCCGGAATTGGCGGCACACTCGCAGAAACAGGCGCGATTGACGCGCGGCATGCGCTTGATGTCGTCAAGCGTGAAGATCAGCGGCTTGTCGACGAGGCCGTGCAGGATCAGCCGGTAGTCGGCGGGATCGACCTCGGCGATTCCGGCGTGGTGGCGCTCGAAGCACAGCCCGTTGGGCGTGATAATGCCGTCGAGCTCGTGCAGCGGCGTGAAGCTCACCGAGCTCTGCGGGGTGGCGGTGAGCCACGCCACGTCGCGGCGGATCACATTTGCTTCATGCTTGGACGGCTTGCCGTATTTGCGCACGGCGACGCCGTCGCCGAGCATGCGCGTCCAGTCCGGGACGTTGGGCGGCTCGTTGGCGTGATTGCCGGCGGCTGCGGCCGGGCCGATGAGCGCGCCCGCGCCGCCGGCCGCCACCGCCGTGCGCAGGAACCCGCGCCGCGACGTCGCGTTCTTTGCGTTGCGATGCTCACCCGCCATGCTGTTCTCCGCAGAGTTGGCGCGCGCAATCGCGTTAGGCGCCGACGACGCGCACGCGGTCGCTCTCGCCGGGCGCCACCACGCGCTTGCTTGCGACGTATTTGCTCACGACGTCCCAGATCGGCGGGCCTTGCGTGCCCTCGTTCACGCTCGCCCATCCGGCGACGACGTAATCCTTGTCGGGCGCGACCGGCGCGCCCGTGCGCGCCGTCCTGAGCTCGGAGATGCGCCGCCCGATTGGCTGGGCGATGTCGATCGTGTAGGTGAGGCCGCCCGTGCGCACCATGTCGCCGCCCTGCTGGTAGTAGGGATCAGGGTTGAACAGGTTGTCGGCGACGTCCTCGAGCACCTCCTTGAGCCGCGCCCCCGTCATGCTCATCCGATAGGCGGCCGGATAGGTGATCGCGGTGGCGTTGTAGATGTCCTCGCGCGTGATGTCCTGATCGGGCAGCAGCGAGGCGCCCCAGCGGAAGCCCGGCGACAAGGCGATCTCGGCGTCGCGCTCGGCGAGAAGCGCGTCGCAGATCAGGTCGTCGAAGGTGCCGTTGAAGTTGCCGCGGCGATAGAGCAGCGTCTCGGTGCGGCCGACCACCTCGCGCAGCATGGCCGCGTGCGGCGCCCGCAGCTCATGGATCTTCGCCGCCACCCGCGGATCGGGCGCGATCGCGTCGGAGAATACCGGGATCAGCTTGAAGCGGTGGGCCTTGACCTCGCCCTCGCGCACGTCGAGGTCGAGCCGCGAGACGAACTTGCCATGGCTGCCGGAGGCGACCATCAGGGTCTTGCCGACCTTGACCACCTCGGGCAGCGCGTCGTGGGTGTGCGCGGTCAGGATCACGTCGATGCCGGGGACGCGTCCGGCGAGCTTGTAGTCGACGTCGAAGCCGTTGTGCGACAGCAGGACCACGAGCGCCGCGCCGTCCTTGCGCGCCTTTTCGACGTTGACCTTGATATCGTTCTCGCGAATGCCGAACGACCAGTTCGGGATCATCCAGCGCGGATTGGCGATCGGCGTGTAGGGCAGCGCCTGTCCGATCACCGCGATGCGCACGCCGCCACGCTCGAGCATGACCATCGGCTCGAACACCGGCTCGTTCCACTCGGTATCGCGCACGTTCTGCGCCAGGAACGGAAAGCCGAGCTGATCCACCAGCTCCTTCACCCGCTCGGCGCCGAGCGTGAACTCCCAGTGCCCGACCATGGCGTCCGGCTTGAGCAGCGCCATGCAGTCGACCATGTCCTGGCCTTTGCTGGCGAGCGAGGTGTAGCTGTTTTGCCAGGTGTCGCCGCCGTCGAGAAAGACGACGCGCTGCCCGCGCTCGGCGCGGATCGCGTTCACGATGGTGGCAATGCGGTCGAGCCCGCCGAGCCGGCCGTAGGCCCTGGCCAGCGCGACGAAGTCCTCGGACGAGAGCGCGTAGGCCGCGGCCGAGCCCGGCGCGATGCGGTAGAGGTCGAGCAGCGCCTTGCCGCTGACATGGGGCACGCGTCCGCGCGCCTCGCCGACGCCGAGATTGACCGAGGGCTCGCGGAACAGCACCGGCAGCAGCTGGGCGTGGATGTCGGAGAGGTGCACGAGGGTGACGTTGCCGAGCGGATCGAAGCGCAGCAATTCATCCTGGGTGAGGCGCTGCTGCGCCAGCGCCCGCGTCCAGCCGTTCGGCAGCAGCGCCGCGGTCGCCGCCGCCACCTGGAGAAAATCGCGCCTCGAGAACATCCGTCGTTCTCCGCAGCATTGCAAGTAATCACGGCGCTACCGGCGCGACCTTGACGCAGGTCAATCCCGCGCGACACGCGCGCGCCGATCGCGCGCGCCGGAGCCGCGCCGGCGCACGCCGCGCGGAAACGTCGGTTACGTCACGGTGATCGAATCTTCTCCGACGATCTTGCTTCCGTCGTCGTCGATCCAGGTCAGCACCACCGGGCCTGACTCCTCGGCGCGAAACTTGAACTGGATATAGGGATTGGCGGAGATCGCCGGCTCGAAATCGGCGGAGAAGACCTGCTTGCCGTTGACCGTGCACGTGAACTTGTTGAGGATCTTGCGCGGGATGGTG
This sequence comes from Xanthobacteraceae bacterium, assembly GCA_036555745.1. Lineage (GTDB taxonomy): Bacteria > Pseudomonadota > Alphaproteobacteria > Rhizobiales > Xanthobacteraceae > VAZQ01. The sequence continues at coordinate 46,240 of DATBKV010000280.1, read as the reverse complement.
TTGCCGCTCGGGTCCTTGCGCAGACCCGTTTCCATCACGTGCGCGACCAGGGCCTTGACCTCGACCAGGTCGCCCTTCTTGGCCTGCTTCTTGTCGAGCTTGATGCGCGGTTTCACTTCGGCCATGGGGCGATCCTCTCCTTGCAGCTAGCGCGTATCGGCGCGCGGGGCTCAGCCGCCGCAGCCGCCGATCGTCACCTTCACCGGTCTGCTGGCGGTGAAAAACGATCCATCGTTCATCTTGGCGACGGCGATCACCTGCTGGGTGGCGGCCAGGCGGATGCGGGTATTGACCTCGGCCAGCCCGCTCGCCGGCGAAAAGTGGAAGGTGGCGATGCCGCCGCGCGGATTGCCGTCGGCGACCACCAGCACCTCGCTGACGTAGGACTGCTCGGTCATCGGACTTTCGACCGAGACCGTCATTGGAACGGTGTTGCCGTTCTCGGCGATCTCCGGCAGGTCGAGCCGCACGCGGCCTTCGGTCGCGGCCTTGCCACCGGTGAATTTCTTGATCAGCTCTTCGGAGTCATTCTTGGCCGCGCGCGCGGGCGAGGTCGCGCCGCCCCACGCCGCGGCGCTCAGGGCGGCAGCCCCGATGGTCAAAATCCGGCGACGGTTCAACGTCAAAGGCATCTCGGCTCTCCTCGGCTGCCGCCAACGGCAGGCTTGATCTTCTTTACACGCTCGCCATTGCGTCGCAATGCCGGACGCGGCGACACGATCGCGCGCCGTCACGGTCGCCGCTCGAGCTGCCGCGCTGCAAATGAACGCTCCTCGCCGCCCGCGTGGGCTCGCGGGACATATTCATATCTCTGCAAGTATCTAGGCGGTGTCCCCAAAAATTGCAAGCGGATTTGTCGACGCATGCACGTGGTCGCGCCATGCGACCAACGCATCTCTTTCCATTCGAACAAATGCATGTATTGTTGCGTGCTCGCGTCGCCGGTGATCGTGCCTTGCGTCGGCAACTCGACGCCGCAAGTGACAACGACAAAACGGCGATGGAAATGCCAAGAAGGTAAACACCACAAGCGCGTGGGAGGGAACCTCGGTGACGATCAGACGCACGTTGTTGGCCGTCGCATGCGCGGCGATTGCCGCCGTATCGGTTGCGAGCGCCCAGGACGACGCGACCGAGAAAGCGATCGAGAAATATCGCCAGATGCTCAAGGAGGATCCGTGGAGCAATCCCGGATTGCTCGACGCCGACCGCGGCGAGGCGCTGTGGACGACGCCGCGCGGGCCGAAAAACGTCTCGCTCGAGCAATGCGATCTCGGCAAGGGGCCGGGGCACGTGGACGGCGCCTTCGCCGAGCTGCCGCGCTATTTCGCCGATGCCGACCGCGTCATGGATCTGGAGACGCGCATCCTGTGGTGCATGGAGAAACTGCAGGGATTTGACCGCGCCGACCTCGTCAAGAAGCCGTATCCCGGCGGCGGACAGCCGGTGAAGGAGCTCGGCGCGATGGCGACCTACGTCGCCAACAAGTCGAGCGGCATGAAGTTCGCCGCCAAGCTCGACCAGCCCAAGGAGAAGGAGGTGGTCGCGCTCGGCGAGGCGCTGTTCTTCCGCCGCTCGGCGCCGTTCGATTTCGCCTGCGCGACCTGCCACAACGCCAGCGGCCTGCGGATCCGCCTGCAGGGCCTGCCGCAGCTGTCGAGCCCGGAGGAGGCGCGCAAGGTGGTGGGGGAGTGGCCGGCCTACCGGGTATCGACCACCCAGGTGATGACCATGCAGCACCGCCTCTACGACTGCTACTGGCAGATGCGCATGCCGCAGCTCGAGCTCGGCTCCGACGTGAGCGTGGCGCTGATCTCGTATCTCGTAAGCCAAGCCAGGGGCGGCGAGATCGCCGCGCCCGGGCTCAAGCGCTGATTGGGGGAGGAAACGATGCGAGCCACCGCCGTCGCATTGCTGGTCCTCGCCGCGAGCGCGACTCCGCTCCTGGCGCAGCAGAGCCCCGCCGCCGATCCCGCGCGTGCCGATGCCGCGATCAAGTCCGCGTTTCCCACCGCCCCGGCCGACTGGCAGCCGCGGCTTACGCCGGACGAAACCATGCGGCAGTGCTCGGCCTACCGCAACGCTCCGCCCACGGCGATCGCCGAGGAGATCCAGCGGCGGGAGCGGGCGACGATCGTCTATCCGCCCGACGGCAAGGTGCTCGGGGACTGGAAGAAAGGCGAAGCGATCGCCCAATCCGGCTACGGCCTGCGCTTCACCGACTATCCGCCGCGCTCCGCGAACGGCGGCAACTGCTACGCCTGCCATCAGATCACCAAGCAGGAGGTGAGCTACGGCACGCTCGGGCCGAGCCTGCTCGGCTACGGCAAGAACCGGAAATTCAGCGAGGCCGACACCAAGGCGGCCTACGACAAGATCTACAATTCGCACGCGGCGCTGCCGTGCTCCACCATGCCGCGCTTCGGCAGCAACAAGATTCTCACGATCGAGCAGATCAAGGACCTGGTGGCGCTGTTGATGAGCCCGGAGAGCCCGGCCAACAAGTGACGCGCCGCGCTCGGACCCTCCCGTCCGCGCGGGGAGCAGGTTTCGGCCGCGCGGCCCGACACGAACCTCGAAAGCGGGCCGTGCGTCAACTGCTCGCCTTCAGGTAGTCGTGCAGGCTGCCTTTCTCATAGGCGCGCTCGGACACGAATTTGAACAGCGCGAGGAAATGATCGGGCAGGAGGTAGCCCTGCGCGCGCGCGACCTCGCGCTCGCGCGGCTTGCGCGCGGCGAGCCCGTCGGCATGCTCGGGAAAGAACTGAAACGTCGGCGTGAAGCGGATGCCGTATTTCTCCGCCAGCTGCTTCTCCGACAGCTTCTCGCCGTCGAAATCGGTGACCTCGCGCGCGCCGATGGTGTTGAGCTGTAGGATATCGAACCTCCTGCGCACGAACTCCGCGATGTCGGGCCGCGCGAAGTTCACCAGGTGGGTTTCCCGGCAATACGGACAGCCGCGCAGCTCCCACATCACGGCGAAGCGCTTGCCGTTGCCGGCCGCGCTGTCGAGATCGTCGGCGAGCTCCAGGAAGCTTTCGAGAAACCACGGCTCCCGGTAGAGGCCATCGTCGCTCAAGGTCGCTTGCGCGCGCGCCGGCCAGGGCAGATACAGCCCCAAGCCGGTCCCGATCGAGGCGGCGAGGACAGCGCGGCGCGACACCATCGCCATCTCCTGATATTCACTATTTTGAAAGTGTATACTTGGCGGTAGGCCCGCGCACAAGCCGCCCAGATGAAACCCGTCTCCGCGACGATCGCACGCGTCCTGCTCGCCGCCGCGCTGATGACCATGCCGGCGATCGCGGGCGAGTTGGCGCCCGCCCTGGCGCGCCTGCTCGCGCATTTTCAGGAAGACCGCCGGGTGGCGTCCGCCTATCTGCGCACCGGCAACCTCGACTTGGCGGCAATCGAGCTCGAGCGGCTCTCCGAGCGCTGGCGCAGCGATCGCCGTGCGGCCGAGGCCGGCGCCGACGCGCCGCTCGCCGCCGCGCTCGGTCAGACCGAAAGCCTCATCCAAGCGAGCCTGCAGGCCGTCGACGCCCGCGACACGGAGCAGGCGCTGGCGCGCATCGAAGAAGCCGGCGCCCCACTGCAAGCTTGGCGCAAGGCCAACGGCATCCGCTTGTTCTCCGATTGCATCGGCGAGATCAGCGCCGCCTACGACGCGCTCGACCGACATCGCGTGCGCGCGCCGGAGCTCGGCGACGCCGCGCTCGCTGCGGCAATCCACGCGCAAGCGGAGCGGGTGGCGCAGGCGCTCGTCGCTTGCGACCGCGAAGCGCCGGCCGGGCTCAGGAAGGACCCGGAATTCCGCCGGCTTATCGACGGCATGGCGGCGAGCTTGCAGCAGGTGCCGCAGGCGCTCGCGGGCCATGACGGCGCCTATCTCCATCGCCTGCTGATCGAGCAGCGCTCCTACGAGCGCCTGCTCGCCTTCCGCTACGGCTAGCCAAGTTGCCCGCGATCATCCGATTCGTCCCAGGATCGGCGCGTGATCGAGCAGCCAGCCGCCGATCGCGGGCATCGCGCCCAGGAAAACCAGCAGCCCGGTGCCGACGAGCGCCAGCCCGGTCACGGTCTCGATGGTCGCCAGGCCGCCGCGCAAGCGCGCCGCGAGCCTGAGGAACGGCCCGGTGAACAGCGCCGCGGCCAGGAACGGCACCGCGATGCCAGCGGCATAGGCCGACAACAGCGCGGCTCCGCGGCCGACCGTCGCCTGCGTGCCGGCAAGCAGCAGGATCGAGGTGAGCACCGGCCCCACGCACGGGGTCCAGCCGAAGCCGAATGCCAAACCGACCCCGAACGCACCGAGCAGATTTGCCGGCCGCTTCGCGCGCTCGAACCGGGCCTGGCGCAGGAGCGGGGGGATCGGAAGAATGCCCGCCATGTGCAGACCGAGCACGATGATGACGATGCCGGCGACGCGCGAGATGAGCGCGAGATGGTCGGTGACGAGGGCGCCGATCGCGGAGGCACTCGCGCCCAGCGCCACGAACACGCAGCCGAAGCCGATGGTGAAAGCAAGCGCCCGCGCGAGCACGCTCGTGCGCCGAACCTTCTCCGCCGCCAGCTCGCTGAGCGAGGTGCCGGCGAGGAAACACAGATAGGGCGGCACCAGCGGCAGGATGCAGGGCGACAGGAAGGACAGCAGGCCGGCGCTGAAGCTCGCCAGCAGCCCGACGTCGACCTCCACCGGCACCCCCTTAACACATTCAATTTGTGCTATATTTATAATAGGCTCACTGCCGGGCCAATGGATTTGTGGGAACTCAGGAGAGGCCGCATGCATCGTCTCACCGGGACCGCCCTGGCGCTATTGCTGGCGATCATTGCCTTTGCCCCGGTGGCAAGCGCATCGGAGCTCCTCATGTTTCGCCGCGCCGGCTGTCCCTGGTGCGCCACCTGGGACCGCGAGGTCGGCCCGATCTACGGGCGGACCGAGGTCGGCCGCAACATTCCCATCCGCTTCGTCGAGCTCGGCCGCGCGGGCGACATGCAAGTCGCGCTCGCAAGCCCGGTGCGCTTCACGCCGACCTTCGTGCTGGTCGAGGATGGCCGCGAGGTCGGGCGGATCGAAGGCTACCCGGGAGCGGATTTCTTCTGGGGCCTGCTGGAGGGGCTGCTGCAGTCGCCCGCGAGCAAGGCCGGCGCGAGCGCGCCGAGGGCGGGGAACAACTCATGAAGAGCCAGTCCGCCGCCGCGCGCCGCCTCAAGCCCGCGGACGCCGGGATCGATCTGGACACGCTGGTGGCGAACGCACGCCAGGCGAGCGAGTTCTTGAAGGCGCTCTCGCACGAGGCGCGGCTGATGATCCTTTGCCTGCTGGCTGACGGCGAGAAGTCGGTGACCGAGATCGAGCAGACGCTCGACCTGCGGCAGCCCGCGGTATCGCAGCAGCTCGCACGCCTGCGCGCCGACGATCTGGTGGAAGCGCGCCGCGACGGCAAGAACATTTACTATTCGCTGGCCCGCACCGAGGTGCGCGAGGTGATCGAGGCGCTGCACCGCGCCTTCTGCAAGCCGCGCCGGACGCGGTGAGGCGGCCTGGTCCGCGCCAGTCGCCCGGCTCATTTCAGGCCGGCCGCCGCCAGAATGGCCTCGGTGTCGGTCAGCCAGACCTTGTCATCCTGCTTGAGCCGCATCAGCACGCGCCGCAAGGCGGCGGCGCCGTCGGGCGTGCCGATCACGAACGGGTGGATGCCGATCACCACCGTGGTCGCCTCGCGCGCCGGGTCGGCGCGCGCCTCGCGCGCGAGCTCGAGCACGTAATCGAGCCACAGCGTCTCGATCTCGGCCGGCGTCTTCATGCGGGCGAGCTGCTGGCCCATGTCGACCGTGACCACCGGATAGGGCAGCAGGGTGAGCGGGCCGTCCGGCGTGCGCAGGCGCGAGATGATGTCGGAATCCATCTGGTCGAGCGTATAGCTGATGCCTTCGGCGGCCATCGCCCGCATGGTGTCGCCGTTGGAATAGACGCTCGGGCTCGACCAGCCGGTCGGCCGCACGCCGGTCGCGCTGGCGATCAGGTCGAGCGTGTCGTGGATATAGGCCTTCTGCTCGCCGACCCCGCGCCCGAGCGGCAGCATGCGGCTGGTATTGTTCATGCCGTGCGCGATGATCGGCGCCTTGGGCTGGGCGGCGCGCAGCTCCTTCCAGACCGCGGCGTGCTTGCCGGGAAACTCGGCGTTGAGCACGACGCTGAGCGGCACGTCCAGCTCCTTGAACAGCCGGCCGACGCGCGGGATGCCCCAGTCGATGGCGTATTGCCGGAACGCCTCGTTGACGAGATCCGGGCTGCGGCTCGCCAGATCCGGGCGGAACACCGGGCCCTGGCCGAACCCGAACTCCTCGACGAACAGCGCGAAGCTGACGGCGGCCTTCCTGCCGCCGGGCCAGGCCGCGACATGCACCGGCTCGCGCGGGAAGCCAGTGACCCAGTCGGTTCCGTCCTGCGCCCGCGCCGGCGCAAGCTGAACCGCCAGCGCCAGCGCGGCGACGGCGCAAATCCCGCCCGCCGCCGCTGCGCTGGGGAGCGATTTCGCGCTACCGTCGCTCATTGTCTGCGCACCTCGTAGATCACGGATCGTGCGACAGTCGCATCATTCGATCGTCTCGTCGACCCGCAATCAGCGCGACGTGCCATCAGGGCACAATCGGGCCGGCGATCAATACTGTACCGGAAGTACCGAGATTTGATCGCCCCGGCTCAAAGTACAGCCGGCGCTGACGAGCAGCGCCGCTCACCGCCCGTGCGCATTCGGAGAAGCCGCTAGGACTTGAGTCGCACCACTACGGCATTGTTCGGTACCAGCCGCTTGACCGCTTCGATTAACTGGCTGTCGCTGACCGGCTTTACCAGCACCGGCGCGTGCCGGAACGAGGCCGGGAGGCCTTCCCGCGCATAGCCGGTGACGAAGATGAAGGGAATGCCGCGCCGCGTCAGCGCGGCGGCGATCTCCTGGCTGGACCGGCCATGCAGGTTGGCGTCGAGCAGCGCGGCATCGAACTCGCCGTCCTCGACGGCTTTCAGCGCCTCCCGTTCGGTCCCGACCGAAGTCACCGTCGCGGCGCCGGCATGCTGCAGGCTGTCGGCGAGGTCGAGCGCGATCAACGGCTCGTCCTCGACCAGCAGACAGCGCAGCCGCGCGAGCATGGCTTGCGGCCTGGCGTTTCCATTCTCGTTCTGCTGCGCGGCCGCCGATTGCGAGGGCGCTGCGCTCGCGGATGGTTGCGCCGGCTCGCGGGCCGGCAGCGGCAAGTCGATTTCCCACGTGATGCCTTCCGCTTCGCAGAGCATGACGGCAGTTCCGCCTTCGCTCTTGGCGCTTTGCTCGATCAGCGTCGTGCCGAAGCCGCGCGCGATCGGCGCGGTCACGCTCGGCCCGCCGCGCTCGACCCATCGCAGGCGCAGCACATGGTCCTTGATGGTCCAGCTGACCGCCACCCAGCCAGCGCTCGTCGACAGCGCGCCATATTTGGCGCCGTTGGTGCCGAGCTCGTGCAGCATCAATGCCATGTGCAATGCCGTCTGCGGTCCCAGGCGGATCGCGGGCCCCCAGGCCGTAACCCGGGCTTCATCGGCCGGACCCTGGAACAGCTGGTCCAGAATCAGCGTCCGCAAATCGGCACCCTGCCAGTTGGTGTCGGTCAACAGCGAGTGCACGCGCGCCAGCGAGTGAATGCGGCCGGAGAAACGGCCGGCGAAGTCCGCCGGATTCTTGGTGTTCTTGAGGGTCTGTTGCGCGATCGCCTGCACGCTCGCGAGCGTGTTCTTGACGCGATGATTGAGCTCGTTGAGCAGAAGCTGTCGGGTGTGGTCCGCCTGCACCCGCTGCGAAATGTCTCGGAAATAGCAGACCGCGCCGTGGCGTCCGTCCGGCAGAACGATGCGATCGAGCCGCCATTCGTAATATTCCGTCACCTTCCGATCGGCGCGGACCTCGGCGCTTTCGGCTGCGATATGAGGCTCGCCGGTCTTGAGCGTGTGCTCGAAAATACGCACCATCTCGTCGGCGTGGTCGCGTTGCCAAATGATGCGGACGACCTCGCGGAAGTCCCGTCCCAACATTCCGCCCGGAATGTCGCCGAAGGCCGCAAGCGCCGTCGGGTTGGCTTCGCGAATTCGAAACTCCGCGTCGACCAAGTAAACCCCGATCGGTGCCTGGTTGAGAAGAGTCTCGAATTGCGACGTGCGGAACCGCAATTTCTGCGATGCCTCGAACCGAAAGCGAGCCATGCTCAGGTGCGACTGCACGCGCGCCAGCAGCTCGCGGGCGCTGAACGGCTTGATCAGGTAATCATCGGCGCCCGCCTGCATGCCCTCGATGCGGGCCTCTTCGCCGGCGCGCGCGGAAATCAGGATGATGGGGATGTCCGCGAGCCTCGGATCGGCGCGCAGTTCCCGCAGCAGACCGAAGCCGTCCAGCCCCGGCATCATCACATCAGTGAGCACCAGGTCGGGCTTTCGCCGTCGCGACGCCTCCAGCGCCGCAAACCCGTCGCTCGCCGGCTCGACCTCGTAGCCGCTCTGCGCCAGCAGCCGCCCCACATAACCGCGCATGTCGGCATTGTCGTCCGCCAGCAGGATGCGGCGGCCGGCAAGCTCCTTTGAGCGCGGCAGATGGCGCGGGCTTTCCCCGTCCCGGCCGGCGAGCGCCGCGAGGGAGGCCTCGTCGGCGAGCGAAAGCGTGCGCGGCTCGGCGGGCAGCCAGCGTGACGCTTCCTCGACGTACGCCTGCGCGCGCACGCCGGTCGAGGCGAGCGAGCGCGCGGCCTGGATGCGCTCGGCGGGGAGGTGCGCTTTGCCGATCGGAAGCGAAACGATGAAACGGCTGCCGCGATCGACCGCGCTTTCGACGCGCACTTCGCCGCCGTGCAGCCTGACGAGCTCATGCACCAGCGCCAGGCCAATGCCGCTGCCTTCATAGGAACGCCCGCGCGCGCCGCTCACGCGGTGGAAGCGCTCGAACAGACGCGGGATTTCATCGGATGGAATCCCGGTGCCGGTATCGCGAACGGTGAGCTCGACTGCCGACTGCGCTTCCCGCAGCGACACCTCGATTTCGCCGTCGAAGGTAAACTTGAAAGCATTGGAGACGAGGTTGAGAACGATCTTCTCCCACATCTCCCGATCGACGTAGACCGGCTTTGTCAGGAGCGGGCAGTCGACGATGAGCTTCATCCCGGCGCGCTCGACCGCAGAGCGAAAAACGCTGGCCAGCTCCGCCGTCGCGCCTGCAAGCTCAATCGGCTCGTACGACGCCTGGATGCGGCCGGCTTCGATGCGCGAAAAGTCGAGCAGCGTGTTGACCAGTTTGAGCAGCCGCAGGGAATTGCGATGCGCGAGCTCGAGTTGCTCGCGCCCGGCGGCCGGCAAGTCGGCCGATTGGGCCAGCACCTCTTCCAGCGGCCCCATCATCAAGGTGAGGGGCGTGCGGAATTCGTGGCTGACATTGGAGAAGAACGCGGTCTTGGCGCGGTCAATCTCCGCCAGCGCCTCCGCGCGCTTGCGCTCCTCCTCGTAGGCACGGGCGTTCGCGATGGACGTGCCAATATGGCCGGCGACCAGGTCGAAGAAGCTACGGTAGTCGGCGTCGACCACGCGCCGCGGACTGAGTCCCGCCACGAGGAAGCCGGTGACGCCCTTGCCCGGGGCGCCAATCGGGACGGTCAGTGCGGCCTGCGGCGCTTCCGGCCACGGGCCACCCGGCAGCGCGCCGAACCTCGCCGGAAGGCCGGCGACCAGCTCCGGCGCCGCGGTGTCGAGCACACGCCGCAGCGGCCACAGAGAAAGCAACTCCGGATCGCGTTGCAGGTCGACGCGATCGGGCGCGGTCTGGCTTGCGGGTTGGAAGCCGGTGGAGGCGACGAGCCGCGCATAGCGGCCTTCCTCGTCCACGAGATAGGTCAGCGCGAATGGAATGTCGGCCGGATTCTCAGCGAGCGTCCGCACGGCCACTTCGCACGCTTCCTGGGGCGTCTTCGCCTCTGCTTCCATCCGGCTCAGGTCGCGCAACGTGCGCAACCGCCGTTCGCCCAGAACCCGGCCCGTGGTCTCGTTGCAGGCGCAGAAGATTCCGCCGATCGCTCCGTTATCGCCGCGAATGGGACCGTAGGAGAACGTGAAATAGGCTTCCTCCCGCGGCAGATTGCGGTCGAGAACGAGCAGCAAGTCCTCCGACCAGGTCGCTTCTCCGCTCGCGTAGACGCCCTCGAGCATCGGTCCGATGGTGGGCCAGATCTCGCTCCAGCATTCGCGGCCGGATCGCCCGAGGCAGGCCGGGTGCTTGTGGGTGCCGAGATAGGGAATGTAGGCGTCGTTGTAGAACTGGGTATAAGCGGGGTTGCCCCACCACACCACGATCGGATGGCGGGAGCCGAGACAAATGCTCACGGCGGTCTTAAGGCTCGCGGGCCAGCGCGCCGGCGGCCCCACCGGCGACCGCGACCAGTCCAGCCCCCGGATGCGCTCGCCCATCTCGCCGCCGCCGGCGAGGAAGGCCAGCTCCTCGTCACCTTTCATTCCCGGCGGCTCCGATCAGGTGGCAAGCTCCGGCGCCCGACGGCCGGCACGTGCTTACGAGTGGATCTGCTAATGCGAATGCGTTGATTTGTAGAGAAGATTCCCTCGGAGCTTGCGCTCGAGAGGCACTTTGAATTGACGGGAAGAACGAGCGAGGGGTGCGTTTGGTTCCCTGTTCGCGAGGCTCGCAAGGTCGGCGCGGGCGTAGCTTGCTTTGCAGACCTCTGTCGGCGCCCCGGCCACCGCCAGATCGACCCGACTCCCGCGGATACCGACCCCAATCACCATCACGGCGTGCTCGATCTGCACGACAATGCTGCGCCAATCCCTTCAGGCGCCGAACACACTCCGGCGGCCTTCGCAAGCACGCGAATGGTCCTGGACGAGGTGATGGCACTCGGCGGCGATGATCCCGTCGTTCGGCGATCGAGCGCCTAGAGCTGCGGTCCGATGCCGGGGCGCGATGATCACCGACGACGGCGCCTTTCAGGCCGGCCGCCGTGAGGACGGCGATCGTATCGAATCGGCCGAACATCTTCCCCGATCCCGCCCCAGTTGCGGGTGGGGTCGGTTGTCATGTATCAGGCGGCGAGCAGCTCGCGTGACAGGAACCCCGGCCGCAGGCTCGAGCTAGCTGCGGTTCTTTGAGGTTCCGAAGCTGTGTAACGCTCGTAGTTGCGATGGCGCAGCCGAGACCGTCCATAGGAAAAGTTATTGCCGTGCGCGGCGCGGTGCTCGATATCGTTTTCGACCACGCCGAACTTCCGCAGCTCAATGAGGCCCTCATCGTCGAATGGGACAAGCGGCAGGTCCTTATGGTCGAGGTGCAGGCGCATCTCAACGAAAGGACCGTTCGCGCCGTCGCGCTCCAGGGAACTGCCGGACTGAAGCGCGGAGTGTCGGTGCGCTCGACGGGAAGCCCCATCACCGTGCCAGTCGGCGATGCTGTCCTCGGCCGTCTGCTTGATGTGACGGGAATCGCGCGTGACAACGGCGCCCCACTGCCGAGCGATGGACCGCGCTTCCCCATCCACCGGAGCGCCCCGCCGCTTAGTGATCGCACTCCCGCCACCGCCATATTCGAAACCGGCATCAAGGTGATCGACTTGCTCGCTCCGCTCGCGCAAGGGGGCAAAGCGGCGATGTTCGGCGGCGCCGGCGTCGGTAAGACGGTGGTGGTGATGGAACTCATTCATGCGATGGTGAAGAGCTACCAGGGGATCTCGGTTTTTGCCGGGGTCGGAGAGCGCTCGCGCGAAGGTCACGAGCTCCTCGCCGAGATGCGGCGGTCCGGCGTGCTCGATCGCAGTGTGCTCATCTATGGACAGATGAACGAGCCGCCGGGGGCACGCTGGAGAGTAGCACTCGTCGCGCTCACGATTGCCGAATATTTCCGCGACCAGAAGCGGCAAAACGTGTTGCTGTTGATGGACAACGTGTTCCGTTTCGTACAGGCGGGTAGTGAAGTCTCGGGTCTACTCGGGCGCCTGCCCTCGCGGGTCGGCTATCAGCCGACGCTGGCCAGCGAAGTGGCGGAGCTGCATGAACGGATTGCATCGTTGTCCGGCGTATCGGTCACCGCCATCGAGGCCGTCTATGTGCCCGCGGATGACTTCACCGATCCCGCGGTGACAGCGATTGCAAGCCACCTGGACAGCATGATCGTATTGTCCCGATCGATGGCGGCCGAGGGCATGTATCCCGCCGTCGATCCGTTGAACTCGTCGTCGATTCTGCTCGATCCGACGGTGGTCGGCGCCACTCATTACTCCATTGCGGAAGAAGTCCGCGAAACAATCGCCCATTACAAGGAATTGCAGGACATAATCTCTCTTCTTGGCATTGAGGAGCTCAGCGCGCGGGATCGCCTCATCGTGATGCGGGCTCGACGCCTGCAGCGCTTCCTCACGCAGCCTTTCGCCGTCACGGAAGCTTTCACCGGCAAGCCCGGGAGATCGATCCCGCTGGCCGACACGCTCAAGGGCTGTCGAGCAATTCTTGATGGAACCTGCGACCATTGGCCGGAAAGCTCGCTCTACATGGTCGGAACGATCGACGAAGCACGTGGAAAGGAGGTTAACGCAAGCCGCGAGGCGAGGTCATCATGAGACTTCTGATCACGACCCCCATGACGGTAGTCGTCGACGATTCGGCGGTCGTCGCCGTGCGCGCGGAGGACGAGAGCGGCAGCTTTGGTATCCTCGGCGGCCATGCCGATTTCCTGACTGCACTCGCGGTGTCGGTGCTGAGCTGGCATCGCGCCGACGATCGGCGGCGTTTCTGCGCGGTCCGCCGCGGCGTTCTGTCGGTGAGCAACGGCAGCCTCGTGGCTGTCGCAACCCGCGAGGCCGTCGCCGGCGACGACCTCGATCATCTTGAACAGGTGGTCGTAGCACGGTTCCGGGAGACGCTCGAAGCTGAACGGACCGCGCGGACCGAAAGTCTGCAGCTGCAGATGAAGGCGATCAGGCAGATCCTGCGCTACCTGCGACCGGAGAAGCCTGGCGTATTCGGAGGCAGTTCATGAAAACCGGGACGTTCACACCGGAGCCGACCCCCCCTGATGGGATGGTCGATGCCGTTCGAAAACAGGATGAACGCCAGAAGCGCTGGGTCGGCGAAGGCGACCCTTCGATGGCGCGCTTTGTTGGTCAAATCGGCGTACTCGGTTGGATCATCGTCACGCCGATGCTCATCGGCCTGTTCATCGGCCGGTGGCTCGACCAGAAACTGGGCACCGGCATCTTCTGGAGCGCGCCGCTGCTGCTGATCGGCGTGGGTGTCGGCTGTTGGTCCGGCTGGCGATGGATGCACAAGCCATGACGCCATCCGGTCTCGTGGGAGACGGATTCGTTGGTTGCCTGCTGGTCGGCGGCGCGTGGCTCGCTGCCGGGACGCTGCTGGGCGCCTTGAATTTTCTGCCGCTGCGATTGACTGTTGCGATGCTTGTAGCGGGGCGATCGCTGCTTCTGCCATTGGCGATCCAGGCCACGCGTTTGGCACTGATGGCCACCATACTCGCCTCCATCACGCGGTCCTTCGGCGCCTTGGCTCTGCTCGGGGCCACAGTTGGAATCACCACGATGCGGATCGCCATCATTCGATGCGGAATCTGACAGTGATCGAGTCGCCGCTTGCCGCGAGGACATTATTCACCGTCGGCCCCGTTCCGATCACTGAGCCGGTAGTCGTGACCTGGGGCATCATGGGCGTCCTGACATTTGCCGGCTGGCTTGCAGCGCGTTCGCTCAGGATCAGACCGTCCCGTTACCAGGCACTGATCGAGCTGGTCGTCGTGAGCATCGAGGATCAAGTCCAAAGCACGATGCGTGTCTCCGCCCCGCAGGCCTATGTACCGATGATCGGTACGCTGTTTCTTTTCATCCTGACAGCGAACTGGTCGTCATTGGTGCCAGGGATCGAGCCGCCCACGGCACACATCGAGACCGACGCCGCGCTCGGGCTGATCGTGTTTTTTGCGATTCTCTATTTCGGCATCCGTGCCCGTGGACTCGGCGGCTATCTGAGTACGTTCGCTGAGCCCTCGATCGTCATGATCCCGCTCAACGTGGTCGAAACGTTTACTCGCACCTTTTCCCTGGTCGTGCGCCTGTTCGGCAACGTCATGAGCGGGGTTTTCATCATCGGCATTATTCTCTCTCTCGCGGGCCTGCTCGTCCCAATCCCACTGATGGCGCTCGAACTGCTGGTGGGAGCAATCCAGGCCTACATCTTCACCGTGCTGGCGATGGTCTTCATCGGCAGTGCCGTGAGCGCAAGAGGCGCCGCCGGCAGTTAAAGAAAGGGAAGCATCATGAACTGGGTCGAGATCGTCAGCATCCTCGCTGCTGCCATGGCGGTGTCGTTCGGCGCGATCGGACCCGCGTTGGGCGAAGGACGAGCGGTGGCCGCCGCGATGGATGCCATCGCCCGCCAGCCAGAGGCCGCTGGCACGATCTCCAGGACCTTGTTCGTGGGCCTCGCCATGATCGAGACCATGGCAATCTACTGCTTGGTGATCGCGTTGCTGGTGCTATTCGCCAACCCCTTCATCCATTGAGTACATGCACATCGACTGGTGGACGCTGGCGCTCCAGACCGTCAATGTCCTCGTTCTCATCTGGATTCTCGCCCGGTTCTTCTTCCGACCGGTCGCGGATATCGTTGCCAAGCGACAACAGGAGGCCAACAAGCTCTTGTCCGATGCCGCGGCGGCCCGGGCGGCAGCTGCTGATGCCCGCGCGGCGGCGGACCAAGCGCGGGCCGAGATCGGCGTGAAGCGCGAGCAGCTCATCGCCGAGGCGCGGGAAGCGGCACGGATCGAGCAGAAAAATCTGCGTGCGCAGACGTTGCAAGAGATCACAAACCTCCGCACAGAAGCCCAGGTCGCGATAGCTCGCGACCGCGCGGCAGCGGAGCAAGCGCTCATCGCTCGTGCGAGCGAGCTTGCGGTCGAGATTGCGGAGCGTCTGGTTGGGCGCCTCGCACCCGGGACATCCTTCGAAACATTCCTGGACCGCCTTTCCGGGGGGCTACGCGCGCTGTCAGCGGACGCGAGAGCGAGCCTTGCGTCGGCGACTGCGGATCAGCCTCTCGAAGTCGTTAGCGCAGCGCCGCTTTCCGACGAGGAGATTGAGCACGTTGGCCGTGCGCTCAAGGAGGCGCTCGGATCGGAAATAGCGTTCAAATGCCGCAGCAACCCGCATTTGATCGCGGGTATCGAGCTGCACAGCCACAATACGATCGTGCGCAACAGTTGGCGAGCGGACCTCGATCGGATCCGCCAGGAGTTGGAGCGTGGCGAACAGCTTGGCGGATCTTGACGGCTGGCTGAAGCTCGCAAGGCAGCGTGTCAAAGCTACGACCCTCGCGCCGGTTGCCGAGCAGACGGGCCGGGTCGAATCGGTCGCCGATGGAATCGCCCTCGTATCCGGGCTGCATGACGTGCGGCTGGACGAACTCCTGCGATTCGAGCATGGCCAAGCCGGATTCGCCATCACTCTGGATCGTGATGCCGTTGGATGCGTTCTGCTTGACCATGCCGAAGGTGTCGAGTCCGGACACCGGGTTCGCGGCACCGGCGACGTGGTGCAAGCGCCGGTAGGGCCGGCCTTGCTCGGCCGCGTCGTCGATCCGCTCGGTCGTCCGCTCGATCGCGACGGCACCATCGAGGTCGAGCGCCACGAGCCGGTCGAGCGTCCCGCGCCTGCAATCATCGATCGCGATTTCGTCAGCGAGCCGGTTCAGACCGGCTTGCTGGTGCTCGATTCCATGTTTGCGCTCGGGCGCGGCCAACGCGAACTGATCGTTGGGGATCGAGCCATCGGAAAGACAGCGGTCGCCGTCGATTGCATCATCAACCAGAAGACCAGCGACATCATCTGCATATACGTGGCGGTCGGTCAAAAGTCGTCCACGGTCAAGCGCGTCATCGGCGCAATCCAGGCCCACGGCGCGCCCGAACGCTGCATCTTCATCGTCGCCGGCGCATCGGCAGCTCCAGGCCTGCGATGGATCGCTCCGTTTTCTGGCTTCACGATGGCGGAATACTTTCGGGATCGGGGTCAACATGCGCTAGTGGTCATCGATGACATGACCAAGCACGCTGCAACTCACCGCGAAATCGCTCTCCTGACGCGACAGCCTCCAGGGCGTGAGGCCTACCCAGGCGATGTGTTCTACGTTCATGCGCGACTGTTGGAGCGCGCCGCCAAGCTTTCACGGGCAGCCGGCGGCGGCTCACTGACCGCTCTGCCCATCGCCGAACTAGATGCCGGCAATCTGAGCGCCTACATTCCGACCAATCTGATTTCGATCACAGACGGTCAGATCGTTCTCGACGCGCGACTGTTCTACGAGGGACAGAAGCCGGCGGTCGATGTCGGAACGAGCGTCAGTCGCGTCGGCGGCAAGACCCAAGCGCCCGTCTTGCGAGAGGCGGCGGAGACGCTGCGCCTCGACTACGCTCAGTTTCTTGAGCTGGAAATGTTCACACGGTTTAGCGGCGTCACCGATGCGCAAGTCAAGGGTAAGATCGCGCGTGGTCGGCGTATCCGTGCCGTGCTCTCGCAGCCCCAGTACGCGCCGCTGCGGCTCGCAGAGGAGGTCGCACTCGTGCTGGCGCTCCAGGGCGGCCTTCTCGACGATCTGCCGTTGGAGCGGTTCGGAAAATTCCGCACCGAACTTCCGGCTTGGCTCGATTGCTCGGTCGGACCGATCGTCGATGAGATTGACAGCACTGGACGTCTCAATGAGTCCAGGAGCGCCGAGCTGACGGCAAGCCTTTCTGCGCTAGTGGCACGCCTCGCCCCAATGTCAAAGACTGCCGGGCCGGAGATCGAGTGATGGCCGAACGCCTCGCCGATATCGTTGCCCAGATTCAGAACGTCCGGCAACTCGAGGCGGTGGTCACGGCGATGCGAGGAATAGCTGCTTCCCGAGCACAGAAGGGGCAGTCGTTCCTCGCCGGAACTGAAGCTTATACAAATGTGGTTTCACGGGCCATCGGGCAGGCGCTAAGCTTGTTGCCGAAAGAGATGGTAACCGCATCCCGAGAACGGCGGGCCGGTCTCGGCCTAATCCTGTTTTGTGCAGAGCAGGGCTTTGCCGGAGCTTTCAGCGAGCGGGTCCTCGATTCGGCCTCGGGCGATCTTGACAGCGCGCTGACCTTGATCGTGGGCACTCGCGGTGCGGCTGTAGCGGGCGAGCGAGGAATCAAGCCCCGCTGGTCGGTTCCTATGGCCACTCATGTCGATGCCATTCCTGGTCTCGCAAATCGGCTGGCCGACGCCTTGTACGGTTATGTCGCTGCCGGCACCATTGCGAAGGCCGACATTGTCTTTTCGCGCTCGCTACCCGGCAGCGGGACCGTCGTCGAACGTCATTCGGTTCTGCCGATCGACTTCCGGCGCTTCGCCCGGCCGATCGAGAAACAGGCCCCGCTCACCACGCTTGCGCATGAGACCTTGCTCGAGCGCCTCGCAGGGGAATACGTCTACGCGCAGCTTTGCGAGGCCGCGATGCTCGCCTTCGAGGCGGAGAACGAGGCTCGCATGATGACCATGGCATCCGCCAAGACCAATATCGTAACGAAGCTCGGTACCCTTTCGCGGAGCGAGCGTCAGCTTCGCCAGGAAGAGATCACAATGGAGATCGTCGAGCTTGCGGCCGGAGCTGAAGCGTCAAAGCGCGGCCAGCAATAGGCCGTTCTTTGCCTTGGGTTCCACGGGGCGCGCGCGTGTTTGCGAAGCTCGAGCCCACGCTCCGCGGGCGGCGGCGGCTCACGCAGTCCAGCGCCAGTTGCGAACCTCGGGCATGTCTTGCCCGTGCTCGCTGATATAGAGCTTGTGGCGCTCCATCGTCGTCCAGTAGCGCGCGGTCGCGGCTTCCACCTGATTGCTGAGCCGGGGAATCCGCCGGATGGCGTCGAGCGCGAGCTGGTAGCGATCGAGATTGTTCAGCACGACCATGTCGAAGGGAGTCGTGGTGGTGCCCTCCTCGCGGTAGCCGCGCACATGAATGTTGTCGTGATTGCGCCGCCTGTAGGTCAGCTTGTGGATCATCGCCGGATAGCCGTGGAAGGCGAAGATCACCGGCCGATCGGTGGTGAACAGCTCGTCGAAATCCTGATCCCTCAGGCCGTGCGGATGCTCGGACTGCGGCTGCAGCGCCATCAGGTCGACGACGTTGACGACGCGGATGCGGATGTCAGGAACATATGATCGCAACAGGGTCACGGCGGCGAGCGTCTCGAGCGTCGGTACGTCGCCGGCGCACGCCATCACCACGTCGGGATCGCCGTCCGCGTCATTGCTGGCCCAGCGCCACACGCCGGCGCCCGCAGTGCAGTGTCGGACCGCGGAGCCGATGTCGAGCCACTGCCAGTGCGGCTGCTTTCCGGCGATGATCAGGTTGATGTAGTTGCGGCTGCGCAGGCAGTGGTCTGCCACCGACAGCAGGCAGTTGGCATCGGGCGGCAGATAGATGCGAACCACGTCGGATTTCTTGTTCGCGACGTGATCGATGAAGCCCGGATCCTGATGCGAGAAGCCGTTGTGGTCCTGCCGCCACACATGCGAGGTCAACAGGTAGTTCAGCGACGCGATCGGCTTGCGCCACGGAATGGCGCGGGTGACCTTGAGCCACTTCGCATGCTGATTGAACATCGAGTCGACGATGTGGATGAAGGCTTCGTAGCAGGAGAACAGCCCATGGCGTCCGGTGAGCAGGTATCCTTCGAGCCAGCCTTCGCACATGTGCTCGCTCAGCACCTCCATGACGCGCCCGTCGGCGCTGAGATTGAGGTCGACGTCCTCGATCTCGGCCATCCATTCCTTGCCGGCGACCTCGTAGACGGCATCCAATCGGTTCGACGCCGTCTCGTCCGGCCCGAACAGCCGGAAGTTGCGTTTGTCGAGATTGAGCTTCATCACGTCGCGCAGAAATTTTCCGAGAACCCGGGTCGCCTCCGCCTCGCAGCCGCCCGGCTCGGGCACCGCCACGGCGTAGTCCTGGAAGTGGGGCATGGATAGCGACTGCAATAGCTCACCGCCGTTGGCGTGCGGATTGAAGCTCATGCGGCGGTGCCCGGTGGGCGCGAGCGCCGCGAGCTCCTCGCGGAACTTGCCGCGTTCGTCGAACAGCTCCTCCGGGCGATAGCTCTTCATCCAGTCCTCGAGCTGCTTGAGGTGTCCGGGCTTGTCAAAGTTCGCGAGCGGCACTTGATGCGCGCGCCAGGTGCCCTCGACAGGATTACCGTCGACGAATTTCGGGCCGGTCCAGCCCTTCGGCGTGCGGAACACGATCATCGGCCAACGCGGCCGTTTCGCCGCCGTCGGCGAGGAGCGCGCCGCGGCCTGGATCGCGCGAATCTCCGCCAGGACAGTGTCGAGTGCGCCGGCCAGGCTTTGATGGACTACCGCCGGCACATCGCCCTCCACGTAGTGCGGTTCATAGCCGTAGCCGCGCAGCAGGCTGGTCAATTCCCGGCGGCCGATGCGGGCAAGCACGGTCGGATTGGCGATCTTGAACCCGTTGAGATGAAGGATCGGAAGCACCGCGCCATCGCGCGCCGGATTGAGAAACTTGTTGGAATGCCAGCTGGTGGCGAGCGCTCCCGTCTCGGCCTCGCCATCGCCGATGATGCAGGCCACCAGCAGGTCGGGATTGTCGAACGCCGCCCCGAATGCATGCAGCAGGCTGTAGCCGAGCTCGCCGCCCTCGTGGATCGACCCGGGGGTTTCCGGCGCGACGTGGCTGGGAACGCCGTAAGGCCAGGAGAACTGTCGAAACAGCCGGTGCAGCCCGTTTCGGCTGCGCTCGATGCTCGGATAGCGCTCGGTATAGGACGCTTCCAGGTAGCTCTGCGCCACCAGCCCCGGACCGCCGTGGCCGGGACCGATGACGTAGATCATGTTCAAGTCGTGCTCGTTGATCAGTCGGTTCAGGTGGACGCAGATGAAGTTGAGCCCGGCGGTGGTGCCCCAGTGGCCGAGCAGACGCGGCTTGATGTGCTCCGGCCTAAGCGGCGTTTCCAGCAGGGGATTGTCCTTGAGATAAATCTGCCCGACCGAGAGATAATTCGCGGCGCGCCAATAGGCGTCCATTTTCTCCAGCAGCTCGGGCGACAGGGGAGCTGGCATCGCGGCCTCCTACGATCTCATCACGGCTTTGCGCCCCCGATCACGATACTATGTCACGCGTGAAATCTTCACCGCTGGCAACCTTACGCGCATGCAATGGCATAACGTGTCCGACCATCCACACGTCAACGCCTTCACGGCGAACTTCACGCGCCATACGGGCGGCCCGTCGCGGGCCGGAACTCGCCGAGAGGTTCACACTCGTCGGGCCGCATAGCTGCGTCGCCGCAGCCGCTTTCGATCCGCGCAGATCGCCGCAGTTTGGCCGGTCGTGCACTGGTTTCCCAGGTTCCCGCTCATGCCCGAGCCCGGACGCCCTCCTCGACCAGCGCCGCCACGCGCGCGCCGAAGGCCTTGGTGCCGAGCGGGCCGCCAAGGTCGGCCGTGCGCCAGTGCGGATTGGCGACCGCGCGATCGAGCGCGTCCTCGATCGCCGCGGCGGCACGCGTGAGCCGTTGCTCGCCGCGGCGCTCGCCGAGCCAGGCGAGCAGCATCGCGGCGGAGCCGATCAGCGCCGCCGGATTGGCGCGGTCCTTGCCCGCCAGATCGGGCGCCGAGCCGTGCTGCGCCTGCGCCATGGCATGCGCGGCGCCAGCGTTGAGCGAGGCGGCAAGCCCGAGGCTGCCGCTGATCTCCGAGGCCAGATCGGACAGAATGTCGCCGAACATATTGGTGGTGACGATCACGTCGAAGGCGCTCGCGTCGCGCACCAGCAGCGCCGCCATCGCGTCGATGATGCGCTCCTGGTAGATGACATCGGGGAAACGCGAGGCCACCGCCCGCACGCACTCCAGAAAGAGTCCGTCCGAGACCCGCAGCACGTTGGCCTTGTGCACCGCCGTCACCTTGCGGCGGCGGCGCGCGGCGAACTCGAAGGCGGCTTCCGCGATGCGAGTCGAGCCCGCGCGGCTGACCTTGCGCACG
This sequence comes from Xanthobacteraceae bacterium, assembly GCA_036555745.1. Lineage (GTDB taxonomy): Bacteria > Pseudomonadota > Alphaproteobacteria > Rhizobiales > Xanthobacteraceae > VAZQ01. Next base: position 25,150 of record DATBKV010000280.1, on the reverse strand, counting down.
GAGAGCGCGAGGTCCGGCGTCGGCATGAACTCACCCGAACCGAGGAACATGTTGCGGTCGGCGTAGAAGCCCTCGGTGTTCTCGCGCACGATGACAAGGTCGACCGGCGCGCCGCAGCGCGGCGGAAAACCGCCGCGGCTGCGCGCCGGGCGGATATTGGCGAACAGGTCGAGGCGCCGGCGCAACTCGCCCGAGGGGTTGAGGCCGCCCTGCGCTGCCGGCGGATAGTCATGGTGCGAGACCGGCGCAAGGATGATGCCATCCGCGGCGTTCGCCGCACTCACCGCCGCCTCCGGCAGCGTGGTGCCGTGCGCATCCAGTGCCGCCAGCCCGATCACTGCCGGCGCAAACGACAAGGCGAGGCCGAACTTGCGCTCGGCTGCGCGCAGCACCGCCATGGTCGCCGCCGTGATCTCGGGCCCGATGCCGTCGCCTTCCATCACGAGCAGGCGGACCGGCGCGGATGATGCTGGGTCGGCCACGATTTTTCCCCTGTGTACCCGGTAGATCGTGTTTTGCTCGGCGGAATTGCCGGAGCGCGGCACCAATTCCTCGCATGGACGAGCAGGAGTGAATATGCTTGCCGCGACGGTCTCAAGGCCCGGGAGGCGCGACCCCGGAGTTCCTGACCGCGCAACGACTCGACCGGAGGCATTCATGGGCGACGGCGCGAAATTTCCCGAGGCTGGCCCCGGCATCGATGCCACCACGCAGGCGGCGCTGTGGATCCTGGCGCGCATGCACAAGGCAGAAGGCAAGGAGCGGGCGGCGAAATTGGCGCTCGGCTTCCTGCTCGCCGGCGCGGCCGTGGTGCGCAGCGAGTACGGCGGCGATTATGCCGGCTGGCTGCTGCTGGCACTGGCGGAGCAGCACGGCGATGTCGGCCGCGGCTCGCTCGAAATGCCGACGGCCGTTGATCAGGTGGAGCGAGGATTGGATGCGCCTGCCGGCTGGCCGGAGCGCCGAGCAAGGCCCGATCCCGGGCGCGTCTTATACGACCGGGATCGCAGGCGCGACCGCCGGTCCGGCGGTTGAGCCGGTCACGCTGCGAGGCACGTCGAGGGCCTGCAGCAGAGGTTTGAAATCCAGAGTCGGCTATTAGTCGGTCCGCTTTGCGCGGGAACAACAGCGGGGTGGTGGTCTAGCGGCTGTCGTCCCCGCGCAAGCGGGGACCCATCGGGCCACGACTTGCGGCGTCTGAAATCTGGGTTCCCGCTTGCGCGGGAACGACAGCGGAGGATTTGGCGAGCGTCACCGAGATGAAGCTCCCGGTTGTCGCGCCATACGCGCGCTATCAGTCGACGCTGGCGCCGGAGAATTTGACGGCCTTGCCCCAGCGCTCGGTTTCGGCGGCGATCAGCTTGCCGAACTCGGCGCTCGATCCGCCGAGCGGCGTCTCGCCCAGCTCCGCAAGCCGCGCCTTGGCCTTGGAATCGGCGAGGGCGGCGTTGATCTCCTTGTTGAGCTTGTCGACGATTGCGGGCGGGGTGTGGCGCGGTGCGCCGATGCCGTAGAGCTGGCTCGCCTCGTAGCCGGGAACGACCTCGCTCACGGCCGGAATCTCGGGCAAAGCATCGGAACGCTTCGCCGTCGTCACCGCGAGAACGCGCAGCGTGCCGCTCTTGATGTATCCCATGGTCGCCGACAACGGCGAGAAATAGAGCTGCGCCTGCCCGCCCAGCACGCCGGTCAGGGCCGGGCCGGCGCCGCGATAGGGGACGTGGACCATGTCGACGCCCGCCAGCATCTTGAACATTTCGCCGGAGATGTGAGAGGGAGCACCATTGCCCCCCGACGCCATGGTGATCTTGCCAGGATTGGCCTTGGCGTAGCCGATGAACTCCGCGAGCGTGTGCGCCGGGACCGACGGATGCACCACCATGGCGTTGGGCTCGCGCGCCAGCAGCGCAACCGGCGCGATGTCGCGGATGAAGTTGAATTTGAGATTTCGGTAAAGCGTCGCGTTGATGAAGTTCGCCCCGGTGATGAACAGAAGCGTGTAGCCGTCCGCGGGCGCGTTCACGACCGCGTCGGTCGCGATGTTGGTGCCGGCCCCGGCGCGGTTCTCGACCACGAATTGCTGACCGAGCCGCTCGGAGAGCCACTGCGCCATCAGGCGTCCCAGAATGTCGGCGGAGCCGCCGGGCGCAAAGCCGACGATCAGAAGCACTGGCCGCGTCGGATAAGCCTGCGCCTGCGCCTGCGCCTGCGCGCCGCGCGGGAGCAGCGGAAGCGCGGCCGCCGCCGCGGCCAAATGAAGGAAACGCCGACGCCGACGGTTCATCCCGACCTCCCAGAACCAGCGCTCAAGAATTCCAACCCCGTCGATGCCGCCGATGGCGCAGGGGAAGCAACAGCCTCCAAGCTGAGCGGCGAGCAATGCCGTGATCCGACTATACCGGGCGCGGCGCGACGCGGAAGGGACTCGATGTCGCGATTTCGCGCCGGAGCGCCGCGATGCCGGGCTCATCGCGCTAGGGGCAACGGTGACGACCTCAGCGCAGCAGAGGCAGATCGGGCGGCCGGTTGACGACCGATCGCGGGGGTGAGCATCATGAGCCGACCGCTGTCGGCTCAATCACGCCATCCGGCCTCCCAATGCAGGAACGCACCGCGCAACCGATCTCCGTCCACGACGCCGCCACCGCGCCGGGCGACCTCCTCAACCTGCACGAACTCGTGGCCAAGGCGCGGCAGAACCTCAACCAGAACGACTGGGATTACATCGTCGGCGGGGTGGAATCGGAGACCACGCTGCGGCGCAACCGCATGGCGCTCGATTCAATCGCGTTCCGCCCGCGGGTCTTGCGCGACGTCAGCAAGGTCGACGCCTCGGTGAGCGAGCTCGGGCGGCGGCTGCGCCTCCCGGTAGTGCTTGCCCCGGTCGGCTCGCTCGAGAGCTTTCATGCCGCCGGCGCGGTGTCGGTGGTGCGCGCGGTCGAGGAGTTCGGCTGCGCCCATATGCTGAGCTCGGTGTGCGAGCCCGGGCTCGAGGAGCTGGCCAAAGCCGCACCCGACGCGCTGCGGCTCTACCAGCTCTACGTCCGCGGCGACGCCCAATGGGTCGACGACCACGTCGCGCGCGCAATCGCCTGCGGTTACGCCGCCTTCGCGCTCACCGTCGACACCGCCCACTACAGCCGGCGCGAGCGCGACATCGCCAAGCGCTTCGTCACCGCCGGCCGGCGCCGCGTGCAGAACCGCGCGGCGCAGGCGAGCCTCGACTGGCGCACGATCGAGCGCATCAAGGCGAAGTTCAAGATCCCGCTCGCCATCAAGGGCATCGCCACCGCCGAGGATGCCGCGATCGCGCTCGAACACGGGGTCGACTGGATCTACGTGTCCAATCACGGCGGCCGCCAGCTCGATCACGGCCGCGGCTCGCTCGACGTGCTGCCCGAGGTGGCGGACGCGGTCGCCGGCCGCGCCAAGATCCTCGTCGACGGCTCGATCTGCCGCGGCAGCGACATCGTCAAGGCGATCGCGACCGGGGCCGATCTGGTGGGCATCGGCCGCATGCAGTGCCTGGCGCTCGCCGCCGGCGGACAGGCGGGCGTGCTGCGGCTGCTCGAGCTGCTCGAGGACGAGGTGCAGCGTTGCCTCGGCCTGCTCGGCGTCACGCGTTTTGCCGAGCTCGACCGCTCATATCTCCATCCCGCCACGCCAGCGAACGCGCCCCATGTGCTCAGCGCGTTCCCGCTGCTCAAGATCGACGACTACCGGTATTGATGGGGCGCGCGGCGCGCCTGCGGTCGGCCGGCGCGATGAATCAATACATGGTTCGCATTCATGTATGATGCGACGTGAGACCCCGACATGGAAAGTCTGGATTAGCAGGAGCGGTCGATGTCAAACCATTTCACTGGACTCAGTCTCGGCCCGCCGCTGGGGGACCAACGGCTCGACCTCTGCGACCTGTACGCATTCCAGTCCCCGGCCGACAAGAACAGAACCGTGATCATTCTCAATGCGAATCCCAATGCGGACGCACTTCATCCCGATGCGATCTATCGCCTCAACATCGATAACGATGGGGATTACCTGACCGACCTCGCCTTCAGCTATGTGTTCTCGAAGCCGCAGAACGGCAGGCAGACCGTCAGCGTCCTCATGGCAAGCGGCCCTGAGTCGCGCTCGGACCAAGCGGTCGGGACCAAGATAATCGCCGACGCCGAAGTCTCCTTCGGCGCCAAGCCGAATATCGTCAAGTCTGGCTCCCGTACTTTTTTCGCCGGCAGCCGCAGCGACGCGTTCTTTTTCGATTTCGACGGAATCAAGAACCTGTTCGACATCAGAGGCAAACGAAACTTCACCGAGCCGCATCTCGGCGGCAAGTCGCCATGGACGGGCGTGGACTCGAACACCGAGGCGAACGTGTTCTCGACAGTGATCGAGTTGCCGACGAGCGAACTCAATCCCAGGCCCGAGATCCACATCTGGGGGCGCTGCAGCGTGCGACGCGACGGCAAGTTGCTGCACGTCGATCGCGCCGGCCATCCGAGCGTGAGCAGCTTCTTCAACACGGATGATACCAAGGAGGAATACAACGCGAGCGAGCCGGTCAATGACCGCAAGCGATGGCTCGACCAGTTCGTGCATCTGATGGGGCATACCGGCGACTACACGCGCGAGGAAGCCATTGCCGCTATCGACAGGGAGCGCACGCTTCCCGACGTGCTAAGTTTCGATCCGTCGAAGCCCGCAAAGTACCCCAACGGCCGGGTCTTCACTGACGACGTGATCGATTATCGCATCGCCTTTCTGACGAAGAATCAGTGTCCGCCCACAGGCCTCAAGCCCCACACCGACATCCTCAATGAGTTTCCGTATCTGGGCACGCCGCATCAAAAAAGCAGCGGAGGATGAACCGGCGCAGGTGCGGATCGCGGCATAGACAGCGCCGCGGGTTCAGCTGCTCGCGGGATCACGGCCTTGCGGGCGCGGCGCCGCCTCGGATCGACCCGCCGCGTTGCCGGCCTGACCGAGGTCAGAACCGCAGTCCCGTGCGGAACACCTCGACCGCGTAGAAGGCGAGCTCGGCCTCGAGGCAGCGCTGGATGTTGGCGCCCTGACGGAATCCGTGCTGCTCCCCCGCGAACAGGAAATAGCCGACCGCGTTGCCCGCGCGCCGCAGCTCCCCGACCATGGTCTCGGTCTGATTCGGCGGCACGATCGCGTCCTCCTCGCCCTGGAAGAAGATCACCGGCTTCGACAGCCGCTCCGCGTGGTAGAGCGGCGAGCGCTCGCGATAGCGCGCTTCCTCCTGCGGGTAGGGACCGATCAGCCAGTCGAGATAGCGTGATTCGAACTTGTGGGTGTCGCGCGCGAGCGCGGCGGCGTCGCTTACCCCGTAGTAGCTCGCCCCGCCCTGGAAGAAGTCGCGGAAGGTGAGCGCCGCAAGCGTGGTATAGCCGCCGGCGCTGCCGCCGCTGATCACGCAACGCTTGCCGTCCACCCGCTTCTCACTGGCGAGGAAGCTCGCGCCGTGGACGCTGTCGTCGACGTCGGCCACGCCCCAATCGAGCCGCAGCCGGTCGCGGTAGGCGCGCCCGAAGCCGGTGCTACCGCGATAGTTCAGGTCGAGCACGGCGATGCCGCGGCTGGTCCAATACTGAATGCCGAGATTGAGCGTGCTCGACGCCGCCGACGTCGGCCCGCCGTGGCAGCGGACCAGCAGCGGCGGCCGCTCCTCGCCCGGCGCCGCATAATCGGGATTGTGCGGGGGATAGAACAGACCGAAGGCACTCTCGCCGCCGGTGGTGGGGAATTGCAGGCTCTCCACCTTGCTGAGGTACTCGGCGATGCGCGGCGATGTGCGATCGAGGATGTCGGTCGCCTTTTTCAGCACCGAACATCGCCCCGAGGCGAGGTCGAGCGCGACGATGCTGGTGGGATGGTCGGGCGCCGCGGCGCGGAACACGGCGCGATCGCGGGTCGCCCGCAGCGAGCCGAACTCGGTGAACGGCAGATCGCACGGGGTCAAAGCGCCGGTGGCGAGATCGAGCACTGCGAGACGCCCGAGCCCAGCCTCGGAATAGCTGCAGACGATGCGCTCGTCGCCCACGAATGCGTAGGTCGAGAGGCCGAACAGCCATTGCGGCACGCCGAATTCCGCCGCCATCGGCGCCAGCGCCCGCGTCGTTTTGGTCGCCAGGTCGAGGCCATAGAGGTTCCACCAGCCGGAGCGGTCGGACACGAATACGAGGCGCGCGCCGTCGGGCGAGAATTCCGGCTGGAAGATTGATTCGGCAGCCCCGCCGGCGAGCAGCGTGGGCTCGCCGAGCGCGCCGTCGGCAGCGATCGCGGCGAGGTAGAGCAGCGTGCCGTTCCACGGCATGTTGGGATGGTCCCAGGCGAGCCAGGCCAGCCAGTTGCCGTCGGGGGAAAGCCGCGGCGACGCGTAGAAATCGTGCCCGCTCGCGAGCACGCGGCCGGCCCCCTCCCGCGCCTGGGCGGAGGAGCTTGCGAGCGGGGCGCCGAGATCGATGGCGACGATGCTGTTGGCTGGCTCGCCCTCGACCGTGTGATCCTCGCGCACGCCGATCCAGCGGTTGCGGCGGTGATCGATCACGCCGTCGGCGAAGCGCCAGTCACGTCCGGGCGCCAGCGGCTCGGGGGTCAACGCCTGCGGGACGGATGCGCCGGGCTGCTGGCGGTACAGGCGGCCGTCGGCGAAATTGCTGAAATAGACGGTGCCATCGCGCACGGTCCACGATCCGCCGCCGTATTCGTGCACGCGCGTGCGCGCATTGTACGGCGACGGCGTGATCTCGATCATTGGTCCATCCGCTTCGGCGCGCACCACGACGTTGCGGCCACGCTCCTGCGGGCGTCCTTCCAGCCAGTAGATGTCTGCGCCGTCGAGGCGCACCTCCGACAGCGTGATGGATTGCGCCACGATCAGCTCCGACGTGATCGGCGATCTCCAGGAGCCGTAGGGCGCCGTCTTGATGGAGGACATGGCAGATCTGCTTTCATTCAGCTCGCGGCTCGCCAGGCATCGCAAGCACCGTGCCGGCGAACGCGCGCCGGGCCGGTGTCAGTCCGGGGGCGGCGCGGACGCCACGACCTTGCCGACATTTGGCGCCGCGTGGCCGGTCCAGCGCAAGCCGACGAAGCCGCCGTCGGCGTCGTAGAGATAGTCGAAGCCGTTGAGGAAATGCACGCTGGTATTGACGAATGGCGGGCGCACCAGGCTGACGAGATTGACCCGCGCCGGCGCCAGGGGGTTGCCGCTCGTGCCGACGGTGAAGCTGTAAAATGCCTGCGGCGAGCTTTCGGCGGGAATCGAGATCGTGAGGTTCGTGCCAGCCGGCAACGCGGGCGCCCGGCCGCTGCTCGCGCGGATCGCGTCCGGCGCCTGGCTGCCGGGCACCGTCAAGTACATGACGCTCACGCCGGTATCCATCAGCAGCGTGCCGCAGGCCGCGGGCTTGGCGCCGTTGACCGAGATGCAGGCCGGCGTCGCCGCCCAGTCGTCGCCGGCGCGCGCGAGTTTGACGTAGGCGAAATCGCCCTGCGTATTGGCTGCGGTCAGCCCGACCGCGACCCCGCCGCTCCTCACGATGTAGCCGCTCCGCAGGTGCTCCGCCTTGCTGCCGTTGACCGCCGCGACGTTGAGGAACGGATTCTTGCTCGGCCCGCTCTGCTCCTGATGGTCGGCGCGGCGGGCGAAGCCTATGCCCAGCATCGAAATGCCGCGCGGCGCGGCGCGCGGCGTGCAGCGCCGGGCGTTCTCGCTGCATTCGACGCGGGTGACGGCAAGCACGGCAATCGGCGCGGTTGTGACGCTGGCGCCGTTGCGGCCGGCGATGGTCACCGGCGTCACCACCCAGCGGCCGATCATGATGCGCCCGGAGCTGGAATAGGTGAGCTGGCCGGGCCCGAGCGACGGCAAGCGATCGATATTCGGTATCTTGTCGGCCGAGACCACGACGCCGGTCGAGCCGGTGTCCATCACCACCGCATAGCTGCGGACGCCGAACGAGATGCGCAGGCGCGGCGGCCTCGTGATGTCGCCGCCGGGAGCGGGCACATTGAGATAGGAGAGATAGGCGCCCTGCTGGTAGCCATCGTAGCGGCTCGGCGGCGCGGCCCCAGCCGCGAACGCTGCCAGCATCAGCCATGCGGCTGGCCCGGCCGCCCATACGAGGGTGCGTTGCATCATGCCGCGAACTCGACCGCGGCGCCGGCCCCGGCCGCCGGCCGCAGCCGGTGCTCGCGCAGGAGGTAATTGACATGGGCGAGCACCTCGCTGAAGGCGAAGCCCATCTGATGCGGGTCGTCGATGACGCGCCGGAACACGACCGGCACCAGTTCCGCCGCCGTGCAGGGCGCGCGCCGGCACGCGCCTTCGATGGCAAGGCAGCGCGCCTCGTGATGGGCGTAGAGCTCGTCGATGCGCGCGCGCAAACCCGTAAACGGCAGATTGTGTCCGGGCAGCACCAGCACGTCCGGCGGAATATCGCGCCTGAGGCTGGCGAGCGAGCGTAGATAAATGCCGAGCGGGTCGCCTTCCGGGTCCATCGCCTGCACGCTGATATTGGGCGAGATCCTGGCCAGCACCTGGTCGGCGCAGATGAGCAGACGCTCGGCCGGACAGAACAGCATCACCTGCTCCGGCGCATGTCCGCCGCCGGTGAGCACCTCGAAGCTGCGCCCGCCGACGCGCAGCGTCTCGCCGGCGATGAGCCGGCGGAAGGTGCGCGGCAGGCCCGAGATCATGCGCAGGTAGCGATGCCCGGCGCTGAGCAGCCGTTCGGTGGTGGCCTCGTCGAGGCCGTGCGAGCGGTAGAAGCTGCGGTAGGGCTCGGCGTTGAGCGCGCCGGGGTCGAGATGGATGGCGAGGCTGACGAGGTATTCGGTCTGGCTCATGAGCAGCGGCAGGCCGAAGCGCGCGCACAGCCAGCCGGCGAGTCCCATGTGGTCGGGATGATAATGAGTGACCAGGACGCGGGTGAGCGGCCGGCCGTCCAGCGGCCCGTCGAGCAGCGCCTCCCAGCTCGCGCGCGTCGGGGCGTCGTCAAGCCCGGTGTCGAGCACCGCCCACCCCTTGCCGTCCTCGATCAGATAGACGTTGACGTGATCGAGCCGGAACGGGAGCGCGAGCCGGACCCATAAAATGCCGGGCGCGACCTCGACCGGCCGCCCGGGCGCCGGCGGCGCCGGATGAGGAAAGCTCAACGCGGCGGGATGACTATGGACGGACATGGGGACGACCGGGGCCCGGGGCTCGCGTGGGAAAGCGAATGTAGGATGGGAACAGTTGCGAGCCCAGGGTTGGTTGACCGCCAGCGCGCGCGTTGAGCTTGGCTCAATGCCAGTGGGGTGGATAGCCGGAGTTGCGATCCTCGGCCGCGAGCAGGCGCAGCATCGCCGGCCATTCCAACACGCCATAGGGCCGGCGGGTGCCGGGCTGGTAGAGGTGCGCGGTGTGCGCGAGCACGTTCTCGCCCGGCATGACCAGCTCGGTACGCGCCGCCATGGCATCGACCTGCGAGCGGCAGGACAGTTCAAGCTGGTACATGGTGTTGAGGGCCTGCTGGATCGTGGCTCCGCAGGTGAGCAGGCCGTGGTTGCGCATGATCAAAGCGTCGTGTGGCCCGAGATCGCGGACGATGCGCTCGCGCTCGTCGAGCTCCACCGCCGGGCCCTCGTAGTCGTGGTAGCCGATATGGCCGACGAAGCGGATCGAGGTCTGCGACAGCGGCAGCAGTCCGCATTTCATCGCCGAGACCGCGATCCCGGCTCGGGTGTGGGTATGCAGCACGCAGGCGACGTCCGGCCGCGCCTTGTGGATCGCGCCGTGGATCACGTAGCCGGACTTGTTGATGCCGTAATCGGTCTCCGGCTTCCAGACGATGTCGCCATCGACATCGATCTTGACCAAGCTCGACGCCGTGATCTCTTTGTACAGCATGCCGTAGAGGTTGATCAGCAGGTGATCGGGGCTCCCGGGCCTGCGCGCGGTGATGTGGTTGTAGATGAGGTCGGTCATGCCGTACTTGTCGACCAGGCGATAGCAGGCGGCGAGATCGACGCGCGCCTGCCACTCCTCGCCCGAGACCTCGCCGCGGATCGACTTGAAGTCGGTCGTGTAGTTCATGGATAGTTTCCGTGCTTTCCCGCGGGAGCCTGGCGTCAGGCCGCAGCATAGCCCCGCCGCCTGCGCAAGGCCAAGTCGCACGGCCACGGCGGGCAACGAGGGCGGGCAACAGGGAGGCGGCGGCAGTGCCGATCGGCGACATCCTGCGCAACAACGTCAAGGAGAAGCTCGCGCGTGACGAGGTGGTGGCGTCGATGACGGTGCGGCTGGTGCGCACCGTGGAGATCGCGCGCATGGCGCGCAGCGCCGGCTTCGACACGCTCTACGTCGATCTCGAGCACTCTACCATCTCGCGCGAGGCCTGCGCCGGGATATGCATCGCCGCGCTGGAAGCAGGCATCGCGCCGTTCGTGCGCGTTCCCGCCAACGGCGCGGACCATATCGCCGGCGTGCTCGAAGCCGGCGCGCTCGGCATCATCGCTCCGCACGTGCATTCGGCGGAGCAGGCGGAGGAGGTGGTGCGGGCGGCGAAATTCGCGCCGCTCGGCGAGCGTTCGAACGTGAGCGGGCTGCCGCAGCTGCATTTCCGCGCCTTCCCGCAAGCGGAGGCCTACGCCGCGCTCAACGCCGCCACCATGATCATCGTACAGATCGAGAGCGCGGCGGCGCTGGCGCGCTCCGAGGAGATCGCAGCGGTCGAGGGCGTCGACCTGGTGCTGGTCGGCCTCAACGATCTGCTCGCGGACTGGGGACTGCCCGGCGCCTACGACCACCCGCGCGTGCGCGAGGCGTACGGCAAAATCATCGCGGCCTGCCGCAAGCACGGCAAGCATTGCGGTGTCGGCGGGCTCGCCACCCGCCCCGACCTGGTCGGCGAATTCGTGCGCATGGGGGCGCGCTATGTGTCGACCGGCACCGACCTCGGCTTCCTCATGGCTGCTTTGACCGCGCGCGCGAACGCGGTCCGGGAGATCAAACTCTGATGCCAAGCATGCCGCAGCGCCCGGACAAGATCGGCCTTTGACGAGCCGAGGCCCGGGCCGTGCACCTGCCTTCAGGCGGCTGGCAGGGCGCGCTTGAACAGCGCGAGTGTGAGCGCCAGCGCGCCCATGGCGGCGATGATCACGGCCAGCGGCAGCGCGGTGCGTCCAAGCAACTGCCCCACCAGGATGCCGACCGAGGACCCCACCACCTGCTGCAGGAAGCCGAGCAGCGAGGAGGCGGCGCCGGCGCGCTCGGGAAACGGCGTCAGCGCGCCCGCCATCGCTTGCGGCATGGCGATGCCCAGCCCGCAAAGATAGAGCGCCACCGGAACGGCAAGGGCGAGCGCCGAGGTCGCGCCGGCGACCGCGACGGCGAGCATCGCCAGCCCGCCGGCGGCGAGCGCGCCGCCGCCGCACACGATGGTGCGGTCGATGCCGAGGCGCACGACCAGCCGCGCCGCCACCAGCGTGCCCGCGCCATATCCGAGCGTGGTGCCCGCGAACAGCAGTCCGAACAGGAATGGCGAGAGCCCGTAGGCATCCTGCAGCACGAACGAGGAGCCCGAGATCCAGGCAAACAGCCCGCCATAGGACGCGCCCACGATGGCGAGATAGATGCGGTAATCGCGATGCCGCAGGAAAGCGCCGTAGCCGCCGATGATGGATGAAAGCGAGATCGGCTGCTCGGAGGGTTGCTTGAGCGTTTCCGGCAGCAGGCGCATCACCAGCACGACCGCGGCAACGCCGAAGGCGGCCATGGCGAGGAAACCCGCCCGCCAGCCGAACGCCGCCTGCAGCACGCCTCCGAGCGAGGGTGCCAGCGCCGGCGCCAGTGCCGTAATCGACCCCATGCGGGCAAGCTCGCGGCCGGCGCGCACGCCGTGATAGAGGTCGCGCACGATGGCGCGCGCCAGCACCGGCGCGCCGGCGACGCCCAAAGCCTGCAGGCAGCGCAGTGCGATCAGCAGCTCGATCGATGGCGCAAACGCGCAGCCGACACTGACTGCAAAGTAGAGCGCGAGCGCGGCGAGCAGCACCGGCTTGCGGCCGATATGGTCGGAAATTGGTCCATATATGATCTGGCCGATGGCGAAGCAGAACAGGTAGCCCGACAGGGTCAGCTGCACCTGCGGCACCGACGCGTCGAACACCCGGCCGATCTCCGGCAGCGAAGGCAGGTAGAGGTCGACCGACACCGGGCCGACCGCGGTCAGCAGCGCCAAGAGCGCGGTCAGCGCCAATGTGTCGGGACGCAGCATCGCGCTTCGTCAGCTACTGTGGGGGGAGCGGGCAGCGCCGCGGACTCAGATGTCGCCGGCGCGGCGCCGCCCCGAGAGGCCGTAGCGATGCAAATCGGTTCCGTTGGCATCGAGCCACGCCTTGGCGCGCTCGACGTCCGAATAGACGCGCTTGACCAGCCGCCAGAATCGCAGCGAGTGGTTGAGCTCGACCAGGTGGGAAACCTCGTGCGCGGCAAGGTAGTCGAGCACGAAGCCAGGGGCGAAAATGAGCCGCCACGAGAATGACAATACTCCGGTATTGGAGCAGGACCCCCAACGGCTCGACTGGTCGCGCACGCAGATGCGCTTGAACGAAACACCCAGCTTCAACGCGTAGCGGCGCGCGGCGGCCTCGAGATCGCGCTGCGCCTCGCGCTTGAGGAAATCGCTGACGCGGCGGTCGACATGCGGCGGCTCGCCGGCGACACAAAGCAGGCGGCTGCCACCGAGGTCGGTCTCGACCCATACCGTTCCGCGCGCGCCGCGCCGGTGCACGATACGATGCGGCTCGCCGCGCAGCGGCACCTCGACGCCGTGCGCGAACGGCGCCGCCGCCGGCAAACGGTTGAGGCGCGCCGCGATCCAGCCGCCATGTTTCTGCGCGAACTCCTTGGCCTCTCTCAGGCTGCCGCGCGGTGGCATGGTGAGCACCACCTCGCGCGCGGCAGCATCGATGCGCAAGGTGTAGCGCCTGGCCTGACGATGGCGGCGCACCCGCACGAGATAAATGGCTTTGTCGAAAACCACCTGGACGACCGAGGGTTCGCTCGGACGCCGATACAGCAATGCGCGAAGCGACATGGACGCCAATCCACCCTGCAACAACCCCGGACGAAATACTGCCATAATGACAAGGGGGCGCAGCATGGCGGGCCAGAAATAAAGGATCTTCCCCAAGGTGCAGCGCCTTGGGCAAGCTTGGCATACTATGCCTTGCGTCGTTAAAGATTTGAATCATCTTTCATAGTTTTTCTTCGAAGCTGGCGGAAAGCACCTCGCCCGCTCATGCATTTGCCGCGGCGGGCAGGGCGCAGAAACTATCGTAGTTTCAAATAGATCGCCGGGCCGACCGGGGCGGTTGGCCGCCGAATCGTGCAAAAATGCCCGGCCGGACGGGGTTTTGGCGCGATCTAGCCCCCGGTGCCGGACCGCCGCACGAAGGCAGCGCGCGAAGCCCGGGGGTGGGGCTAGACTAGTCCGTCACCAGCTTGATAGCGGCGCCCGGCGCCCCGCGCGGCGAGCCGGTCGAGGCCGCCACCGCGGCAAGCTTGGGAGCCGCACCGCGGGTGCGCACGCTACGCGCGTCGCCGGCGTTGTTGGAGAGCACGAAATCCGCGATGCGCGGCACGATCTCGGCGCGAAAGCGCGAGCCGTTGAACACGCCGTAGTGGCCCACGCCGGGCTGCAGCCAGTGCGCCTTGCGGTGCGCGGGAATGTTGACGCACAGTGCGTGTGCCGCTTCGGTCTGGCCGACACCGGAAATATCGTCGTTCTCGCCTTCCACCGTGAGCAAGGCGACGCGGCGGATCTGCGCGGGATCGATGCGGAGGCCGCGATGGGTCATCTCGCCCTTCGGCAGGGCATGACGGATGAACACGGTCTCGACCGTCTGCAGGTAGAACTCGGCGGCGAGATCCATGACCGCAAGATATTCGTCATAGAACTCGCGGTGCTTCTGCGCGGAATCGCCGTCACCGCGGACGAGATGCATGAAAAGTTTGCGGTGCGCCTCGATGTGCCGGTCGAGGTTCATGCTCACGAAGCCGTGCAGCTGCAGGAAGCCGGGATAAACGTCGCGCAGGAAACCCGGATTCGGGAACGGCACCTTGGTGATGACGTTGCGGCGAAACCAATCGATACCGCGCCGCTCCGCAAGGCTGTTCACCACCGTCGGGTTTACCCGCGTATCGATCGGGCCGCCCATCAAGACCATGGAGTTGGGGACGTACGGATCGTCCTCCGCCTCCATGCGCGCCACGGCCGCGAGCACCGGCACTGAAGGCTGGCATACCGCCATCATGTGGACGTCGCCGCCCAGGAGATGCAGCATCGAGATCAGGTAGTCGATGTAGTCATCGAGATCGAAGCGGCCAGCCGATACCGGCACCATCCGCGCGTCGACCCATTCCGTGATGTAGACGTCGTGATTGGCCAAAAAGCCCTCGACCGTGCCGCGCAGCAGGGTGGGATAGTGTCCCGACATCGGCGCAACGATGAGCAGACGCGGCTGCGGACGGCGCGGGGCGTGCTTGAACGCCCGCTCGAAATGCAGCAGGCGGCAGAACGGCCGCTCCCAAACCACCGAGATGTGGACCGGCACCTGCGCGCCCCCGACCATGGTCGAGGTAATGTTCCACTCCGGCTTGCCGTAACGCCGCGTCGAACGCTCGAACAATTCCAGACTCGCCGCCATGGCCTTGCCGTAGGGCGTATAGGAGAGCGGATTGGCCGGGTTCCTAAAGAACAGCCGCGCCGCATCGGCGAAGGCACGAGAGGGGTTCAGCCCGGCCTGGATTGCCTCGTAGAGCCAATAGGCCGGGGCCGCATACATCGGGCCGCTGCCGCCCGCCGCGGCCGGCGTGCCGCCAAATTCGCCAATCGCCATTTCCCCAGCCTCTGATGGCTCTTGCTGCGCTGCAAAATCGTGTCGTGTTTCTGTCATCAAGTCAACATTGTGGAACCGGGTTGTCACAGGCTTTCCCCGCCGGGACAACGATTTTCGAAGGCCTGTAGCTTTCGCGCCGCAGCAAAGCAGCTATGAGCGATGGCGCGGAGCCGCCGCGTGGGCAGCCTCCGCCGGCCCTCCCCGCTACTCGCCGGTCTGCAGCAGCGAGCCCGCTCGGCGCGAACTCTCAAGCAACAACAGGAAGGTAATGACGGCGGCCGCGAAATACAGTGCATTGAGAGCGAACGCCTCGACCATGAGGTCGGCGCGGAACACGTGCTGCATGATCAGCGCCCGCATGCCCTCGAACACGTAGGTCGGCGGCAGCATCCAGGCGAACACCTGCAGCCAGTCCGGCAGCACGCTCACGGGGTAGTACACGCAGGTGAGCGGCATCAACACGAACATCAGCGTCCAGGCGAGCGACTCCGCGCCCATGCCGTTGCGCAGCAACACACCCGAGACCACGATGCCGACCGCCCAGCTGGTCAGTATCAGGTTCAAGAAGAACGCCGCGAGCGCGAGGCCGAGGCCGTAGACGTTAAACCCGAAAAAAGCGATGGCGAGGAAGGTCACCGGCACCATGCCGATCGCCAGCCGGATCAGGCTCATGATCATCAACGCAGCCACGAACTCGACCGGCCGCAACGGGCTGATCATCAGGTTGCTCAGGTTGCGCGACCACATTTCCTCAAGGAACGACACGGAGAAGCCGAGCTGTCCCCGGAACAGCACGTCCCACATCAGCACGGCGCCGATGAACACCCCGCTGGCGCGGGCGAAGAACCCCGAGTTCTGCGCGATGTAGAACTGCAGAAAGCCCCACACGAGCAGCTGAACCGCCGGCCAGTACATGAGCTCCAAGAGCCGAGTCCAGGACGAGCGCAACAGGTAGAGATAGCGCAGCACCATGGCGCCGACGCGGTGCGGCGCCACTATGTCCATGCCGATGAAATGCCCGCTCATTGCGCCGCCTCGCGCGCCTCGCCGCGTCCGCGCGCGACGTCGAGAAACACTTCCTCCAGCGTCTCGCGGCCATAGCGGACGAGCAGCCGCTCGGGGCTATCGTCGTCCTCGATGCGGCCGCGCTTCATGATGATGACGCGCTCGCACAGGCGCTCGACCTCGCTCATGTTGTGGGAGGCGAGCAGCACGGTCGCGCCGCGCTGCTCGCGATAGCGCTCCAGATGGCCGCGCACCCAATCGGCCGTGTCGGGATCGAGCGAGGCGGTCGGCTCATCGAGCAGAAGGATACGCGGTGAGTTGATCAGCGCCTTGGCGAGCGCGACCCGGGTCTTCTGGCCGGCCGACAGCTTCCCGGTCGGCCGGTCCAGAAACTCCGTCAGATCGAGCTCCTCGGCCAAGTGGGCAATGCGGGCCGCGAGATCATGGACCGCGTACAGCAGCCCGAAGACCCTGAGATTCTGCCGAACCGTCAGCCGATGCGGCATGTCCACATAGGGACTCTCGAAATTCATTTCCTGGAGCACCCGGTAGCGCTGGCGCGGCATCTCGGCGCCCAGCACCGTGACCGTGCCGGAGGTCGGCAAGACGAGACCCATGATCATGGCGATGGTGGTGGTCTTGCCGGCACCGTTGCCGCCGAGCAGTCCGGTGATGGAGCCGTTGTCAAGCGCGAATGAAATACCGTCCACCGCCCGGGTAGTCCGGTAGACCTTCACCAGGTCCTCGACGGCGATGGCGGGCTCGCGGGCTTTCGACATGTCGGATACGGGTTGCGCGAAGCCGCAGATGTGGCGCGGCGGCGCGCGCGAGGCAAGGGCCGCCCGCGCGGCCGCAATCCGCTGCAGGGCATTCGGCCGCGGTTGAGCACGCGTGGGCAATGCGTACATTGTCGGCATGGCCGAACAAGTCGCCGAGGAAGCGCGTCGGGCCGGGCGCAGCGTGCGCCTCGACACGCTCGTGCGCCTGCGCTGGTTTGCGGTCGTGGGCCAGACCACGGCGGTGCTCGTGGTCTATTTCGGCCTGGATTTCGAGCTGCCGATCTGGGCCTGTCTTGCCGTCATCGCGCTGTCCGCCTGGCTCAACGTCGCATTGCGGATTCGCTTCCCCCTGGCGCAGCGACTCGAGCCCGACCGGGCGGCTTGGCTGCTTGCTTTCGACGTCGCCGAGCTTGCGGCCCTGCTGTTCTTCACCGGCGGGCTGCAGAACCCGTTCGCCTTCCTCTTTCTCGGGCCGGTGCTGATCTCGGCCACCGCGCTGCCGCCGCGGATAACGCTGATGCTCGGCGGGTTTGCCATCGTCTGCGCAACGTTGCTGGTGTTCGTCCACGATCCGCTGCCGTGGGATACCGAGCCGCCCCTCGAGCTGCCCCAGGTCTACGTGATGGGGGTATGGCTTTCCATCCTGCTGTCGATCGCGTTCATCGGCCTGCACGCCTGGCAGGTCACGGAGGAAGCTCGCCAACTCGCCGATGCGCTGGCCGCCACCGAGCTGGTGCTGACGCGCGAACAGCACCTGTCGCAGCTCGATGGGCTCGCGGCCGCGGCCGCACACGAGCTGGGGACGCCGCTCGCCACCATCACCCTGATCGCCAAGGAGCTCCAACTCGCGATCGAGCCGCATTCCGAGCACGCCGACGACGTGCGGCTGTTGAACGAGCAGACCAAGCGTTGCCGGGCGATCCTGGCCAAGCTGACCGAGCTGTCGAGCGGCGACCCGTTCGACCGCATGAAGCTCTCCTCGTTGATCGAGGAGGTGGTTGCGCCGCACCGCAACTTCGGGGTCGCGATCGACGTGGCGCTCTCAACCGGCGGAGGCGCCGAACCGGTCGGCGGCCGCAACCCGGCCGTCCTGTACGGCCTCGGCAATCTGCTCGAAAACGCCGTCGATTTCGCGCATGAGCGGGTGGAGGTGGCGGCCTCCTGGAGCGCGCAGGAGGTCGCTGTCACTATCACCGATGACGGCCCGGGCTTTGCGCCGGAAATCATGGAGCGGATCGGCGAGCCTTATGTCACCAGCCGCCCGCGCTATCGCCAGGCGACCGAGGCCGAACCGGCCGGACAAGAGGGGAGCGGGCTTGGCTTGGGCTTCTTCATTGCCAAGACCCTGCTCGAGCGCTCGGGGGCGACGCTCGCCTTCGAGAACCGGGCATTTCCGGACCGCGGCGCCGTCGTGCGAGTGCTCTGGCAGCGCCGAGAATTCGAGGGCGCGGCGGCGCTCGCGTCCTGATCACGGTTGCGGCATCAGGCGCGGAAAGCGCTTTTCCCAATAGGATACGCAGCCAGCGCAGCTCTCATTATCGATTATTCACTTGAGGTGGCGTCACCCCGTTCCTAGGATGGCCGCGAAGGTGAGATGAATCGCGGCTGTCGCCGCTTTCGCCCGCCGGGCGGAAGCTGCAGCGCCCGCCTATCGAGGCACGAATAGCCATGGCCGACGTGGTGGCGGCGGCGATGCCGAGCGATCGCTCGCTGCTGATCGTCGAGGACGATAAATCCTTCCTGCAGCGGCTCGCCCGCGCGATGGAGGGCCGCGGTTTCATCGTGACCGCCGCAGAATCCGTCGCCGAGGGGCTCAGCCACCTGGAAACCTCCTCCCCCGCCTTCGCGGTCGTCGACATGCGGCTCGAGGACGGCAACGGCCTCGACGTAATCTCCGCGCTCAAGCGGCGGCGACCCGATGCCCGCGCCATCATCCTCACGGGATACGGCAACATCGCCACGGCGGTGAACGCGGTGAAGCTGGGCGCGGTCGACTATCTCTCCAAGCCGGTCGACGCCGATGACGTGGTTGCAGCGTTGCTCGCGCTCGATGGCCGCAAAGCGGAGCCGCCGGAAAATCCCATGTCGGCCGACCGGGTACGCTGGGAGCACATCCAGCGCATCTACGAGCTGTGCAGCCGCAACGTGTCGGAAACGGCGCGGCGGCTGAACATGCACAGGCGCACGTTGCAGCGCATTCTCGCCAAGCGCGCGCCGAAGTAGACATCGATTGCGCTTGCGCTGAAGCCTGCGCTCCGCGGGACTTTCGTGCTTCGCCAATACGCTCGCGTTCAGCCGCTTCGCCCGTCGCGAAAATTACCGCGGCCCCCCGTTGATTGCGGCGCAACCGCGCCTGTGCAGTGCAACCAAAATCGATCTCGCGCGTTTACAGGCCGGGAAGATCGGAGATTTCCAAGCATGTATCCCAATCAGGACGCCATTTTCGAGCGGCTGGAAACGACGAAAAAATTCGGCCTGCTTTCGGATTATCTGGTCAGCTGGTCGGGGCACGCCGGACGGCTGAGGCCGAAGGTCACGGTCTGGGGCAAGGACGGAACGCCGGAGGACGTGGTCGAGCACTACGTGATCCGGCTGCTCAAGGGACTGGTCAGCGATCGCCATATCTGCGTCGCCGCCGACTAACTCTCCTCGCTGGGACATCCCGGATCGGTCAGTGCGGAAAGGCGCAGCGCCGCGGCGCGCGCGAATGACAGCGTCACACCCTTGCGGGTGGCGGCGTGCAGCCGGTGCTCCGGCGCTTCGCAGACGATCGAGGCGCCGAACGCGTCGGCGACGATCAGGCCGGCATCGGCCGGAAACAGTCCGCACGGCACATCGGGCGTCGTGGCGAAGAACAGCCGGTCGCAATGGCGCCGATAGTCGCTCCATTTCTGATCGGCGCGCAGATCGGCGGCCGACGATTTGATCTCGACGATCCACAGCTCGCCGTCGCCGCCGAGCGCCACCAGGTCGGCGCGGCGGCCCGACGCCAGCGGCAGTTCGGCGACTACGGAGAAACCAAGGGAGTGCAGCAGCCGCGTGGTGCCGCGCGCGATGGCGAGCGCAACGGGCGACTGCCGGCCGTCGGCGGGCAAGGCGGCCGCAAGCGAGCTGACGCTCAGGGAATGGAGCAGTCCGCCCAGCGGCACGCTGGTGGTCGCACGACGGAACCGAACGCCACGCACGCGACGCTCCTCACGAGGGGAAACTCAGCGGTCCACAGGCGGCGTCCCGGCGCTAGCGCCGACCGCCGCCCGATACTGGCGCAGCCGCGCGCTCGGCGAAAGTGCCGGCGAGCGCCTCCCGGCTCGCGGCTACGATACCGCGCTCGGTGATCAGGCCGGTGACCAGGCGGGCCGGGGTCACGTCGAAGCCGTAGTTCGCCACCGGCGAGCGATCCGGCACGACCCGCACCGTCTCGATGCGTCCGTCGGCGGCGCGGCCGGTCATGGTCGCAACCTCGTCCGCGCCGCGCTGCTCGATCGGAATCTCGGTGAGGCCGTCGGCGAGTGAAAAGTCGATGGTCGGCGACGGCAGGCCTACATAGAACGGCACGCCATTGTCGCGCGCCGCAAGCGCCTTGAGGTAGGTGCCGATCTTGTTGCAGACGTCACCCTGCGCGGTCACCCGGTCGGCCCCCACCACGACCATGTCAACCATGCCGTGCTGCATGAGGTGACCGCCGGCATTGTCGGGGATCACGGTATGGGGCACCCCGTGCTGGCCAAGCTCCCAGGCGGTGAGCGCGGCGCCCTGATTGCGCGGACGCGTCTCGTCGACCCAGACATGGGTGGCCAGGCCGGCGTCGTGCGCGACATAGATCGGCGCCAGCGCGGTGCCGAAATCGACGGTCGCGAGCCAGCCGGCATTGCAATGGGTGAGCACCTGCACCGGTGCACCCGGCTGCTTCTTGGCGGCGAGCGCGGCGATGAGCTTGGCGCCGTGCGCACCGATTGCCCGGTTGATGGCAATGTCCTCTTCGTAGATCTCCGCCGCCCGCCGGTAGGCGGCGGCGAGGCGCTCACTGCGAGGGCGATTGCGCACCGCCGCCGCCATCTCATCGAGCGCCCATTTCAAATTGACGGCGGTGGGACGGGTCGCGATCAGCGTTGCGACCGCGTGCTCGAGCCCGGCATCCGAGGGATCCGCGCGCAGCGCCAGGCAGACGCCATAGGCCGCGGTCGCACCGATCAGCGGAGCGCCGCGCACCTGCATGGTGGCGATCGCGCGCGCGGCATCCGCGAGGGTGGCGAGGCGGGCGGTCGCGAAGCGGTGCGGCAACTGGGTCTGGTCGATCACGCCCACCGACCAGCCGTCGGGCTCCAACCAGATGCTGCGGGTGTGCCGGCCTTCGACCTTCATGCGCCAGAGATAGCCGCGATTGCGCGAAAGGCAAAGCTGGCACGCCCTCTCCCCGCCCGGCGCAAGAGATGCTAGAGAGGCGCGAGCGGGGAGAGCGCATGGCGATCGACTACGAAGCCGAATACAACAACCGCGCGCGGGTGCCGGAGCACGTCGAGATCTTCGCGCGCTGGAGGCGCGCGGCCGAGGACTATCGGGTTGAGGCGATGCAGGAGCGCCGCGCCGAGCTCGGCCTGATGTACGGCTCCTCCTCGCGCCAGTTCATCGACCTGTTCTCGCCGCGCCCGGAGGTAACCGCACCGCTCGCGCTGTTCATCCACGGCGGCTATTGGCGCTCGCTCGAGCCTTCGCTGTTCAGCCACATGGCGCGCGGCCTGAACGCGCACGGCGTGGCGGTTGCCGTGGTCGGCTATGACCTGTGCCCGGAGGTGACGATCGCCGAGATCATCGACCAGATCCGCCACGCCTGCCTGTTCCTGTGGCTGCGCACCAGCCAACGCATGATGGTGTACGGCCACTCCGCCGGCGGACACCTCGCCGGCGCCATGGTGGCAACCGACTGGCAGTCGCGCTATCCGAAGGCGCCGCCCGATCTCGTTCCCGCCGCCTATTCGATCTCCGGCCTGTTCGACCTCACCCCGCTGCTGCACACCACGATGACGCAGGACCTGCGCTTCGACGAGGCCGAGGCGCGCCGCATTTCTCCGTTGTTCTGGCCGGCGCCGCAGGACCGTGCGTTCGATGCCGTGGTCGGCGCCCTGGAATCGAGCGAGTTCCTGCGCCAGAGCCGCATCATCACAGACGCCTGGGGCGAGGCCGGCGCGCGGACCCGCTACGAGGCGGTCGGCGGCACCAACCACTTCACCGTGATCGACGCGCTGCCCGATCCCGACAGCGCCATGGTCGCGCGCCTAGCCGAGCTGGCGCGAGCCCAATAGCGGCAAAAGCCATTCAGAAGAACGCCTGGGCTGGGGCGTTCGCATTGCCGCGCCGCGGCCAATCGGCTAATCACTGCGACGACGAGCCTTAGCGCGCCCGTAGCTCAGCTGGATAGAGCGCTGCCCTCCGAAGGCAGAGGTCACAAGTTCGAATCTTGTCGGGCGCGCCAGTGATCTCAATACATTGGCGCAAGTTTCTTTCCTCGGTGCACGACCAGTGTCCGCGGAATGTCCGCGTAATCTGTTCGGCGGGCGTTCTCAACGACACCTCGGCAAGCTCTCGCCTCAAATCGTCGGAGGCGAGCTATGAGTGCATCCGCCATCGCCTTCTGCTCCACCTGCGGTTCGCCTTTTGCGCCCCGCCGATCAACAGCTCGGTTCTGTAGCTCGCGCTGTCGGATAATCAATCACCGAAGTCCAGCTGCTAAGATGCCTCCCAGGCCCGCTGGCGAGTCCGCTGGCGCGTTTCTTAGCGTTTCAGGCGCTCATCCCTTGCCTGTGCCTCTTCCCAAGAAACGTGAAACGCTAAGAGGAGGATCACGCGGTCTCGAACAGCTACCTCCGGGCATCGTCCGGGATAAGCGCTATCCCGAAATGTACCGAGTGGTCCTGCCAGACGGGTCGCTGTCCGACATGGTCAATTTAGCGCGGGCAAAGGATGCCCTTGCGGCCGTTGGCGACGGCAGCGCTGCGTGAACGGCGTTCAAACCCGAATAGGCGCCCCGCGGACTAAACTCCGACAGGGATTCGACCTGAACCAGCGTCGTCGAATTGAGATCGAGCGACACGCGATCCATGTGGGCGCCGCCGAAACTGACGATCTGTGCCGCTGGCTGATTGCTTGGATATGGCACAACCCGGGTGCAAAGGATCAGGTTGGAGCGGTGATCGAATGTGCACGTCGCTTAGGCCGCCCAGACATGTCGCCAGCGGCGGCTAGGGAGATCATCGACGAGGCCAAGAGCATCACTCCGTGCCGCAAGGCCGACCCGCTCGCTGCCTGGCTCGGCCTCACCTATCTGGATCGCCAGAAGCTGCAAATCCGCACTATCGGCAGCGTCAATGTCAAGAAGCGTGCCCGCACCGAATTACGAAAACGCTCTAAGCAGCTGGCCGAAGAAAAGCGACGTCGCACCCGCGGAGCACAGCCGCGAGTTCAGTACGAGGATAACTCGCTCTCGGCAACTCGACCGTGGGAGAAATTGAACATCAGCCGGCGGACTTGGTATCGGCGGCAGAAATGGTCTCGGAAGCACGAGCTGGCCACGTTGGCACAAGTGCGTGCCCAATAACCTTTCTTATCCTAAACATGCACCTGTGCCAGTGGAGAGAAAGTAAGGGGTCTTCCGAGGGAGGGCTTCGCCCTCAAGAAAGGAAGCGGGTGTGTCTGTTATCCACGAACCTAGGTCCGCGACGTAGGAGGCCCGTCAAATTCGGTCGCCCCTCGCGCGGTTGGGCACCTCTCCAGCGAGCCTCAATTATTCTCCCCCTACCTTGGACCATGACACTGGGCCGTCATGAGCGACATCTTGTTAATGATCGCGGCAGTCCGAATAGCGGACCAGACCAGCGTTCCGTTGCCTCGATCATCAAGCTGGAAAACATAATGCTCCGTTGTGGTCCCGCCCCCGTAAATGACCATCATCGCGATCAGACCATTGTTCGTCCTTTGTACCAGTATTTTTCCGTCAGCTTGCTTCACGGACTCAGTTGTGCCCCTAGAGTCTTTGATGATTAGATCAACTTCATCGTTTGCGAGGTTCAGAATTATCCGACCGCCGTCGATGCCATCCTTGCGAAGTCCGGATTTGTCAGCAGGGACGAGACCGCCGGAAAAATAATACGCGTATCCATCGGATCGCCCACATTCTGTCAGGGTCCGCGCCCGCACATCAGCGCAGAGCATCAAAATAATAGCGGCTGCTATCGCTGTACGCATGAATTACCCCCTTTCCCGGTGGTACCCATTGCGGTACGCCCACAAGCCCCGTGTCGCATTGATTGGCGGTCTCGACTCTCCAGCTCTTCTTAACGCCGCCATGGCTGCCTCGCCCAATCGACCGCTGGTCGGCAGCCTTGGTAATAGCGCGCAAGCCCGGTAAGGCTGGCGTGGCCAGTGATGCGCAGCTTCTTTGAGGTGTCCTGGCTCGGACCGAGCCCGGTACATTGTCTTGCCCCGTAACTCATCAAGCCGCCGGCTTCGGCATATTCGCGCCCAGCATAGGTTGCCGGCACTACATACCGAGCCGCCAGAAGAGCCAATTGGACGCGTCGCGCTGAGAACAGTGGACCGCTACTGACGAATAGCGCGTCGCGCCGTTCATGAGAGAAGGTGGCAAACGCGGCATCAATCTCGCGGCTGTTGTCAGCCTTCAGAAGCTCAATCCGCAACCCCATCGCGCGTGCCGCCGGCTCTACGTCTTTCAAATTAGCAGCAGTGATCTCCGCATTGGCCGGATTGATGAGGACTGCTAGCCGCGCTCGGGCTTGCTTTTGACATCAAGTTGAGCAGGCACACTACTAACTATCTCGCGCGCGATCTTGAACAGCTCTCGGGGATTGCCGCGCTTGAGCTCGAGTTCGATTTCGCAAATCGGGCAGTACGAACCGGTCGCGATGATCTGCCCCTCGTCAATCGCCAGAAGGATTTCGGTGCCGTTTTCGTTCAGACCATATGACCTTCGATTGATCCGGGTCTCAAAGATTGGCTGCAACGCGTTCCGAACGTCATAAGTGAGAAGCGGACCGAGGGCACTTTCCCTCCAGCGAGCCAGGTCCGGTTGATCGCTTTCGATGGCTTGCTCCCACTCCGATCGTTCAAGGAAGGCAGACGTGGCGGTCTTGACAGTTTGGATGCGCCTTTCGCCGATTTGGCTAACTCGCAAGGTCAATCCGTGTTTGTACAGGAACCGATTGTCGGTGTCGAAATAGATTGAATTCAGCGTTTCCCGTATGGGCTCAGGTAGGACCATCGCAAAGCGCGGATGATTGCGGAGGGCGGCAATGTCTTGTGGATCGATCCGAAGCTTCAATTCAATTTCTTTTGGCTCATTGTCCATCGCACATTATCGGTCTCAAAGATACGAGGGAAGTTTCGGCTCGCAATCGTTTAGCTTTGGTCCGCGCTTTGCGATGATTGGTGCAGATTATCGA
>DATBKV010000279.1:0-5179 GCA_036555745.1 Xanthobacteraceae bacterium | reverse complement strand
CCCTGCACCACGCCGCCGTGGATCTGGCCGCGCACGATCATCGGATTGAGCACGCGGCCGAGGTCGTCGACCACGAAATAGCGGTCGACCACCACCTCGCCGGTGTCGGCGTCGACCTCGAGCTCGCAGACATGGGCGCCGTTGGGATGGCTGGGCGGGTTCGGGCTGTAGCTGCCGGTCGCCTCCAGGCCGACGCCGAACTTGTCCGTGAGCGGACCCGCCGGTGCATAGGAGGCCTTGGCGACGTCGGCGATGGCGATCGCCTTGTCGGTGCCGACCACGCGGTAGCGGCCGTCCTTGAACTCGATGTCGGCGGCGTCCGCCTCCATCAGCGCGGCCGCCAGCACCTTGCCTTTCTCGATCAGCGACTCGCTCGCCGCCTTGAGCGCGTTGCCGCCCACGATCGCGCTGCGGGCGCCGTAGGTGCCGCGGCCGATCGGCACCTGCGCGGTATCGCCCTGCACGTAGCGGATGTCCTCGAGCGGAACGTCGAGCCACTCGTGCGCGAGCTGGGCGAACACCGTGGCGTGGCCCTGGCCATGCGAATGGGTGCCGCCCAGGATGGTGAGGGTGCCGCCGGGATCGAAGCGCAGGTCCATGCGGTCGTTGAAGATGCCGCCGAACTCGATGTAGTAGCTGACCGCGCGCCCGCGCAGCTTGCCGTTCTTGGCCGAGGCCTTCTTGCGCGCGGCAAAACCCTTCCAGTCGCTGAGCTCGATGCACTTGTCCATCAGCCGCTGGAATTCGCCGCTGTCGTAGTTCCACAGGGTCGGGGTCGCGTAGGGCAGCTTGCCCGGCGGGATCAGGTTGCGCCGCCTGATCTCGGCGGGCTCGATCCCGATCGTGCGTGCGGCGTGCTCGATCAGCCGCTCCATGAAATACGCCGCCTCCGGCCGGCCGGCGCCGCGATAGGGCCCGCATTGCGAGGTGTTGGTGAACAGGCCCTGCGACATGATGTGCATGGTCTGGATGTCGTAGGCCTCCGGGATGAAGCGCACCGAGAACGCGCCGGCCGCGAGCGCGGCGCCGACGAAATAGGCGCCGAGCTGGAACAGGCAGCGCGCGCGCAGCGCCAGGATCTTGCCGTGTTCGTCGAGCGCGAGCTCGCCGTAATAGACCATCTCGCGCCCGCAATGATCGGTGAGCATGCTTTCCGAGCGCGTCGCCACCCACTTCACCGGCCGGCGCAGGCGGCGCGATGCCCAGAACACCAGCGCGTCGTCGGGAAACGGGTTGCCCTTCAGCCCGAAGCCGCCGCCGACGTCGGGCGAGACCACGCGGATGCGGTTTTCCGGCACGTGGAAGATGTGCGACATCTCCATGCGCACGCCGTGCGGATTCTGCGAGGCGCTGTAGAGCGTGTAGCTGTCGTCGGCGGTGTTGTAGTCGCCGATCGCGACCCGCGGCTCCATGGCGACCGGCGAGAGCCGGTTGTTCTCGACTCTCAGCTTCACCACGTGCCTGGCATTGGCGAAGGCGGCGTCGGTCGCCTCCTTGTTGCCGAACATCAGCCGGAAGCCGACATTGCCCTGCGGGCACTCGTCCCAGACCTTGGCCGCGCCGTCCTTGGCGGCATCCTCCAGGTTGACCACCGCCGGCAGCGGCTCGTAGTCGACTTCGAGGAGCTCGGCGGCATCGCGCGCCTGCGCGAGCGTCTCGGCGACCACGAAAGCGACGCGGTCGCCGACGAAGCGCACCTTGTCCGCGTTGAGCACGGGCTGGAAGGTGCGGTGGCCCTTGGGGGCGCCGAAGTCCTCCGGCATCAGATGCGCGGTGAAGCTGCCGAGGTGCTCCGCCGCCGCATCGGCGCCGGTAAGCACGCACAGCACGCCCGGCGCGGCCTTGGCCTTGGCGGTGTCGATGCGCCGGATGCGGGCATGCGCGTGCGGCGAGAGCACCGTCACCCCGTAGCATTGCCCGGGCAGGCTGATGTCGTCGACGTAGCGCCCTTGCCCCAGGAGGAAGCGCTGGTCCTCCACCCGCCGCACAGCTTGCCCGATGCCGAACTTGGCCATGTCCGCCCGCCTTTGCTTGCCTGGTGATTGCCGCCGAATGTTACAGCCTTTTCCTGCGTGGTGGGAACCACCGGCGCCGCGGCAACGGCGTCAGCTCGCCAAAGCCGAGCGCGCCTCGGGGCGGGGCTTCGTCCCATGCCTCAGGCCTGGAGCGCGTCCCGATCGGCTCGAATCGCAATGCGCTCCGGCTTCTTGCGTTTGTGCGTCCTTGTCGGAAAACCGGTTCCCACTTTTCCGGGACATGCGCTAGCGATTGAGCCAGCGCCGCATGAAACCGAGCAGTCCCTGCGGCATGAAGATGACCATGGCGATGAAGATGATGCCGACCGGAATGAGGTAGAACTCGGTGAAGAAGCGCGAGCACGCCTCGCGCAGGAGCAGGAAGAAGGCGGCGCCGACGATCGGCCCCACCAGGGTGCCCATGCCACCCATGACATTGAAGATCACGGTCTCGCCCGACACCAGGAAGTAGACGAAGTCGGGCGCCGCGAACCGGTTCTGCACCGCGTACAGCACGCCGGCGAGGCCGGCGAACAGCCCCGACAGCATCACCGCGACGATCTTGTAGCGCTCGACGGCGTAGCCGATTGCGCGCGTGCGGGCTTCGTTCTCGCGGATCGATTGCAGCACCATGCCGAACGGCGACTGCGTGACGCGCCGCAGGATGAGATAGGACGCGGTCACCACCGCGAGCACGAACCAGTGCAGCGTCTCGGTGGTGAAGGGCACCGAGAACAGTCCCGGGAACGACAGCCGCGGGCGGCTGAAGGTGAGCCCGTTTTCGCCGCCGGTCACTTCGGTCCAGGTGAAGATGATGACGTAGAAGATCTGCGAGAAGATCAACGTAGTGATCGCGAAATAGATGTCGCGCGTGCGGGTGGAGAAATAAGCCACGAACAGCGCCACCGCGGCGGCGGCCATGAGCCCGTAGACGATGGCGAGCCAAAGGTTGGGCGGGCTGACCGTGAGCAGCGCGGCGGCGGCGCCGTACATGCCGAGCCCGAAGAACGCGGAATGCCCGAACGAGACCATGCCGGTATAGCCGATCAGGATGTCGGACGACATCGCCAGCAGTCCCCAGATCAGGATCTCGGTCAAGAAGCGGCGCCAGAATTCCGGCAGCACCAGCGGCGCGAGGATCAACAGCGCCAGGATGACGCAGAATCCGGTCCAGTAGACGAAGGTCGGGCGTGCTTGTTTCATTTCGGCGTCGGAACGAACAGCCCCGTGGGCCGGATCAGGAGCGTGAGGATCAGCACGACAAAGGAGACGATCACGGCTTGCGCGGGGCTCACCCAGATCGAGGCGTAGGCCTCCAGCAGGCTGATGAAGATCGAGGCGGCAATCGAGCCCCACAGGTTGCCCATGCCGCCGACCACGACCACGATGAACGCCTTGAGGATCCAGTCGAGCCCCATGGTGTGGTTGACGCCGACCAGCGGCCCGAACAGCACGCCGCTTGCCGCCGCCATGGCAGCGCCGATGGCGAACACCGCGGTGTGCACCAGCGGCACCGGAATGCCCATCGCCTGCGCCATGGTGCGGTCCTGCGTGGTGGCGCGGATCCAGATGCCGAAGGTGCCGTATTTGAGGAACAGCCCGAAGCCGCCGATGATGGCGGCCGAGAGCGCCGCGATCAGCAGCCGGTACCAGGGATATTCGAGATAGAACAGCTGGAAGCGGCCGGTGAACGGCTCCTGGATCTTGCGCGCGACCGGGCCGAACTGCCAGAGCGCGTAGTTCTGCAGCACCAGCGAGACGCCGAAGGTGGTGAGAATTGTGTACAAGGGATCGCGGCCGAGCAGCGGACGCAGCGTCGTGATCTGGATGGCGGCGCCGAGCAGCGCAATGACGAGCGCGGAGACGACGAGCGCGAGCCAGAAGCTGCCGCTCGCCGCCAGCACCACGACCCCGACATAGGCGCCCAGCATGAACAATTCGCCGTGAGCGAAGTTCACCACGTCCATGATGCCGAAGATCAAGGTCAGCCCGGAGGCGACCAGCGCCAGGATCATGCCGGTGACGATGCCGTTCACCGTCTGGATCAGCAGCTGGTCGTAGGGAATCGCCTGCAGGAATTCGAGCACGGTGTCCATGCTTAGCTTCCGTTCGAGCCTCGAACTCGGTCTGCTCCCGCTCCCAGCCGAATCCGGATTTATCCGACTTCGGCCAGTTTAGAATGCCGAACTCGGGCAGGCCCGAGTTCGTGCGGGGAGAGGGAGAGTCCGCGGCGCATTTGCACTACACTCCGAGATACTGCCGGATGACGGCGTCGTTGGCTCTGAGCTCCGCCGCCGCGCAGTGGTGGCGGACGGCGCCCTTCTCCATGATGTAGACCCGCTGGCTCGCTTCGAGCGTGAGCGGCACGTTCTGCTCGACCAGCAGGATCGCCACGCCCTCGCCGTGCAGCGCCTCGATGATCTGCCGGATCTGCGAGACCATGCGCGGCATCAGCCCTTCGGTCGGCTCGTCGAGCAGGATGATCTTGGGCTCGAGCATCATCGCGCGGGCGATCGCGAGCATCTGCTGCTCGCCGCCCGACAGCGTGCCGCCGGCCTGGTTGCGCCGCTCCGCCAGCCGCGGGAAATAGGCAAACACCTTGTCGAGCAGCTCCTGCTTTCTCGCTTCGGTCACGCCGCGGCGGTCGAGGCCGGTGCGAAGGTTCTCCATCACCGTCAGCAGCCGGAAGATGCGCCGGTCCTCGGGGACGTAGCCGATCCCGAGCCGCGCCAGTTTGTGCGCCGGCAGGCCGGCGACGGGCTTGCCGGCGAGCAGCACGCTGCCGCGAGCGGGGTGCACCAACCCCATGATGGTCTTGAGCGTGGTGCTCTTGCCCACTCCGTTGCGCCCGAGCAGGCCGACGACCTCCCCGCGATCGACGTGCAGTGACACCCCGTGCAAGATGTGGCTCTTGCCGTAGTAGGTGTGCAGGTCCTCGACCGCGACCAGGCGGTCGGCGGGCTGATCGTGCGCGCTCATGTCTTGAGATAGACCTCCAGCACGCGCGGGTTCTGCTGGATCTCGGCCGGCGTCCCCTCCGCCAGCACTTCGCCGTAGTGCAGCACCGTGATCCGCTGCGCCAGCGCCATCACCACCTGCATGTCGTGCTCGACGATCAGGATCGTCAGGTTCTCGGCGATGCGGCGCACCAGCGCCATGGTTTC
>DATBKV010000278.1:0-16529 GCA_036555745.1 Xanthobacteraceae bacterium | reverse complement strand
CGTCAGCATTCTGCAGGGGCGGCACCTGCTCCATCAGTTCGACAATGCGATCGCAGACTTCCTGCAGCCCTTGCGGCTCGTAGCGGAAGCACACCTCGCGGCACGCCGTTTGCGTGGCGGCTACGAACTCCGCGCCGTGGTAGGTTGCGAGCTTCGCCTTAGTCTCAGCAGAGATCGCGCTGTTATCCGTCAAAGCGGCCAGCGATTTGAGTAAGCCGTAGGCTGCGCCATTGCGAATATCGTGCGGATACTTGGTAGCTAAACTCGCGCGCCACATCGCCGTGGACGCGCATTTTGTACGAACAAAATCTAAGTGAATCATTTTTAGTCCTGTTGGTGTAGTTAGAAGTCTAAAATCCCGCACCGCCACCATGGCGGCCAGGGGTAGGCCGCCAGCGAATTTACCCGCGCTGGCGGCCGGGTTTGGCATTTTCCAAGGCAGCAGCAATCACGCCAGACGGCACCTCGAAGGCCAGCACGTGACCGCTTGGCGTGGTGACGTGGATTTCGTAAACGCCGCAAGAGGAATAAAAGTTGGCATAGCAATAGCCGCCATGCGAGCCGTCCTCCAGCTCTTCGAAACCAAGTCGGTCGAAAGTTTTCATACTTGAGAATGCGGAAACGATACCTTTCGCAAGCCCGGCTATTCCGTATTCCTCTTCGAGTCGCGCGGCATGTTCTTTCAGTTTGTCACTCATGGTCTTCTCCTGTTGTGCCGGCAACCCGCGCCGGCGTCGGTAGTGCCCGCCAGCTTGCGCAGCAGGGATCGTTCACGCGCACCGCGATCAAGCGGTGGGCGGGTTGTTCATTTCGGTTCCGCGCCGCGCGATTCTCGACGCTTCACCAAGCGTGATGACAGGTGCGCGGGAAGTCTACGGCTGGGCGTGGTTTGCCAACGGCCAGCGTGCCTTTTCCCCAGCCGACCGGCGTGGCGCTTTGGAGTGATTGCGTTTTTTCGGACGATTTGCCGCTACGTAGCGGCAGCTTGTCGGCGGCGCGTCGCGCTACCCGGAACGGCGCAAGAACGTTGTTCTAGGTGTGTTCCTAAGCCCCTACGCGCCGCCATGGTGCCGATCGGCAGGCGGCCGGGCTCCCTGGTAGCGACAGGCGGCCGGGAGGGCGCCAGGGTGGCTTCCTGGGGGCTGGTGGTCGCATCTTGCCGGCGCAAGGAACATCCGCCGAACGTGGTTCGGGACTTTTCCGGGACTTTTGGTCCCGAACTGTGCATTTCGTGTCCTTTATGTTCGCGTTGCCCCCTTCCCTGCCTTGCGGGACAGCACGATTTTCTCTATGTAAATCAATGTCATTCTAGTGGCGGAGCGTAGCGCAGCCCGGTTAGCGCACCAGTCTGGGGGACTGGGGGTCGCGAGTTCAAATCTCGCCGCTCCGACCAAAAAATCGCTCTTGGAAGCCGCTAGTCGCGAGAGCTTGACCGCGCTCGCAAACTCGCGATCTCGAGACTGGGTGGTTCCGCGCCGCCATTTCACGTCGGCAGATCAGCAGGGCTCCGCATGGCGAAGACCACGACGAAGCTCAATGCACAGGATCGCGTGATCCTGTTCTGCACCGCGACCGGGATCGATCATGCCGCCGTCGGCATTCTCGCACACGCCATGCAGTCCATGGCGATCCGCGGATTCATCGCGCACGATCGCGACAGCGGAGCCTACACGCTCACCGACAGCGGCCGGGCGGCGCTCCGGGCAATGCTCGACGACGCAGGTCTGACATAGATCAGCAATACACGGGCCAGAAACGCCTCGTGCTGCCGGGTCGCATCACTTCGCTGCGCCTAGTTGCTGCGCTCGGCCCACGACGCAGGCGAGCTAAGCTGGACATTCGCAAACCATCAAAGGTTGGCCACTACCCCCAGCAAAACGATGCCGGCGAGGATCATTGCGATTGCGCCGATCGTCACCTTGCTATCGCCCTTGTGTTCGGATTTACGCTCGAAATGCGATCCGGCCGCGGCGGTGATCAAACCGCCGACGATGAGTGCTACTCCGATCCATTCGCCCATTGCGTGCCCGACCCCTGCTGCGTCGACCGCCCCTGAGCGACATGATCACCGGGGGCGCGGCACAGCGCAAGGGCCGGGATACCGAGAAATCGAGACTAGCCCTGCAACGGCAGAGGGCTGCAATCCGCAATAATGAGTTGCCAGAGGGGCGATCGCGAACTGCCTTGTCGCGCTCGCTTGTTCACGCGGCGAGCACCGATCGCTATAATCGCGCCAACGGTCCGCCGGTCGCCGCAGGGAGCCTCCTTCTGCTGGTCTCCTCGCCGCAGCAGCCGTCCACCTTGGAGGACTGGGTCCGGACCTGCTTCCGCGCAGCCGCCCACCATCAACGGGCCGCCCTGCGCAGCCATTACGGAGGCATGCACTGATGTCGACGATCTCTTTGCGGCTCAGCCGCGCGGCGTGGATCGCGCTCGCAGCGTGCATCGCCACGGCGATGGACGCGCACCCAAGCCTTGCCTACATCAACCGGCCCTGGTGCGTGCAGTATACCGGACGCGGCAGCAGCGAGAACTGCGGCTTTGTTTCGTACCAGCAATGCATGATGACCGCAGGTCCCGGCACCGGCGGCTATTGCGTACAGAACCCCTGGTATCTCTGGTACGGACCAGGCGGCTCGGCGACCGTCGGCCAGGGCGGGCGAGTGCACAAACGCGCCCGCCGCTGATCTTCCGGTGACGGGCCGGCGCCGGGCTCGATTCCATATCAACGAGATCCGCCAGATAGCGCCGAGCTCGGGCGGGCCTATTTTGCGCGGCCCCAAAAGAGCGCCTGGGCTGCACCATCAACGCGATCCGAGATTGCAGATGTCTTCGAGGTCGGTGAGCGATCCGCTGAAATCGGTGAAGTCGCAAACCGTCACGCTCGAGATCGAGGTCGACCTCCTCGTTCCGTTCGGCCCCAGCCTGATGACCTCCGCTGGCTGTGGAAGCCGGATGGTCCCAACGCTGGCGGGGCCGTTGGATGGAACGGGGGTGCTCTGCTGCTGCGCCGCCGCCGACGCCAGCACAGATGCCTGGAGGACCAGGGCGAGAACCAGAGCCGTGACAGCTTTTCTCATGACCCGTTCCCTCGCCTCACCTTCTCCCGGCGTGGTCAGACTGGTTCCGCCAGCGCGCTCGCGAGCAGCCGACGGCACTCGGTCAGATCCCGCAATACGGCTTCGAGCCTCTGCAACTCCTCGCGGCCCAGCCCAGCCGGCGCCGGCGCCACCGGACCGGCGGGCGGAAAAGCTTCGCCCGTTCGCCGCGTTGTCGCCCGCGCTGCATCGGCGCCAGGCAGCAGCGGCTCGACCCCGTGACTGCGCGCCTCGGGCGGCTCGCGGACCGGCTCCGCTTCCGCCGGCTGCTGCGAGGGCGGCGGCGCGCCCTCCTGCCAGACGCTCTGCACGAAGCGCGGGCCCTGCTCGCGCAAAAGCCGCTGCACGCCGCGGATGGTGTAGCCTTCGCTGTAGAGGAGATGGCGGATGCCCCGCAGGAGGTCGAGGTCGTTGGGCCGATAATAGCGGCGCCCGCCGCCGCGCTTCATTGGCTTGATCTCGCGGAAACGGCTTTCCCAGAACCGCAGCACGTGCTGCGGAACGTCGAGCTCCTGCGCGACCTCGCTGATGGTCCGGAATGCGTCCGGTGCCTTCTCCACCGCCGCCTGCTCCGCTCAGCCCATGGAAACTATGTGCTCGCGTCCGGCTCGGTGTTGATGCGCTGTTTGAGAATCGCCGACGGCTTGAACACCATGACACGGCGGGGCGAGATCGGCACTTCCTTGCCGGTCTTGGGATTGCGCCCGATTCTCTGGCCTTTCTTGCGCACCACGAACGAGCCGAAGGACGAGAGCTTCACCGTCTCGCCACGTTCGAGACAGTCCGTGATCTCTTTCAGCACGATCTCCACCAGGGTCGCCGATTCCGTGCGCGACAATCCGACCTTCTGGTAGACCGCCTCACACAGGTCCGCGCGTGTGACCGTCTTTCCCGCCATCGTCACCAGCCCCGCGTTCGGCGAACAACATATCTCTCTGAATTATCAGACGATATTCGCTTGAACCGGAGCGGTCAACGGGGCGTGGCAGGAAAGATCCGCGCCTTGCCTCCTCACCAGCGCAGCAGCGCCGCCCCCCAGGTGAAGCCCCCACCCATGGCCTCCAGCATCACCAGATCGCCCCGCTTGATGCGTCCGTCCGCCACCGCCACGGTGAGCGCGAGCGGAATCGACGCGGCCGAGGTGTTGCCATGCTTGTCCACCGTGACCACGACTTTCTCCGGGGCGATGCCAAGCTTCTTCGCGGTGTCGTCGATGATGCGCTTGTTGGCCTGATGCGGCACGAACCAGTCGATGTCGTCGGCGCTATAGCCGGTGGCCTCGAAGGCATCCTCGATGACGTCGGTGATCATCGCCACCGCGTGCTTGAACACCGCCCGGCCCTCCATGCGCAAATGCCCGACGGTCTGGGTCGAGGACGGCCCGCCATCCACGTAGAGCTTGGACTTGTGGCGGCCGTCGGAGCGCAGATGCGTGCTGAGAATACCGCGATCCTCGCGCGTGCCCGCCGCGCGCTGCGCATCCAGCACCACCGCGCCGGCGCCGTCCCCGAACAGCACGCAGGTGGTGCGATCCTTCCAGTCCAGAAGGCGCGAGAACGTCTCGGACCCGATCACCAGCGCGCGCTTGAACGCGCCGGTCTTGAGCAGGCCATCGATGGTGGAAAGCCCGAAGACGAAGCCCGAGCACACGGCCTGCAGGTCGAAGGCCGCGCCGCCGGTGATGCCCAGGCCGGCCTGCACCGACACCGCGGCGGCCGGAAAGGTGTTGTCGGGAGTAGAGGTCGCGAGCACGATGAGATCGATCGACTGCGCCGGCACGTCGGCGGCGGCGAGCGCGGCGCGCGCCGCGGCGATCGCCATGTCCGAGGTGGTCTCTCCCTCGGCCGCGATGTGGCGCTGGCGAATGCCGGTGCGTTGGGTGATCCATTCGTCGGAGGTATCCACCATCCGCGACAGTTCGGCATTGGAGAGCACCCGGCTTGGCAGATAGCTGCCGCAGCCGAGAACCACCGACCGCAGCATGGTCACGAAGCCGCTCCCGCGACCGCGCGCGGCGCCGCCGCGGGGCGCTGGTGGCGCGTCAGGCTCTGACCGATCTTGGCGAGCAACTCGTGCCGGACCATCTCGTAGCCGAGATCGATTGCGCAGGCGAAACCCTCGGCATCGGTGCCGCCGTGGCTCTTGATGACGATGCCGTTGAGCCCGAGGAAGACTCCCCCGTTCGACCTGCGCGGATCCATCTTCTCGCTCAGTGCGCGGAACGCGCCGCGGGCGAGCAGGTAGCCGAGCTTGCGCGCCAGCGAGCGGTCGAGCTCGCGCCGGAGATAGGCGCCGATCTGGCGGGCCGTGCCCTCGGCGGCCTTGAGCGCGATATTGCCGGAAAAGCCTTCAGTCACCACCACATCCACCGTTCCCTTGCCGATGTCGTCACCCTCGACGAAGCCGACATATTCGAATTCGAACTGCGGGAACACGCCCGCCCGCAGCATCTGGCCGGCCTCGCGTACCTCCTCCAGCCCCTTGACCTCCTCGACCCCGATATTGAGGAGCCCGACGGTGGGCCGATCGAGGCCGAAGACGGCGGCCGCCATGGCGCTGCCCATAGCGGCGAGGTCGACGAGATGTCCGGCGTCGGCCCCGATCGAGGCGCCGAGGTCGAGCACGATCGAGCGTCCCTTCAAGGTGGGCCAGATGGCGGCGATCGCCGGCCGCTCGATCCCGGCCATCGTGCGCAGGTCGATCTTGGCGGTGGCCATCAACGCTCCGGTATTGCCGGCCGACACCGCGACGTCGGCTTCCCCGCGCTTGACCGCGTCGACTGCGAGCCACATCGAGGACTTCCGCCGCCCCTTGCGCAGCGCCTGACTCGGCTTGTCGTGCATCTGCACCATCACGTCCGTGTGCACAAGCCGCGCTGCGGCCTTGAGCTGAGGCCGGGGGGCCAGCAACGGCTCGATCGCGGCACCGTCGCCGAACAGCAAGAACTCGATATCGGGATGACGGGCGAGCGACAGCGCGGCGCCGGGAACGACCACTGCTGCCCCATGGTCCCCCCCCATGGCGTCGAGCGCAATGCGGACTGTCTGGGGCATGACGCGAGAATACCGTGTCGGCGGCGGACACAACAGGGGGCCCCTATCGTCGCCCGCGCTTGCCGCCGCGTTCTTTCTTGAGCGCTGCGAGCGCGGCAAACGGGTGCGCCGAATCATCGCGCACCGTCGGCGCGTCGAATACCGCATCCGGCTTGCGAGGATAAGGATCGATGCCGAGGATGAGAAACTCGGTTGCGATCGCGGCGAGATCGATATGCCGGCCGATGATGGCCTCGGGCGCATCCTCGTGTGGAACCTCGACCTCCTCGCCGTGCTCGACTGCCGGCAAGCTCTCGGCGGGGGCAAACACCAGATCGATGGCTTCGTCGACTTCCTTCTCTACCGGCTCGAGCGTAACGACGCAGGTCTGGCCCACCGTTGCCGATACCCGGCCGGTCACCGCGAGGCCACCGCGTCCATGCGGGGCGACGTCGAAACTCGCGGTCAGGCGCGGCAGGTCTCGAAGTCCCGCAAGCCGGGCGACGGCCGCGCGCGCCTGCGCGTCGGCAAGCAGATCGATGTGGCGTCCGCTCTCAGGCACGTCGCTTACCGCAAGCGGGGCACTCCAACAGGATTCCTCCGTGGCTCGAGCCCGTATCATCGTTGCATCCTCTTGGCTCATGCGCGCGGCGGCACCCGCTCGGGATCGGGAAAGGCGAGTAGCGCGCGCTCAAATCCGTATTGCGCGGCGAGCTGGCGCTGAGCCTCGCGCACGTAAGCTGCGAGCCGAACTGCCGCTTGGCCCGGCGCCGCGCCGGCAAATACATTGCGCTGCAACGCCGCGGCAAGCACCGCCTCGCCGTCGGCCGCGAGCGCGGCGCGGTAGGCCGCCTGGCGGGCGTAGAACGCCGCCCCGACCCGCCGCATTTTGCGCGGCACGGCGAGATCGCCCACGCCCATTTCGCGCAGGCTGTCGTCGACGTCGCGGCAGAACCGGTCGAAGAGGCGCTGCCCGAGCGCCCGCAGCGCGGGCCCCTCCTCTTCCAGCCGGCCCAGCAGCAGCACCGCGTGCAGCATGATCATTTCCAGCCGGCCGTTGACCGTATCGGGCACGCCGTAGCCCCGGTAAAACGCGGGGGCGCGCGCCTGTGCCACGATCATGCCATAGAGAGTGGCGATGGTGTCGTGCGGGGTCCGACGAAACAGGCGCAATATCATTGGGTTAGCTCGGCAGCCTGAAGTCGGACGGCGACCGCGCCGGCACTCGGGCGACCGCGCCCGAACGCCGCGGCACCGGTGAAGGCAGCCGTGATATGGGGATCACCAGCCGCATGAACAGACCGAAGCGCTTTACCGGCTTGAGTGCCGCGCGGTTCGCGGTACCCCTGGCGCTCGGCCTGCTGCTCGGCGGCTGCTTCTCCGAAACCTATCAGCACGGCTATATCATGCCGGACGGCGCGCTCGAGCAGATCCCGATCGGCTCGACGCAGGAGCAGGTCCTGATCGTGCTCGGCACGCCTTCCACGGTCGCCACGCTCAGCGGCGAGGCCTTCTACTATATTTCGCAACGCTCCGAGCGGGCGATCGGCTTCATGCCGCAGAAGGTCGTCGACCAACGCGTGGTCGCGGTCTATTTCGACAAGAACCGCCGCGTCGAGCGGCTGGCCGACTACCGGATGCAGGACGGCAGGGTATTCGATTTCGTCAGCCGCACGACGCCGACCGGCGGCAAGGATTACGCCTACGTCAACGCGATGTTCAAGCTGTTCTGAGCGGCCGTGCTCGCGAGCGGCGCGCGGCACGGCTGGTGCGCCGCCAGAGGCCATATGGCGGCGAGTTCCGACCCTTCACGCTCCGGGCGTGGTGCCGGATGCGGCATGCGGCGGCGCGCTCATCGTGCCCTGCAACTGAACCTTGATCTTCTCGATAAGGCGCGGCAGCTCGACCGGTTTGGTGTCGAAGTCGTCACAGCCGGCGGCCAGCGCCCGTTCGCGATCCTCGACCAGGGCATTGGCAGTTAGTGCGATGACCGGAATCGAGCGCGTGGCAGGCTCGGCCTTGACCTGGCGCGTCGCCTCCAATCCGTCCATCACCGGCAAGCTCATGTCCATCAGGATCAGATCCGGCTTGGCGGCGGCAGCCATGGCCACGGCCTGCTCGCCATCGACGGCAACTACGACCTCGAAGCCGTTGCGGGTGAGCCGCCGCGTCAGCATGTCGCGATTCATCTCGTTGTCTTCGACCAAGAGGATCTTCGGCATCCTTTTCACCCTGCTGCGGCAACGTGCTGTTCGGCCGCGGGCTCGCGCTTCACGCGCTGCTTGGCGATTGCCGAAAGCGTCGAGCCGAGGCTGCTGATCGGCTGCGCACCCTTGCTCAGGATCAGCAATGTCCGCTCCGCCAGGAACGCGCGCTCCTGCTCGCTGAGGTCCTTTGCGGTCAGCACGACAATGGGCACGTCGCCGAGCTTGTCCCGCCCCTGGATGCGGTTGAGGAACTCGAGCCCATCCATCTCCGGCATCAGCAAGTCGAGCAGAATGAGCGACGGCGGCGGATGGCTCTCGAGCCACTCGATCGCGGCGCGTCCGCTGGCCGCCTGAAACGTCTTCAGTCCCGAGCTTTCAAGCGTGGTGCGCACGATATCGCGCACCTCGGGATCATCGTCGACGATGAGCACGCGCGCCTGCGGCTCGTGGCCGGCGAAGCGGCGCACCAACGCCAGCAGCCGCGAGCGGTCGATCGGCTTGGTCATGAACTCGGAGGCGCCGAGGGAATAGCCGAGATTGCGGTCGTCGACGATGGTCACCATGATGACCGGGATGTGATCGAGCGCCGGATCCGACTTCATGGCGCCCAGCACCGACCAGCCGTCGATCTTGGGCATCATCACGTCGAGGGTGACGATGTCGGGCGGTGTCCGGCGCAGAATTTCGAGCGCTTCGGCGCCGTCGCGGGCATGCAGCAGGCGGTAGTTCTCCTTCGTCAACGCCGCCGTCAGCAGATCATGCACGGCCGGATCGTCGTCGACCACGAGCACCGTAAGGCCGCTTCCCTGCTGCTCCGGTGCCGCCACCGGCGCGGCCGAGCCCGCCGGCGCGGAGACCGCGGGCGCGGAAGCCGCAATGGGCTGGTCCGGCAAGCTCATGATGAAGCTCGAGCCCTCCCCCGGCTTGCTCGTGACCTGGATCGTCCCGCCCAGCATGCTCGCGAAATGGCGAGTGATGGTCAGCCCGAGCCCGGTTCCTCCATAATGGCGCGTGGTCGACGAATCGGCCTGCGTGAACGCCTGGAACAGGCGGCCGAGTTGCTCCTCGTTCATGCCGATGCCGGTATCGGATACGTGGAACGTGAACCGCGCCGGTCCCGAGTCCGGCTGCGCGCGGGACAGCGACAGCGTCACCGTTCCATTCTGCGTGAACTTCGCGGCGTTGCTGAGGAGGTTGATCAGGCTCTGCTTGAGCTTGGTGAGATCGGTGCGCATCGAGCCGATGTCGGGCGGACAGCGAATCACCAGCTCGTTGCCGTTCTTCTTGACCAGCGGCTCGACGATGGTGCGCACCTCCTCGACCAGCTTGGCGAGGTAGATCTGCTCGAGATAGACGTCCATGCGGCCGGCCTCGATCTTCGAAAGATCGAGAATCCCGTTGATCAGGTCCAACAGGTGCTTGCCGGCTCCCTGGATCTTCTGCAGATCGCCCACGCTGGCGGCGTCGCCGCGATCGGTTGCATCCTCGACCAGGATTTCGCTATA
The DNA here is from genome assembly GCA_036555745.1 of Xanthobacteraceae bacterium. Classification (GTDB taxonomy): domain Bacteria; phylum Pseudomonadota; class Alphaproteobacteria; order Rhizobiales; family Xanthobacteraceae; genus VAZQ01. Next base: position 6,687 of record DATBKV010000278.1, on the reverse strand, counting down.
GCCGATGATCGCGTTGAGCGGCGTGCGCAACTCGTGGCTCATATTGGCGAGGAAGATGGATTTGGTTCGCGAAGCGGCCTCCGCCTCCGCCCGCGCCTTTTCCGCTTCGTCGCGGGCGGCATGAATTTCGCGGGCGTTGTCACGAAACACCGCAAGCGTACGGCTCATGTCACCCAGTTCGTCAGGACCGAGCGCCGGAATCGGCGTGGCAAGCTCGCCGCGCGCAATGGCGAGCATGCTGCCGGCCAGCTCGGTCAGCCGCCGGATGACGTAACGGAAGACGAACAGCCAGACGATCAGCCCGGCGATGAGGAGACTGGCGGCGGCGATCAGGATGAGCCACAGCCTGCTGTGAGCGATCGCCCGCGCGGACAAAGCCGCCGTGGCGGTCGCCTCGGCCTTCGCGCGCTCGCTCAGGCTCGATACCTCGTTGCGCAGATCGACTCCGATCTTCTGCAGCGAGGCTTGATTCTCGGCGACCGCCTGCCGCTCCGGCAACAGCTTCGACTGAATTGAGAGCAGGCCGCCGCTGCCGCTTCCAACCGCGATCAGCGATTGAGCCGCCGCGTGAAAATCGTCGGTACGGGGCCCCCCGGCCCCGGCCTGCGGGGTGACGGCGGCGAGATCGCGCAGCAACGCGTCCGCCGCCGCGGAGAATTGCTCGCGCAATCGCGACAGCGCGTCGGCACTGGCCGCGGCCGCGATGTCGCTAAGCAACGTGGTGAGCCGAATGAAGTTTGCGCGCGCCGCATAAGCGGCCCGCAGCCTAAGGAGATCCTGCCGCAGGTCTGGGAGATTCGGCGGAGCGGCTTCCCCCCGACCGAGACCCGCCGCCATGCGCGCCAGCAGATCGTCGGTGGTCTGCGATAGCCCGCGTATTCCGGCTTCGTTGACGGCGATGGCCTGCCCGATCGCGTGGTCCTTGCGCTCGCCCAGCACCAGCACCTCGCGGGTGGCGCGGTCGAGCTCGCCCACCTTGGTATTGAGCTCGGCCACCAGCTCCTGCAACCGCGCGGCCGCCCCTTCCTCGGAGATGATCGACTGCAGCTTGCCGAGCGTGCTCCAGAGCTGGCCGATCTGGTCCGAAAGACGCTCCATGCGCTCGAAGCGCTGGGTCTCGTCCTTCGCGTTGCCGACCTGGCTCGCCAGCACGGCCAATTCGGCGGCCTTCGATTCGACGCCGAGCGAGAGCTCGACCAGCGGGAGGCTGACCGCCGTCACCCGGTTCATCGCCGTGTCGATTTCGTTGAAGCGGATCAGTGACAGCCAGGTCGCGCTGACCGTCAGCGCAGCAATCAGCGCGAACGCGAGCAGCAGCTTGCCGGCGATGCTCCGATACCAAGGCCGGCGCGGTGTCGTGATGTTGGGATCGCTGGCTGCCGTCATTTCGATCTCAGCGCAGCGAGAGCACGAGAGCCGCCATGTCGTCGGACGGCGGCCGACCAGCTTCGAAGTCGCGCACGCGCCGGACCAGCGCGGGCAACAGGTCCGGATCGCATGGGTCGGCTTGGATCATGTAGTTGGCAACCCGCTCGTCGCCGAACAACTGTCCGGCAGGATCGGACGCCTCGGTGAATCCGTCGGTCAGGACGAGGACCGCGTCGCCAGCGTCAAAGGCGGTGTCAGCCGGCTTATAGAGGGCATCCTCGCTGAAGCCAAGCGGCGGCCCCCCGTGCTGCTGCAGGCGCTCCACGCCGCCGTCCCGGCGGCGCAGATAGGGCGGCACATGGCCGGCGCGCACATAGCGCAGCCGCCCGGCCGCGAGATCGACGGCGCCAAGCAGGAAGGTGACGAACATGCCGGCATGGTTGCCGTTGGCGAGCGCGGCGTTAAGCAGCGCCATCGCGCGCTGCGGCTCGCGGAACAACGCGGCCGCGTCCGGCCGCGCCGAAACTCCGCGCACGAGCGAATGCGTTCGCGCCATCATGAGCGCGGCGCCGGCGCCCTTGTCGGAGACGTCCCCGAGGGCGATCACCAGCAGGTCCTCGCCGACCCGAAAATGGTCGACCAGGTCGCCGCCGATTTCCTGGGCCGGCTCGAGGATGACATCGATGGCGGCGGTCCGGCCGCGGATCGACTCGCGCAGCGGAGGAGGCACCAGCGCAAGCTGCAGCAAGCGCGCCTCCCCGAGCTCCATCTGCTTGCGCTTGAGCTCGTCGCGCGTGCGGTCGCGCAGCGCCTTCTTCTCGAGGGTGGCCTCGACGCGGGCGCGCAACAAGGTCGGATTGAACGGCTTGAAGATGAAATCCTCCGCGCCGAGCTCGATGCAGCGCACCACCGGCTCGATCTCGTTAAGCGCCGAGATCACCACGATCGGCAGATCGTTGACGCGGCCATTGGCCTTGAGCCGCTCAAGCACGCCGAACCCGTCGAGTTCCGGCATCATGATGTCGAGCAGCACGAGATCGAAATTTCTGCGCTCGATCGCCGCCAGCGCTTCGATCCCGTTGGACGCCTGCTCAACCTCGCTGATGCCGAGTCGCTGCAGCCTGCGCACCAGCAGATCCCGGTTTTCCGGGACGTCATCGACGACCAGCACCGCGGCGGCGGCCCGCGCGCTCACGCTGGAACCCATCCCGCGAGCTCGCCGCCGTGGCGGCACATGGCAATGGACATCATCGGCATTGGTCTGAGCGGAGGCATTCCACATCGCGCCTGATGAGCGGGCGGGCGCTTGGCCGCGGGAGTTGCGAGCCTCGACGCTTCGTCCGCCCGGCGTATCGCCGGATGAGCCCGAACGCCGCCGAAGCCGACCGGCCGGCAACCTACATGCCGGCCGACAGTATCGGCAAGGCCAGCAACGGCCGGTCTCCAGCCTTGACGACAGCTAACGAGCCGCGAGAACAGGCATGACTTCGACCGTCGGTCGTGCGATGCATCGTTCTGGAGCCGGATTCCGCGGATCGCCGGCAAGGCTTCCTCCCGGCGATGGTGCGCGGCGCACAACCGGCTATAGTGCGACAATTTAGCCGCTTGGGACTCTTCTCGAAGCGATGAGCACCGGACCTTCGGTTTCGTCAAAGGCGGGATTGCCAGCCGTGTCCGAGCTGCGCATTGCCAACGACTTGTCCGAGATCGCGCGGGTGGCGGAAATGGTGGACGCCTTGGCGGCGCGTCACCATTTCTCCAACGAAGTCGTCGTCGCGCTGAATGTCTCGCTTGACGAAATCCTCAATAATATCATTTCCTACGCCTACGAGGATGCAGCGCATCATGAGATCGTCGTGCGCCTCGAGGTGCGTGACGGGATCGTCGAGGCAATCGTCGAGGACGACGGCAGGCCGTTCGACCCGCTCGCCGTGCCGGCACCCGACCTCACGGGCAGTCCACGCGAAATCGGCGGAGTCGGGCTGCATTTCGTGCGCAAGCTGACGGATAAGCAGGCCTATACCCGTCGCGACCGGGTCAATCAGTTGCGCTTGATGAAGCGCCTGGGATCATGAGCAGCAGGGAACACGTGGAGCACGGCATGAAACTGGTCGAAGGGGTCGCCGAGGACATCCCGATCGTCGAGGCCCATGGTCGCCTGGACAGCACCACCGCCAAGGAGTTCGGCGATCGATTGGTTTCGCTGGTGCAAGGCGGCCGGGGCTCGCTCGTGGTCGATCTCAAGAATATCGCCTACATCAGCAGCGCCGGATTCCGCGCTCTGCTGATCGCCAACCGGGCCGCGGCGGGCCGGCAGGGCAAGCTCGCGCTCTGCGGTGTGATCGGCGAAGTCAAGCGGCTGTTCGATATCGGCGGCTTCACCGACGAGTTCGTGATCTGCCCGACCCAGGCCGACGGCATCGGCAAGCTGCGGCAGTGACGGGCATGCCTGCTCCCGAGCGGCTTCGGCTGGCTCGAACCGTCAGACAGGCAGTCGGCCCGTGGCTCCAGTTGTGGCGGAGCACGCGGCCGTCCGCGCAAGCCAGGAAGCCGGGAGAATTCATCCACGGGCTCGGCGACGTTCCCCCGCCCCTTCTGACCGCGCTCGTCGGCTTCCAGCATGTCAGCCTGGTGCGCATCCAGCTGATCTTTCCCGCCCTGGTGATCCAGTTGGCCGAACTGCCGACCGAGGCCTCGATCAACATGCTCAGCCTCTCGCTGATCGCGCTCGGCATCGCATCCATCCTACAGTCGTTGCCGCGCGGGCCGGTCGGCAGCCGGTATCTCTGCCCGTGCTGCCATGACGGAATCTTCCTGGAGCCCGCGATCGCCGCGCTGAAGCTCGGCGGCCTGCCGCTCGTATTCGGCATGACCTTGTTTGCCGGGGTGATCCAGTCCGCGTTGTCGCCCATCCTACATCGCATCCGGCCGCTGCTGCCGCCGGAGATCGGCGGCTTGGTGGTCTTCCTGGTCGGCACCAGCCTCGCCGCGATCGGATGTCGCTACGTGATCGGGGTCGGCGTGAAGGAGCCGGTGGACCGCGATTATTGGCTGGTCGCCGCGGTGACGCTGATGACGATGGTCGGCTTGAACGTCTGGGGCAAGGGGCAGGCCAAGCTGTTCTGCGCGATGATCGGGATCACCACCGGCTATGGCGCGGCGTTCCTCACCGGCATGCTGCCGCGAGACGCCTCGCGAGTGTTCGCCGAGCTGCACCTGTTTGCGATACCGCACCTGCCGGAGGCCGGCCTGGCGTTCGCGCCGGCCATGATCATGCCGTTCACGGTCGCCGCGCTGGCGGTCACGCTCAAGGGCATCGGCGACATCACCGCGCTGCAGCGGATCAACGACCCGCACTGGGTGCGGGCCGAGATGGGCTCGATTAGCCGCGGCACGCTCGCCAACGGATTGGCCAATATCCTTGCCGGCCTGGTCGGCACGCTCGGGCTTACTCCCTCGACTGCCAATATCGGCCTGCAGGCGGCCACCGGTATGAGCAGCCGGGTGATCGGATACGCAGTCGGCGCGATCCTGATCGTGCTCGCGTTCCTGCCCTCGGTCACCGGCTCGCTCATCCTGATGCCGCGCCCGGTGATGGGGGCCGCGCTGTTGTTCTCGGCCTGCTTCGTCCTGATCAGCGGCCTGCAGACGATCAGCTCGCGCATGCTGGATGCGCGGCGCACCATCGTGATCGGTCTCGGCATCTCCGCCGGGGTCGCCGCGGAGATCCTGCCGGGCTTCGCCACCGGCATTCCGAGCGCTCTGCAGCCGATCGTGGGCTCCTCCATCGTTCTCGGCACCATCACGGCGTTGCTGCTCAACGGCGTATTCCGGATCGGCCAGCGGCAGCGGGTGTCGCTCGCCCTCGATCCGGCGTCCGCCGACGCGGTCGCCGAGGTGAACGAATTCTTCGACGCCGCCGGGCGCGGCTGGGGCGCACGTCCCGATGTGATGGTCCGCGTCGCCTTCGGCATCAACCAGACGATCGAGGCCATTCGCGAGCACTGCGAGCCGCAGGGACCGATCACCATCGAGGCACGCTTCGACGAGTTCAATCTCGACGTGCGGATCAGCTACCGTGGCGAGGCGCTCGAATTTCCGGACGAGCGGCCCTCCGGCCGCGAGATCATCGAGACCGACGCCGGCTACCGGCGGCTGGCGGGGTTCATGCTGCGGCAGAATGCGGATCGCATCCGCACCGCCGTCAAGGACGGCGCGAACGTGCTGGAGTTTCACTTCGACCATTGAGCCCCGCGCCGACTCCCCGGCACATGCGCCGGGGGCCAGCGAACGCCAGGCGTGCCGCCGGAATTTGCCGCGCCGGGTGAATCAGTGCCAGTGCGCGAGCACGGCGAGCAGCAACAGCGCCACGATGTTGGTGATCTTGATCATCGGGTTGACCGCGGGACCGGCCGTGTCTTTGTAGGGATCGCCGACGGTGTCGCCGGTCACCGCCGCCTTGTGCGGCTCCGAGCCCTTGCCGCCGTAGTGGCCGTCCTCGATGTATTTCTTGGCGTTGTCCCAGGCGCCGCCGCCGGACGTCATCGAGATTGCGACGAACAGGCCGGTTACGATCACGCCGAGCAGCATGGCGCCCACCGCGGAGAACGCCGCCGACTTGCCGACGGCGCCGCCGCCGGCGATCCAGTAGACCACGGCATAGGCCACGATCGGCGAGAGCACCGGCAGCAGCGAGGGAAAGATCATCTCCTTGATGGCGGCGCGCGTGAGCAGGTCGACCGCGCGGCCGTAGTCCGGCTTGTCCGTGCCCTGCATGATGCCGGGCTTGTCGCGGAATTGCCGGCGCACCTCCTCCACGATGGCGGAGGCGGCGCGGCCGACCGCGGTCATCCCGAGCGCGCCGAACAGGTAAGGCAGCAGGCCTCCGAACAACAGGCCGGCGACCACAAACGGATTGCTGAGCGAGAAATCGAGTTGGACGCCCCGGAAGTACGGGAAGGTCGCGGCATTGCCGATGAAGAATCTCAGATCCTCGTTGTAGGCGGCGAACAGGACCAGCGCGCCCAGTCCGGCGGAGCCGATGGCATAGCCCTTGGTCACCGCCTTGGTGGTGTTGCCGACCGCATCGAGCGCGTCGGTCGACTTGCGAACCTCCTTGGGCAGGCCCGCCATCTCGGCGATGCCGCCGGCGTTGTCGGTGACCGGGCCGAAGGCGTCGAGCGCCACCACCATGCCGGCGAGCGCCAACATGGTGGTCACGGCGATGGCGATGCCGAACAGGCCGGCGAGCTTGTAGGTGATCAAGATGCCGGCAATGATCACGAGCGAGGGCAATGCGGTGGCCTCGAGCGAGACAGC
>DATBKV010000277.1:0-23231 GCA_036555745.1 Xanthobacteraceae bacterium | reverse complement strand
CGAGTCGGCCATCTGCTCCACGATCACCGGCGCCACGCCTTCGGACGGCTCGTCGAGCATCACCAGCAGGGGATTGCCCATGAGCGTGCGCGCGACCGTGAGCATCTGCTGCTCGCCGCCGCTCATATGGGCGCCGCGGCGGTCGCGCATCTCGGCGAGATTGGGAAAGATCGCGAACAGCTTCTCCGGCGTCCACGCCGGCGCCAAAGCGCCGTCGCGCCGATGGCGGACCGGCTGGCGCCCGACGTCGAGATTTTCGAGCACGGTGAGGTCGGAGAAGATGCGCCGGTCTTCCGGCACGAAGCCGAGCCCCCGCCGCGCGATCTCGTAGGGCTTGAGCCGCGAGATGTCCTCGCCGAGAAAGCGCACCGTCCCCGCGCGCTGGGGGATGAGCGCCATCAGCGCCTTGAACGTCGTCGATTTGCCGGCGCCGTTCCTGCCCATCAGCGCGACCACCTCGCCGCGGCCGACGTGGAACGACGGCTCGAACAGGATCTGCGCCGCGCCGTACCACGCCTTGAGGCGTTCGACTTCGAGCATCGCCGCACTCATGTCAGCCCTCCTGGGCTGACTTCCGCGCGGGGCCGGAAGGTGCGGCCGGTGCCGAGATAGACCTGCTGCACCTGCGCGTTGTCGCGGATCGCATCGGCGCTGCCGTCGGCGATTAGCGCCCCGCGCGCCAGCACGATGATGCGGTCGGCATAGGCGAACACCACGTCCATCGAATGCTCGGTGAACAGCACGGAGATGCCCCGCTCGACCACCAGCCGCTTGACCAGCGCGATCAGGTCGTTGCGCTCGCGCGGCGCCATGCCGGCGGTCGGCTCGTCCATCAACAGGAGGCGCGGCGCGCTGGCGAGCGCGATGGCGAGCTCGACCCGCTTGACGTCGCCGTAGGCGAGCTCCTTGCAGGCGCGCCCGGCGGCGTCCGCCATGCCGACCTGATCGAGCAGCGCGACCGCGCGATCGCGATGGCGGCGCGCGAGCGCGGCGCCGAAGCGGAAGATCTCGCCGTGATGGCTTGCGAGCGCCAGCTGCACGTTCTCGGCCACGGTCATCGAGCCGAACGTGGCCGCCACCTGGAAGGTGCGGCCGACGCCGAGGCGCCAGATCTCGCGCGGCTTGAGGCCGACGATGCTGCGGCCGGCGAGGACGATGTCGCCGCGGTCGGGCGCGAGCTGGCCGTTGATCATGTTGAAGCAGGTCGATTTGCCGGCCCCGTTGGGGCCGATCAGCGCCAGGAACTCGCGTTCGCGCAACTCGAAGCTGACGTCATCGACCGCGCGCACGCCGCCGAACGCCTTGGCCAGGTTGCGCACGGAGAGGATGCTGGTCATGGCCTCAACTCAGTCCGACGTGTCCCGGATGCGATGCAGAGCAAGCGCCAGCGCAGCGGTGCATCGCTGATCCGGACCGCCAAGATATCGGTGCGTAACGATCCCGGGTCTGCAGCGCACCACTTCGTGCTGCGCTGCGCCCGGGATACACACCTTAAGCTAATGTTGAAGAGCATGTTCACCGCGCTTCCTCGCCGAATGACTTGGACAGGTTGCGCATTGAGAGGATGCTGGTCATGGCCCCAACTCAGTCCGACGTGTCCCGGATGCGATGCAGCGCAAGCGCCAGCGCAGCGGTGAATCGCTGATCCGGGACCGCCAAGATATCGGTGCGTAACGGTCCCGGGTCTGCAGCGCACCACTTCGTGCTGCGCTGCGCCCGGGACACGCAACGGCGATGAGGATGCTCATGCGCGCTTGCTCCGCGCCGCGAAGCGCTTGCCGAGCGCGCCGACGATGCCGCCCGGGAACACCAGCACCAGCAGCAGGATCACGGCACCCAGGAGGCCGCGCCAGAACGCGGTCTCGCGCATGACGTTGTCCTGCAGGATGGTGAATACCGCGGCGCCGACGATCGGCCCGCTCAGGGTCTGGATGCCGCCCAGGAGCACCATGACCATGGCGTCGATCGAGCGCGACACCCACCCCACGTCGGGAGAGATCGTGCCCTTGGCGAAGGCGAACAGGCCGCCGGCGACGCCGGCGAAGGCGCCGGCGACGGCAAAGCCGAGCCAGTGCACGCGCTTGACGTCGATGCCGATCGCCTCCGCGCGCAGCGCGGAGTCGCGCCCGGCGCGCATGGCGTAGCCGAACGGCGCGAACAGGAAGCAGCGCAGCAGCACCACCCCGACCACGACCAGCGCGAGCGTCAACAGGTAGAAGGCCGCGCGGCTGTCGAATGGGAAGTCGGGCCAGATGCCGAGAACGCCGTTGGAGCCGCCGGTCACCTCCTGCCACTGGAACAGGATCGACCAGACGATCTGCGCGAAAGCGAGCGTGAGCATCGCCAGGTAGACGCCGGCGAGCCGCACCGCGAACCAGCCGAAGAGAAGTCCGCCGACGAGCGCGGCGGCCGGGGCGGCGGCGAGCGCGAGGCCGGTCGGCGCCGCGAGGAACTTCACCATCAGCGCCGCGCCATAGGCGCCGAGCCCGAAATAGGCGGCATGGCCGAAGGAGTGCATGCCGCCCGGACCCATGATGAAGTGCAGCGAGGTCGCGAACAGGATCGCGATCAGCACGTCGACCGCCAGCACCAGCGTATAGGGCGAGGCGGTGTTGACGAGCGGCAGCAGCAGGAGGGCGACGAGCACGGCAGCCGCGCCGAGCTTGAGCGCCGGACCGGCCGGACGGATCGGATCGCCGATCTCGGCCGGGTTGCGCACCACCGCCTGGGGACGGCCAAGCAGCCCGTACGGCCGAACGATCAGCACGACCGCCATCACCAGAAACTCGGCGACCAGCGTAAGCTTGGAGAAGTTGACGGCATAGCTGCCGAAGTCGACGACGCCGAGCCCGATGCACAACGCCTTCACCTCGGCGATGATGACTGCGGCGAGGAAGGCGCCGCCGATCGAGCCCATGCCGCCGACCACCACCACGACGAAGGCGTCGCTGATCACGATCAGGTCGAGTCCCAGATTGGCCGGCTCGCGTGCGACCTGCAGCGCGCCGCCGAAGCCGGCCAGGAAGGCGCCGAGCGCGAACACCACGGTGAACAGCATCGCCTGGTTGACGCCGAGCGCGCCGACCATCTCGCGGTCCTGCGTGGCGGCGCGGATCAGTCGCCCGAAGCGGGTCTTCGCCAGCATCAGATACAAGAGCAGCAGCACCACGGGACCGACCACGATCAGGAACAGGTCGTAGCTCGGAAAGTTGCGGCCGAGGATCTCGACCGAGCCGCGCAAGCCCGGCGCGCGCGGTCCGAGCAGGTCTTCGGGGCCCCAGATGAATTGCGCCGCGTCGTTGATGACCAGCACCAGCGCGAACGTGGCGAGCAGCTGGAATAGCTCCGGGGCCTGGTAGATGCGGCGCAGCAGCAGGACCTCGATCAGCGCGCCGAGCGCGGCCACGATGAGCCCGGCGGCCACAATGCCGCCCCAGAAGCCGAGCGCGCCGTCGAGCTTGATGGCGAAGCTCGCGGCGACATAAAGCCCCAGCATGTAGAAGGAGCCGTGGGCGATGTTGATGATGCGGGTGACGCCGAAGATCAGCGAGAGGCCGGCGCCCACCAGGAACAGGCTCGATGCCGCGGCGAGGCCGTTGAGCGCCTGGAACAGGAAGGCTTCGGGGGTCATGCAGTGGCACAGCTGCTAGATGCACACCGATCTGGTTGACTGCGCCGACAGCACCCGTTGTCGTGCCCGCGAAAGCGGGGACCCATTGTGCAGCACGTGTCGCCGATAGATGGGTCCCCGCTTGCGCGGGGACGACAGTCTTTATATTCCGCTATCGCAATCAATTCATCGCGGCGGCGGGGCGCAGCTTCTTCACCTCGGCGTCGGATGGCTGCACGCTGGCGCCGTCGACGTATTTGAAATCGGACATGGTCCCCTTGCCGTTCTTGAGCGCGATCTTGCCGACATAGGCGCCCATCGTCGCCTGCTGGTCGATGGCGCGGTATTCGAACGGCCCCAACGGGCTGTCGACCTTGAGCCCGCGGAACGCGGCGATCAGCTTGTCGGTGTCGGTCGCGCCCGCCTTGCCGATGCCGGCGGCGAGCGAATGCATCGTGACGTAGCCGACCACCGAGCCGAGCCGGGGATAGTCGTTCCAGCGCTTCTGGTAGGCGGCGACGAAGGCCTTGTGCACCGGCGTGGTGATCTCGTCCCAGGGGTAGCCGGTGACGATCCATCCGACCGGCGCCTCGTCCTTGAGCGGGTCGAGATATTCCGGCTCACCCGAGAGCAGGCTCACCACGGTGCGGTTCTTGAACGTGCCGCGCGTGGTGCCCTCGCGCACCAGCTTGGCGAGGTCGGGCCCGAACAGGACGTTGAAGATGCCGTCGGGCTTGGCGTCGTCGACCGCCTGCGCCACCGCGCCGGCATCGACCTTGCCGAGCGGCGTGGCCTGCTCGGTCACGAACTCGACGTCGGGCTGCGCCTTCTTGAGCATCTGCTTGAACCAGCTGGCGGCCGATTGGCCGTACTCGAAATTGGGATAGATCAGGGCCCAGCGCTTCTTCTTCGCTGCGACCGCGTCGGGCATCAGCATGGCGACCTGCATGTAGGTCGAGGCGCGCAGGCGGAAGGTGTATCTGTTGCCGTCCTGCCAGGTGATCTTGTCGGTCAGCGGCTCGGCCGCGAGAAAGAAAACCTTCTGCTTGCCGGCGAACTCGGTGACCGCGAGCCCGATATTGGAGAGGAAGGTGCCGGCGATGATGTTGACGCCCTCGCGGGTCACCAGCTCGTTGGCGACGCGCACGGCGTCGCCCGGGTTGGCGCCGTCGTCGCGCGAGATCACCTCGAGCTTCTTGCCGAGCACGCCGCCCTTGCCGTTGATCTCCTCGACCGCGAACTCCCAGCCCTTCTTGTACGGATCGAGGAAGGCCGGCTGCGCCTTGTAGCTGTTGAGCTCGCCGATCTTGAGGGTGTCCTGCGCGCCGGCGGGAGTGCCGAGCGCGGCGACCACGGCGCTCACCGCGGCCAGCAGAAGGAGCTGATATCCAGTGCGCATGCCGTGCTCCATTTTATGAGGTGATGTCATGGCGGCAGTTCTGTGCAGTCCTCAGTCCGCCGTCCCCGCGCATCCGATCTCGGGTTTACCCGCGATCGGACTATTTGGTGCGCATGTCGGCTATAGCCGATATGCGTCGGAAACCCATCTATCAGCGACACGTGCTGCGGACGACAGCGGAATGAATGGCTCGCAACCCGCGTGGCCCAATCGGTATGCCGCTTCATTCGTACGCAAATAGTCGAGTCGCCTACCGTTGCTTGTCAAGCTCGCAGAAGCGCGCAGCGATGTCGAAAAACGCAGCGTCGCCGATGCCGCCGTCACTTGCGGTCGCGCAGGCGATCCATCAACGACTTCTCCTGGCCGCCGTCGATCTCGATCTGCGTGCCGTTGACCATGTGCATCAGCGGCGAGGCCAGCATGACCACGAGGTTGGCGACCTCCTCGACTTCGGCGATGCGGCCGAGCGGGATCGCGGACGGAGCCAGCTTGTCGGCCTCCTCGTACGGCAATCCCATGTCGCGCGACATCGCCTCGACCAGCCCGGCCCAGCGCTCGGTGCGCACCGGGCCGGGATTGACCGCGCAGAAGCTGATGTTGTGCTTGCCGTACTGGCCGGCGAGCGACAGGGTCAGGTTCTGCCCGGCGGCGTTGGCCGCGCCCGGCGCGATCTCCCAATAGGACGGCTTGACGCCATCGTTGCCGATCAGATTGACCACGCGCCCCCCGCCCTGCTTGACCATGATCGGCAGCACGTAGCGCAGGCAGCGCACGTAGCCCATGAACTTGAGCTGCAGCGACTGCTCCCAGGCCGCTTCCGACAGGTGTTCGATCACGCCGCCGGGCGCGGAGCCCGCATTGTTGACCATGATGTCGACGCGGCCGAGCGCCTTGTGGCCCTGCTCGATGAAATTCTTCGCATCCGCGTCCTTGGTCAGGTCGGCGGGGATGGCGACGATCTTGCGGTTGGTCTCTTTGGCGATCTCGCCGGCAGCCCGCTCGAGCACGTCCTTGCGCCGCGCGCAGATGGCGATGTCGACGCCTTCCTTCGCGAGCGCGCGGGCAATGCCCTTGCCGATCCCCTCGCTGCCGCCGGTGACGAGCGCGGTCTTGCCTTCGAGCTTGAGGTCCATGTCGGTCTCCCCCTAGAGCGGTTTGGAATCAGGGCAAGCCGCAAACTCGGTGTGCCCCCTCCCCCCTTGTGGGGGAGGGCCGGGGAGGGGGTGATGCGTTTGGCAACGTTGGTGCCCCAATCGCACGACCCCCACCCCCCAACCCCTCCCCACAAGGGGGAGGGGAGTACACTGAGCGCGCCGCACAGTTCTGCATCCACTTCACGGAATTTGCTCTCATCCTACGCCGGTTTGTGCGCGAGCCAGCGGCCGGCCTCGGCGGCGGCGAACAGCTCGGCGAGCGCCGCGTTCACCGCCGCCGGCTCCTCGCTGTTGATGGTATGGCCGGCGCGCGGCACGACCAGCAGCGCGGCGGTCGGCACCGTGCGCTTGAGAAAAACGCTGCCGTCGAGGCAGAGATCGTCCTCGTCGCCGACGATCACCAAGAGCGGCACGCAGAAGCGCTTGAGCGCATCCTCCATCTCCCACAACGTCGGCCGCTTCAGCTGAAGGTTGAGCATGGTGTGGGCATGGCCTTGCGCCGAATGCTCCGCCAGCATGCGGGCGAACTCGGCCCAGCCGCGCGGGTCCTTGTGCCTGAAGGCCTGGCGCATCGGCGCGTCGGCGTATTTCGAAGCGGCCGCGGCGATGCCCTCCTCGGCGAACATCTTGCCGGTCTCGGCCGCCAGCGCCTTCATCGCGTCGCGCGTGCCGACGTCCGCCGCCGAGCCCCAGCCGCAGCCGGCGGCGGTCACCGACAGGCAGCGCTGGGGGTAGCGGATGCCCAGATGCAGCGCGGTATAGGCGCCCATGGAGTGTCCGACCACGTGCGCCCGGTCGATGCCGAGCGCGTCCATCACCACAATGACATCGTCGCGGGCGATCTCCTGCGAGTAGCGCGCGGGATCGGAGGGCACGTCCGAGGGCGGATAGCCGCGCTGGCTGTAGGTGACGCAGCGGTGCTGGCGGCTGAAGTATCGCACCTGCGGCTCCCAGCTGCGATAGTCGCCGGCATATTCGTGCACGAACACGACCGGCGTCCCGGAGCCGACCTCCTCGACGTGGAGCTTGACGCCGTCCGGTGCGGAAACCTTCGCCATCGCTGCGGTGCTGTTCGCGCCTGCCGGGAGCGGCCGAGCTTCGTTTGCGCGCCAGCAAAAAGGCTAGTCAAGTCGCCGCCCCGCTGCAAGCCGCGAGGATGCTCACGATATCGGTATGCGACGTTTGGGCTAGATTCTCTTGTCAGGGCGCAACGGCGTCACACCCGGTGCCGTTCTTCAGCGACGATCTGCCGGCAAACTTGGCACGCTCCCTCCCCCATAGGAGGGATGGGGCGAAGCGGCCAGAGGATCACCGGCATTCCGCAGCAATAGAAATTGCAATGGCTCGTGTGTTGCAAACGCCACACTCGACGAAAAAGGCAGGCGAAGTCTCAATTCAACGGCGCGTTGTCCTCTCTCTTCTGGCACCCTACAGAGGGGCGATGTGAACGCGTATGTGTTCGAGGGATGGTGCCATGCTCGGACCATGGCGCGGCTTGTTCATCGCGACCGCGTTGCTGCTACCAACCGCCGCGGCCGCCCAAGTTCAGGTCAACCAGACTTTCATCCCGCAGGGGCCCTCGCCGAAGTTCGGGGCGATCAGCATCGCGCAAAGCGGCGATGCGCCTCCGAACGGCACAGTCAGCGGCGCGGTGCAAGCCATCCTGCTCGACCCGGCGCTCGGCCCGCAAACGATGTTCATCGCGGGCGTGAACGGCGGCGTCTGGCGCACCACCGATGGCGGCGCAAGCTGGAAGGCGCTCACCGACAACCAGGCCTCGCTCTCGATCGCGAGCCTCGCTCTCGACCCGACCGACCCCACCGGCAGGACCGTGATCGCCGGCATCGGCATCACCTCGAACGGCGCCTGGAACAACTTCAACACCGGCAATGAGTTCGGACGCGGCGGGGCGCGCACCGGCCTGCTTTATTCGAGCGACGGCGGCAACACCTGGTCGGCGCTGGGCGCGGCCGCCCTCACCGGCCAGAGCGTGATCGGGGTGGCGGCGGCTGCAAGCACGATCCTGGCGGCAACATTCGAGGAACAGAATACAACGCAAACCACTGCGGCAAGCGGCGCGTACGGCCTCTACCGCAGCGTCAACGGCGGACAGAGCTTCGGCCTGGTGTCGGGGTCCGGGGGCCTTCCCGCCGGCCCGGTGACGGCGCTGGTTCCCGATCCGCAGAATGCCGGCAACTGCGGTACCCAGAGCTCCTGCACCTTCTACGTCTCGGTCACCTCGGCGAGCACCCCAACGGCGACCGGAGTCTACGTCTCGCACAATTCGGGACAGAGCTGGACCCCGGTGTTCACCAGCGCCACCGCCGTGAGCGGTGGAACCAACATCATCAGCGGCGCAACCAATCAGATGGTCCCGAAGCTTGCAGCGGGACCTAACGGCTCGGTCGCGATCGCTCTCGCTGAAATGCAACCCGTCCCGTCTGGTGGCTGCCCCACCGCTTCCCCGACCTGCGGTGCGCAGCTCAAGGGCCTTTACTTGTCGCAGAACGGCGGCGGATCATGGTCGGCACTCAAAGTGCCCGACACCAACCTGGGAGTCATGCAGGCGGCGGTGAACCTCGCGGTGGCGATCGATCCCACCGACACGCGCATCGTCTACGTCACCGGCGACGGCATCCCCGACAGTCCCTTCACGGTGCCCGCCTTCCGGGTGCGCGGGGACACCGCCACCAGCATCACGCTCGCGCACACCAGCAACGGCTCGACCGCACATTCGGATTCGCGCGGCCTCGTCGTCGACGCCGCCGGCAATCTGTGGATGACCAGCGACGGCGGGGTCTACATGCGCAGCAACCCGCAGAGCGACGACGGCGCCTGGACCGGGTTCAACACCAGCACGCTGCAGGTGCAGGAGAGCTACAGCGTGGCCTACGACACCCTGAACAAGCGGCTTGCCGCCGCAATGCAGGACACTGGCGTGGCGCTGCAATCCGCGCCCACCAGCCCGCTGTGGCTCGCCCTGGCCGGCGCGGACGGGACCAACGTCCTGATCAACGGCACATTCACTGCCAATACGAGCGCGCTCTACTTCACGACCGACAGCCTCGGCGCCGCCAACCGGATCGTCTACGACGACAAGCGCAATCAGATCAGCCCGAACGCGAGCACGGATTTTGCGTTGGGCGTGCCGCTCCTGTGCAGCTACAACCCGTCGAGCGGCCCGTTTGCAGGGTGCAACGCCTGGGCCCCCAACAGCTCGAGCGAGATCGTCAACACCAGCCCCTTTACCGTGCCGTTCGTGCTCAATCGGGCCAATCCGAGGATGCTCGCCATCGCGCCCGGCTTTCAGGACTTCAACGGGGTGACGGGTAACAACGTCTACGTCGCGCAGGACACGACACCCGCCTCGGCCAGCAGCGTGCCGCTGCAAACGACCAACGTCGGCACGGTCGACGACGACTCGACCGTGACGGCGCTCGCGTACGGCATCCCCGCCGCCAACAACACCGGGAGCTCAGCCAATCCCGACGCGCTGCTTGCCGGCGTGAAGGCGAGCAACGGCAAGGGCGAGCTGTGGTTCAGCAGCAATGTCGCGACCGGGGGAACGCCGCTCGTGCGGCTGCCGGCGTATGCGCTGGCGGGCGGGCTGTCGCCGACCGCGATGGTGTTCGACCCGACCTCGCCGAGCACGCAAACCGCGCCGGGGCAGATCAGGTTCTACGTCGCCGACAGCATCAACCTCTGGGGCACGCAGAACCAGGGCACGACGATCACGCCCTTGACCTCCAACCTGCCCGCCGGGTTCGTCCGCCCGACCGCGGTCGAGTTCATCTCCAACAATGGCGTCAACGCGCTGCTGGTGGGCGGGCTCAATACCCCGCTCTCCTGCGACTCTCCGATTGACGGGTGCGTCATCAGCAGCCAGCAAAGCCCAATCACGGTCGCCGACAGCGAAAACGGCAACTTGTCGGGTTGGCGGGCGTTCGGACAGGGCCTGCCGAACGCGTGGGTGGCGCAGCTCGTCTACTACCCCGCGGCCGACGTGCTGGTGGCGGGAGCCATCGGCCGCGGCGTGTTCGCGCTCTACGACGTCACCAGCTACTTCCCCCATGCAACTACGTTGCAGTTCGGGCTGGCCAACAACAGCTCGATGCCGGATGCGTCGTACCTGACGGACGGCACTGCGCTCAACGGGACGACGTTTTCGCGGCCGCTGGTCAAATACGGCACCGGCACCCTGACCATCGCCGGGGCTGCGAGCTACACCGGAGGCACCACCATCAACGACGGCGTGCTGGCGCTCGGCATGGGCGGGACGGCGGGCAGCATCCTGGGCAACGTGGCGTTCTGCGCTGACGCCGGCGATGCGTCGTGCAACGCCAGCGCCAACAAGTTCCTGGTGTTCAATCGCTCCGACAGCTCCACCTTCGCCGGCGCGATCTCGGGGCCGGGCCAAGTGGTGCAGGCCGGCAGCGGGCAGACCATCCTGACCGGCGCCAGCACCTATACCGGGCCTACCACTGTCGCTTCCGGTTTGCTGACCGTGAACGGCTCGATCACCTCGAGCGTGCTGGTCGAAGCGGGCGCAGCGCTGGGCGGCAACGGCGCGGTGGGCTCGACCACGATCCTCGCCGGCGCGACGCTGGCGCCGGGCAATTCGGTCGGCACGCTGACGGTCAGCGGCAACCTCGTGCTGTCGGCGGCGAGCCTCTACATGGTCGAGGTGCAGGGCAGCACCGCCGACCGCACCAATGCCAGCGGAACCGCGACCGTCGCAGGGACGGTCGCGGTCTCCTATCTGGGCGGCAGGCTCGCGCGCAACTACACCATCCTCTCGGCGGCCGGAGGGCGGAGCGGCACGTTCGATGCGCTGGTCACGAACCTGCCGGCGTTCGTCACCGCCAGCCTCGCCTATACCCCGACTGACGTGGAGCTGCATCTGAAGTCCGACATCCGCCGCCGCATCGCCGGCCTCACGCAGAACCAGGCCGCGGTCGCCGCAGCGCTCGACGGCGCCTTCGACCGCGGCGGCTCGCTGTTTCATTTGTTCGGCCTGGCACCAAGCCAGATCCCGGCGGCGCTCGACATGCTCTCCGGCGAAGGGGTGAGCGGAACGCAGGAGACCGCGTTCGGCGCCGCCGCCATGTTCAACTCCATCATGATGGATCAGGGCGCGTTCTGGCGTAACCGTGAGACCGTCGACGTCAACGGCGTCACGCTCGGCGGCGAGCCGCTGTCCTACGCGCCGGAAAAAAAGTCCAGAGCTGAGCATCCCGCCTTCAAGGCGATGCCCGCGAAGGCGCCGCTCGACCAGCCGCGCTGGCGCGCCTGGCTCACCGGCTTCGACGGCAGCGCGAAGCTCAACGGAGAGACGGGCATCGGCAGCGCCGACCTCTCCTACAACACCGGGGGCCTCGCCGGGGGCCTCGATTACCAGTTCGCGCCCGATCTGCTCGCCGGCTTCGCCCTCGGCGGCAGCAGCTCGAACTTCGCGGTGCGCGACCGCATCACCAGCGGCCATCTGGAGGGCGCGCATTTTGGCGGCTACGCGGTCAAGACCTGGGGCGCGTTCTATGCGGCGGGGGCGCTGAGCTTCAGCACGTACCGCAACGACACGATGCGCAGCATCGTCGGCATCGGCCCAGCCGAGACCGCCACCGGGAAGTTCGGCAGCAATCTTCTAAGCGGACGGCTGGAAGCGGGCGCCAAGCAGGTGTTCGGCGCTTTCGCGGTCACCCCGTTCGCCGCCGTGCAGTTCTCCCAGCTCTGGCAGAACGGCTTCGCCGAGGCGAACCCGGTCCCCGCCGGCGCGGCGGACCCGCTCGGGCTCACCTTCGGCTCGCTCAACGTATCTTCGCTGCCGACATTCCTGGGCGCACAGTTCGATGCTCGTTACGCTTTCGCCAATGGACGGGTGCTGTCGCCCTATGCGCGACTGTCGTGGGTGCATGAATTCCATGCCGACCGAGCGGTCAACGCGACCTTCATCGCGCTGCCCGGTGCAGCATTCATCGTCGACGGTCCGCGCGCGGCGAGCGACGCGATGCGAGTCGACAGCGGCGCCAAGCTCGCCATCGCGCCGAATGCGTGGCTGTTCGCCAGCTTCGATGGCGAGTTTTCCAATCG
This sequence comes from Xanthobacteraceae bacterium, assembly GCA_036555745.1. Lineage (GTDB taxonomy): Bacteria > Pseudomonadota > Alphaproteobacteria > Rhizobiales > Xanthobacteraceae > VAZQ01. The sequence continues at coordinate 10,981 of DATBKV010000277.1, read as the reverse complement.
CAGCCAGAGCTACGCCGGCAAGGGCGGGGTCAGAGTAGCTTGGTAGCGTACCGCCAATGCCGTTGGCGCTTCGGCATTTAGGCCGCCTGCCGCTTCGTCCCGCGATTTTCCGATCGCTTGGAGTCGTGCAATTGCACGAGCCCGTTCCGGGACTCTGTGGCCAACCTGACCGCTCGCAAGACCGCCGCATCTCGTTTTTCACTCTGCAGCGGCGGAGCAGGGCCTCAAATCTCCAGGATCGCCTTGGCCGCGTTGCCCACCGCCTCCACGTCGTCGCCGGCGTCGAGGAAAGCGACGATGCGGCAGGGGCAGCCTTCGAGGCCCTCGTAGCGCCAGGGGAACGCGCCGATCAGCGCGCGCTTGTTGAGCATGAGCTCGATGTCGCCGCCGAGGTTCTCGGCGTGGAGGAGGCCCTCCTGGAACGCCCAGTTGTGGAAGGGAAACACGTCGGACGCCACCCGGCGCTTCGATTTCTTGTGCACGTATTCGAAGGTGCCGAAGAACTCGGCCGGGGTCTTGCCCTTGAGCTTGGTGAACTGCGCGGCCAGATCCGGCCGCATGGTGCGGATCGAGGTGTTCATGGCGTGGTCGCACGACCCCGTGTCCATGCCCCACCACCTGATCTTCTTCTGAAACATCCAGTGCAGCGTGTCGAGATTGGGGCCGGGGTGGTAGCAGAAGTACTTCACCAGGTCCTGCTGCGGACGGCCCTCATAGTGGCGATGCCAGCCCGTGTGCAGGATCAAGATGTCGCCCTCGCGGATGTCCGCCCCGGCGCCCTCGATGATCTCGGGCGTGATCACCGCCCAGTCCGACATCTTGCCGGAGATGTCGACCACCACGCCGCGGTTGACCAGATAGTCGAGCGGCAGCGAGGCCATGTCGCCCTTGCGGTTGTCGGTCGCGTGCATGGCGCCGTCGAAATGGGTACCGACATGGAGCGCGGTGTCGATGCGCTGGGCCACGATCATCTGGGTCTGCAGGTTCTGCGCGTAATACATCTTGTTGCCGGCATAGCCGACCCAGCCCGGCGTGTGGACATTCATCACGTGGCTCATGTCGATGATCTTCATGGGACTAGACCCTTGTTGCGCGTAAGTCTTGCACGGTTGCAGTGCGGCGGTCTGCTTGCGGAGTGACGGGATGCGGACTACCGTCGAAGCTTAGTCGAATTCCTGCGCGAACATCATCCATGAACATGACTGCGGCGGCGCTGATCGGTCAGCCGGTCGATCGGGCGGAAGATGCGCGCTTTCTCACCGGCGCGGGCAAGTTCGTCGACGATCTGACGCGCGCGGGCATGCTGCACGCGGTGGTTCTTCGCAGCGGCGTGGCGCATGGCCGCATCCGCCGTTTCGACGCCGCCGCCGCGCGCGCGGGGCCGGGCGTGCACGCCGTGATCACCGCCGCCGAGATCGGCGATCCGGTCCCGGTGATCCCGCTGCGACTCGCCAACCTTCCGGAATTCGCACCCTATCTGCAGCCGGTGATCGCGCGCGACAAGGTGCGCTACGTGGGCGAGCCGCTGGCGGTGGTGGTGGCGGACAGCCAGGCGCTCGCCGAGGACGCGCTGGCGGCGATCGCGCTCGAGATCGAGCCGCTGCCGGCGCTGCCGGATCGCCATGCCGCGGCGAGCGACGCATCGCTTCTGTTCGAGGCGACCGGCAGCAACCGCGCGGTGCGCTACAAGGTGGCATTCGGCGATGCCGACGCCGCCTTCGCCAAGGCCGAGTACAGGCGGCGCGAGAGCTTTCGCTGCCATCGCCTGACCGCGGTGCCGCTCGAGACCCGCGGCCTGATCGCGGAATGGGACGCGGCCAACAGCCGACTTACGGTATTCGGCGCCAGCAAGGTGCTGTTCTTCAATCGCCGGGTGCTGGCGCCGATGCTCGGAGTGCCGGAAGGCGCGATCGACATGATCGAGCTCGACGTCGGCGGCGGCTTCGGCGTGCGCGGGGAATTCTATCCCGAGGACTTCCTCGTTCCGTTCGCCGCGCGCCATGTCGGCCGTCCGGTCAAGTGGATCGAGGACCGGCGCGAGCACCTGATGGCGACCAACCACTCGCGCGAGGTCGATTGCGACATCGAGATCGCCTGCACGCGCGACGGCGTCATCCTCGGCCTGCGCGGCCACGTCTGGGGCGACATGGGCGCCTATATCCGCACCAATGGCGGCGTGGTGCCGGCGAAGGCGGCGCAGTTCCTGCCCGGGCCCTACGCCATCCGCGACGTCGCCATCACGGTGGAGGCGCTGATGACGAGCAAGACGCCGGTCGGCACCGTGCGCGCACCCGGCCGGTTCGAGGCGAACTTTTTCCGCGAGCGGCTCATCGATATAGTGGCGCGCGACCTCGACCTCGATCCGATGGAGCTGCGTCGAAAGAACCTGATCAGGGAGGCCGAGCTGCCGTTCGCGACCGGCAAGCTCGTGCCCTACGAGGGCGAGACCGAGCTCGACACCGGCGACTACCACGCGACCTTCGAACGTGCGCTCGCCGAGATCGGCTGGGCGGAGAAGAAGTCGCTGCAGGGCCGGCTGATCGACGGGCGCTATCACGGCCTCGCCGCCGTGCCGTTCGTGGAGAGCGGCGGCTCCGGCAAGGAGAACGCGCGCGTGACGGTCGAGCGCGACGGCTCGGTCACCGTGCGCGTGGGCTCGTCGGTGCTGGGACAGGGGCTCGAGACCACGCTGGCGCAGGTCGCCGCCGATACGCTTGCGCTGCCGTTCGGGCGCGTGCGCGTGCTGCACGGCTCGACCACCTACCTGCGCGAGGGCTTCGGCACCTTCGCGTCCCGCTCCATGGTGGTCGGCGGCTGCGCGGTGCTGGACGGCTGCAACAACCTTCTCGCCGCGATCCGGGCCGCCGCGACCGAGCGCTTCGGCCTGCCCAACGAGGAGATCACCATCGCCGGCGGCGAGGTCAGCGCCGGGGACAAGCGCGCGCGGCTGGCGGAGTTCGCCGGCATGGAGGCGGAAGGGAGCTTCGCGACCCAAATCCGCACCTACAGTTACGGCGCCCATGCCTGCCATGTCGCGGTCGATGCGCGCACCGGGGAGGTCGAGATCCTCGACTACGTCGCCATCGAGGATGTCGGCCGCGCCGTCAATCCGCAGATCGTGCACGGCCAGGCCATCGGCGCTCTGGTGCAGGGCCTGGGCGGCGTTTTTCTCGACGAGGTGCGCTACGACGGCGACGCGCAGATCCTCAACACCTCGCTCGCCGACTATCTCGTGCCAATGGCGTGCGACTTTCCCAACGTGCGCGCCATCACCATGGAGCTGCGGCGCTCCAAGACCAACCCGCTCGGCGCCAAGGGCGCGGGCGAGGGCGGCATGGTGGCAGTGGCGGCGACCGCCGCCAACGCGGTGGCGGCGGCGCTCGCGCCGCTCGGCGTCGAGGTGCGCGAGCTGCCGCTCTCGCCGGCGCATCTGTGGCGGCTCGTCAACCGCGCTCCCGCCGAATGCGACAATTCAACGGATTAGACGCGTACTCAAACGAACGACGTCCGGCCCGCTTATGGGCGCTTGCTCCCAAGCGGCTGTCCAGCGCGCAAGCTCGATTGAAAAAGCCACCTCCGGACTGGAGCGAAAACGCGCCTTGGGCGTTTTGACCCACTGGTGGCTTCGAACCCACCGGCGGGCGCACCGATGATCAACGACCTTTGGTACAAGAACGCGGTGATCTACTGTCTATCCGTTGGAACCTTCATGGATTCCAACGGCGACGGCGTTGGCGATTTCAAGGGGCTGGTGCGCCGTTTGGACTACCTGCAGGGCCTCGGCGTGACGGCTATTTGGTTGATGCCGTTCCAGGTCTCTCCGCATCGCGATGACGGCTACGACGTGTCCGATTATTACGGCGTCGATCCGCGCTATGGCACGATCGGCGACTTCGTGGAGTTCACCCACGGCGCGAAGCAGCGCGGCATTCGCGTGCTCATCGATTTGGTGGTCAACCATACCTCGAACGAGCATCCGTGGTTCAAGCAGGCATGCAAGGATCCTGATTCGAAGTACCGCAATTGGTACGTCTGGTCGAAGAAGAAGCCGCCCCGCGCCGACCACGGCATGGCGTTCCCAGGCGTGCAGAAGTCGACCTGGAGCTACGACCAGCACGCCAGGGCCTGGTACTTCCATCGCTTCTACGACTTCCAGCCCGACCTCAACACCTCGAACCCGGAAGTGCAGGCCGAGATTCTCAAGATCATGGGGTTCTGGATTCAGCTCGGAGTTTCGGGCTTCCGCATGGACGCAGTGCCATTCGTCATCGCCACCAAAGGCCCCAAGGTCCGCAAGCCCATGGAGCAGTACGACATGCTTCGTCAGTTCCGTGAGTTTCTGCAGTGGCGGCGGGGCGACTGCATCGTGCTCGCGGAAGCCAATGTGCTGCCCAAGACCGATATGGACTATTTCGGCGCCGACGGCGACCGCATGCACATGATGTTCAACTTTCAAGTCAACCAGGCCCTGTTCTATGCGCTCGCATCCGCCGACACGCGCCTGCTGATCAAGGCCATGGAGGCGACCAAGCCGCGCCCGGCCACGGCGCAATGGGGTCTGTTCCTGCGCAATCATGACGAGCTCGACCTCGGCCGCCTGAGCAAGCAGCAACGGCAGAAGGTGTTTGCGGCGTTCGCGCCGGATCCCGACATGCAGCTCTACGGGCGCGGCATTCGCCGCCGGCTCGCCCCGATGCTCGATGGCGACCGCCGCCGGCTCGAACTCGCCTACAGCTTGATGTTCACGCTGCCCGGAACGCCGGTTCTGCGCTACGGCGACGAGCTCGGCATGGGCGACGACCTGAAGCTGCCGCAACGCAACTGTGCGCGGACGCCGATGCAATGGTCGAACGAGCCGCATGGCGGCTTCACCAAGAGCGATAAGCCGTATATTCCGGTCGTCTCCGACGGTCCCTACGGTTTCGAGCACATCAACGCTGCGATCCAGCGCCGCCACCCCGACTCGCTGTTGAATTGGACCGAGCGCATCATCCGCATGCGCAAAGAAGTGCCTGAGGTGGGCTGGGGCGACTTCACGATCATCCCGAGCCGCGATCCGTCAGTTCTGATCATGCGTTATGACTGGCGCAACAATTGGGTGCTGTTCGTTCACAACCTCGCTGCCAAGCCGCGCGAGATCGAATTTTCCGTCGGGCTGGAAGGAGAAGATGCCGAGCACGGCAGGCTGTTGATCAATCTGTTGGCGGAGGATCACAGCCGCGCCGGCAAGAACGGCAAGCACCGGCTCGTGATCGAGGGCTACGGCTACCGCTGGTATCGCGTCGGCGGACTGGATTATCTGCTTCGGCGCAGCGAGATCGATCGACCGGGAAAACAGTGAGATTGCCTGCAAAACGCGCCGACGCGGCTGGCATCGCGTCGCGCTTCGGACCTGAAGAGCATCATGCAGCATGCACCTTGGTGGCAGACCGGCGTCATATATCAGATCTATCCACGGTCATTCCAAGACAGCAATGGCGACGGCATCGGTGATCTGCGTGGAATTGCGCGACGTCTGCCGTATCTGGCGGAGTTCGGAGTGGATGCAATCTGGCTTTCTCCGATCTTTCCTTCGCCGATGGTGGATTTCGGCTATGACATTTCGGATTATACCGACATAGACCCGCTGTTCGGGAGCCTGGGCGACTTCGATGCAATGCTGCAGGCTGCCCACGCGCAAGGCCTAAGGGTCATTCTCGATCTGGTCCCCAACCACAGCTCCGATCAACATCCCTGGTTCAGGGATAGCCGCGCGTCGCGACAAAGTCCCAAACGCGACTGGTACATCTGGAGGGATCCGGCCGAAAATGGCGGGCCCCCCAACAACTGGCTCTCCGAGTTTGGGGGAAGCGCCTGGGAGTACGACCGTGCCAGCGGGCAGTACTACTATCACGCCTTTCACGCCGCCCAGCCGGACCTCAACTGGCGCAACCCGGCGGTGCGGTCTGCCATTTACGAGGCGATGCGTTTCTGGCTTCGACGCGGCGTCGACGGCTTTCGCGTCGACGTCATCTGGCATTTGATCAAGGATGACCGATTTCGCGACAATCCGCCGAATCCGGCCTTCCACGCGGGCGAGCCGCCCCACCATCGACTGACTCCGCTTTACACCGTCGATCGCCCCGAGGTGCACGACGTTATTGCAGAGATGCGACGCGTTGCGGACGAGTTTTCCGATCGTGTGCTCATCGGCGAAATCTATCTACCGTTCGAACGGCTGGTCGCTTATTACGGTCGCAACCTCGCCGGTGTGCATCTCCCATTCAATTTCAGCTTGCTCAGTGCAGACTGGCACGCCGCTGCGATCGCCCGATTGATCGCCGAATATGAAGCGGCGCTGCCCGCGGGTGGTTGGCCCAATTGGGTGCTCGGCAACCACGACCGCCCGCGCATCGCAAGCCGTGTCGGCTCTGATCAGGCGAGGATTGCAGCGATGCTGCTGCTAACCTTGCGAGGCACGCCAACCATCTACTACGGCGACGAGATCGCAATGCACGAGGTCGCAATCGCGCCCGACCGCGTACGTGACCGCTTGGGGAAGCAAGCTGCCGGGTACTCGCTCGGACGAGACGGCTGTCGCACTCCCATGCGATGGGACGCCACGCGCTATGCGGGCTTCTCGACGACCGAGCCGTGGCTGCCCCTCGACGGCACGTCCGGCGCGAGCAATGTTGCCGCTCAGCGCCACGACAAGGGATCGATGTATCAACTCCATCGCCGCTTGATCGAGTTGCGGCGCAGGCGGCCGGCGCTGTCGCTGGGTGGCTACGGCAGCGTTTTTGCCGACGGGAATTGCCTCGTTTTCACGCGTAAGCTCGGCCGCGAGCGCATCTTGGTTGCGGTCAATTTTGATGGCGAGGCCGCGACCGTAAGTCTTACCTCGGGTGAATCGGCCGGCCGAGTGCTCCTATCCTCCGCCGGAGACCGCGAGGGCGAGCCCATACACCGCAGCGTCAAGCTGCGAGCGCACGAAGGCGTGGTCGTGGAACTAGGGCCCGGCGATTGAACCGTTTGCGCCGCCCGTCGCAGCTTTGACGGCGAGCGCCCTTGGCAGCCCTAGCTGATCACCAGCTCGGAGTTACCCGCCCCGCTGACCATGCCGGTTCTGCAGGTCCTGCTCGGCGCGGGCGTCCATGCACGGGACGCCTGCTTACCACGGGGGTCCCGCCGGTTGGCGGAAAAAGGGAACCGCCGGGGCCGCTCGCGCAACCAACGGACGGCGGTGGAAGGCCCGCCGAACTCGAGCGGCAGCACGGCAGCGTCGGCCCAGGCGGCGCGCGCCGGCAATCCGGGCGGTGCGAAAGCCCCGGCAAGCAAAGGGAAGCACCATGGCCACCATTTTTGGAACGTCGAACGCGGAGACCATCAACGCCGCCGACGGGATGACCTCCGGCGACGACGCGGTGTTTGCGGGTGGCGGAGACGACACCATTCGCGGCCTTGGCGGCGACGACTACCTCAAGGGCGAGGACGGCAACGACACGATCTACGGCGGCGACGGCTTCGATACGCTCTACGGCGGCAAGAACGAGGACACGCTCTATGGCGGCAACGATAACGACTCCCTATTCGGCCAGCAGGGCGACGACCACCTCTACGGCGGGAACAACGACGATTACCTGATCGGGGGAGCCGGCGCCGACACGCTCGATGGCGGCGACGGCAACGATACCGCGTCCTATCTCGGCTCGGACGCTGGCGTACACGTCTCGCTCGAGTCCGTCCTGCCGGCCGGCTACGCCAACTGGGGCGGCGAAGCCGAGGGCGATATTCTCGTCCATATCGAGAACCTCGACGGCTCGAACTACGACGACGAGCTCCATGGCAACGATCAGGACAACTTGCTGGTCGGCTACGAGGGCGACGACCACCTCTACGGCGGCGACGGCAACGACGGCCTGTACGGCTCGCAGGGCAACGACGTGCTCGATGGCGGCGCCGGCGCCGACCACATGGTCGGCGGGACCGAAAACGACACCTACATCGTCGACAACGCGGGCGACGTGGTGACGGAACTTGCCGGCGAAGGCATCGATACGGTCGAGGCCTACATCAATTATACGCTCGGCGACAACGTCGAGGGCCTCGTGCTGGCCGGTGTCGGCGGCCTCAGCGGCACTGGCAACGACCTCGACAACGCCATCCTGGGCAACGACTACGACAACGTGCTGAGCGGCGGCGGCGGCGCCGACTTCATCTTCGGCCTCGACGGCTCCGACATCATCGACGGCGGGAGCGGGGCCGACACGATGCTGGGCGGCCAAGGCTTCGACATCTACATCGTCGACAATGCCGGCGACGTGGTGACGGAATATGCCGGCGAAGGCTTCGACCAGGTGCAGACCAGCGTGAGCTACAGCCTCGCGCCCGGCTCCGAGGTCGAGGTGCTGTACGCCGATCCGGCCACCACCACGGCGGCGATCGATCTGACCGGCAACGAGCTCGACAACTACCTCACCGGCAACGACGGCATCAACGTCCTCGTCGGTGGCCTCGGCGCCGATACGCTGCGCGGCAACGGCGGCGGCGACGCGTTCCTGTGGTCGTCGGTCGCCGAGACCAGCGCGAGCAGTCCCGACGTCGTCACCGACTACAGCAGCGCGCAGGGCGACGTGCTCCACTTCACCAACATCGACGCCGACGAGACGGTGGCCGGCAACCAGGACTTCACCTTCATCGGCAGCGCGGCGTTCACGGCGCCGGGCCAGATCAACTGGTTCAGCGACGGCACCGACACTTTCATCCAGCTGAACACCAACGCGGATCTGGCCCCCGACGGCATCGTCGAGCTCAAGGGCGTGCCCACGGGCGATTCCGTCCTGATGTTCCTGTGATCTGTTGAAAGGCGCGCCGCGAGTAATGCGTCTGGTCTACCCCGCAGAAGCGGACATGCTGCTGCGGTTCGATACGCGGCCTGGGCGCCCCAAAGCGTAAAGAGCCGCTGGATAACCCCAGCGGCTCTGATGCCTGTCTTGGTCACGAGATAACGATGCGGATAGCGCGACGCGTTCGCTATGCGCTGACCACGCGCAGCTGGCTCTTGGGAGAGAGATACCAGAGCACGGCGGCGACCAGCAGTAGCGCAGGCACGTCCCCGACCAGGTGAGCCGTCTCGTCACCGTCGTAGATCGCCTGTACTGCCATGATGGCGGCGTGCACGACGCTCGACCAGATCGTGAATGAAATCAGGCTGCGATGCTCGGAAGGATTGCGCGCGGCAGCAATGAGATACGCGCCGAGAACCGCGTAGATCCCGCAGATCATCTGCAAGTAGTACACGCCATGCCCACCATGCCACTGCCATCCCGACGGCCAAATGAGGCCGAGCGGGTAAATGGTGAAGAAGATTACGCCGATAGCGATCAGAGCAACCTTGAGGAGTTTTTCCCGCGTGATGTCGTCCATGCTGAATCTCCTGTCCGCCGAGGCTGCGCGGCCCAGGCGAGCGCGCCGGTCGCGTAGCTGACTAGATGCGGTATCTAGTGGGGAGCGGGGGGTTAGCGGAATGACCGTTCGACCGTATCGCATGATCATTCGTCCAAATGTGCGGAGTGCACCACGCGGAGCGGACGCAAGGTGCCCGGAGCAACATGGCAGAATGACAAGCGGACTTGTCGCTGTGATCTACAAGTCTGATTCTGGTTCTGGCGCTACGCACCGTGGACTTTGCGGCTATCGCCTGGAACCTGGCCGCGCTCGTTCATGCCGTAATCCCTGATGACGCCGGCAACGCGCAGGCGATAGTCGGAGAAGATCTCGCCACGGCCTTTGGCCTGCGCGACCCGATGCTCGTTCGTGCTGCGCCACGCCTGCACCGCCGCCTCGTCGCGGAAAAACGAGAGCGAAAGAATCTTGCCGGGCTCGTAGAGGCTCTGGAACCGCTCGATCGATATGAAGCCGTCGATTTTTTCGAGCAGCGGCCGCAGGTCCGCTGCGATGTCGAGATAGTCCTGCTTGCGCTCCGGCTTCGGCCAGACCTCGAATATGACCGCGATCATCTTCTCCTCCCCTGCTGCGCGGCCGTTACCGGAACGGCGCTGCGCATGGCTCGCGCGTCCGCGCCGCGAGTGATCGGGCATGGGAATTGCGGCGGGACCTATCCGGTTTTCGCGAGGCCCGCGCGCTCGATCAGGCGTCCCCAGCGGTCGATCTCCGCGGCGAGGAATTTCTGCAACTCGGCGGGCGGCGGGCTGTCGACCGGTATGGTGCCGATCCGCACGACCACGTCGCGAACCTCGGGCAGCGCGGCGACCGCCTTGAGCTCGGCGTGCAAGCGATCGATCACGGGTTTGGGCGTCGCCGACGGCGCGCAGATCATGGTCCAGCCGACGGCATCGAAGCCCGGCACTCCGGCTTCCGCGATCGTCGGCACGTCGGGCAAGGCCGGGACGCGCGTGGTCGAGCTCACCCCCAGCGCGCGCACCCGGCCCGCGTTGATCTGGGCAACCACGCTGCCCGCGTCCGCGAACATCAGCGCAACGTGACCCGCCATCACGTCGTTGAGCGCCGGCGGCGCGCCGCGATAAGCGATCCCGTTCATCTTGGTCCCGGTCATGCTCTGGAACAGCTCGGCGGCGAGAAAGATCGCCGCGCCCGCACCGCTGTGGCCGAAAGTGATCTCGCCGGGCTTCTGCTTGAGCAATGCGATCAATTCCGACACCGATTTGGCCGGCACGCCGGGATTGACCACCAGCGCGAGCGGGGTGCGGAACAGGAGCGCAACCGCCTGCAGGTCCTTGAGAGTGTCGAACGGCATGTGCTTGATCAGCGTGGGATTGGCGGCGAGCGAGCTCGCCGGCGCCAGCAGCATGTGACCGTCCGGCGGGGCGCTGGCAACGGCGGCGGCGGCAATGTTGCCGCCCGCGCCGACGCGGTTCTCGATCACGATCGGCTTGCCGAGGCGTTCCTGCAGCTTGGGAGCCATCGCTCGCATCACGACGTCGATGCTGCCGCCGGGCGGGAAGGCGACGATGAAAGTGAT
>DATBKV010000276.1:0-3752 GCA_036555745.1 Xanthobacteraceae bacterium | reverse complement strand
GACACCGCCGCGAGCTCGTTCACGAACGCGGAGAAATCGATTGCTGTCATGCCGCCTGCCCCCGCCGACGCTACGGTTCAATCTCGAAGAGCTCGCCGCCACGTTGGTCGCGGTGCTGATGTCGTCTACCCGCTACCAGGTTCCCATGCAATTCGATCGGCGACACCACGGCTGGGGCGGCCTCGTGAGGCGACATGGCGTCTTGCGGAATGCTTTTTAGGCTCGGTCGGCGAGTGCGGTGCGCGAACGACGAGCTCCGCGGGCAATTGCCTCGGGGAGCAAGCGGGAGGCTGATCGTCCCAGCGCGCGGCGGGCGAAGAGCGGCAGGCCGGCAGGTGCCCTCGCCAGCGGTCTGCGTCGCCCGTTATATGCCGAAACCCGGCCGCCGTGACCCGTCGCAGATGTGGCGCAAGCGGCCGCCCTCGAGTTCGCGTCAGTCGTCGCTTTGCTGATGACTGCAGGTACCGCGCGGGTTTAGGCGCGAGCCGACGCCGGATCGACGCCTCGTCGCCGAGGTGGCAACTTATCGCGTTGGTATCTCAGCTGTTTCCCACGCGCACCCAGCGTCCTGAACCGTCCTAGCTTGCCCATTTCTGCATACCGGGTCATCCGCCGATGCGCAGAAAAAGGTCAATGATGCTTACTTTTCCACTTGCTATTTGTGCGGTGCGATGTATGTTGTTGCGGTGCGGTAGCGCCCCGCGTTACCGCCGCCCTCCTTGGGCGTTTCCTCCCTAGACTTGGGCCGCTTGCATCAGCAAGCGGCCCTTTTTTCTTTTCAGCTGCGATCAGGAGGGGTCGGGTCTATTCCACGACACGCGCGAGCCACACCAGCACGGGCCGTACGCCGCCGGCCCGTTACTCCGCCGCCGCGCGGTAAGGGCGCAGCTCCTGGCTCGGAATTGCCGCAAGGCGGTCGGCGAGCGTCTCCAGGTCGGCCGCCACCCGGCCGAACGACGGCGAGCGCTCGAACCGGCGCTCGTCCATATAGAGCGCGCGGTTGAGCTCGAGTTGGATAGCATGGAGCCCGGCGGCTGGGTTGCCGTAATGCTCGGTGATGAAGCCGCCGGCATAAGGCTTGTTGCGGCTGACCGAGTAGCCCTGGGCGCGCAGCGTGGCTTCGATCGTCTCCGCAACCGGCGTCACGCAGCTCGTCCCGTAGCGGTCGCCCAGGACCACGTCGGCCCGCGGCCGCTCGTCCTTGGCTCCGGCCGTCGATGGCATGGAATGGCAGTCGATCAGGACCGCGCTGCCGAAATCCCGATGGACGCGCGTGAATAGCCGGCGCAATGCCCGATGATACGGCTTGTACAGCCCTTCAATCCGCCGGATCGCCTCGTCGACCGGAATGCGCTGCCCGTAGATTTCCTGGGCGTCACCGACCACCCGCGCGACGGTGCCCAGTCCGCCCGCCACCCGCATCGAGCGCGTGTTGGCAAACGATGGCAGTCTGCCTTCGAACATGCGCGGGTCGAGCTCGTAGGGCTCGCGGTTGACGTCCACGAAACAGCGGGGAAAGTGTGCGCGCATCAGCGGGTAGCCGCGTTGCACCACCCCGAGAATGAGCTCGTCCACGAAACAGTCTTCCGACCGCCGCAGCGACACCATGCCCAGTCGTGAGGCGGCCAGGAAGGCGCGCGGGTACACGCTGCCGCTGTGTGGGGAGTTGAACACGATCGGCCCGCGCCATTCGGCCGGCTCGAGGATCTCGAAGGGCGGGTCGAGTTCGTCTCTGAGTTCGGGCATGATCAACGATCGGTTTCGACGTGGAGCAACCGCGGGACCCCGGCTTCATGCATTTGACCATCACTTATCGCGTCAAACACGACATTGTCCATGGGACTGGCGCGGCGCCGGCGCCGCAGCCGTTGCCCGAAAACCACACTGAAGATCGCTCCGCAGCCGAGCTTCACCCCTTGTTTACTCGGCATCCCCCTTATGGAACGTGAGGGCGAAAACAACCGGGGGCGGAGCTCGCGACCGCGAGCGGGCTGGACGATGGCGAAGATCATCCTTGCCGAGGACGATAACGACATGCGGCGCTTTCTGGTCAAAGCGCTGCAGAATGCGGGCTTCGAAGTGATCTCCTTCGACAATGGGCTGTCCGCCTATCAGCGGCTGCGCGAGGAGCCGTTCGAGCTTCTGCTTACCGACATCGTGATGCCGGAAATGGACGGGATCGAACTGGCGCGTCGCGCCTGCGAGCTCGACCCCGACATCAAGATCATGTTCATTACCGGCTTTGCGGCGGTGGCGCTCAATTCCGATTCGGCCGCGCCCAGGAACGCGAAGGTGCTGTCCAAGCCGGTGCATCTGCGCGAGCTCGTCAGCGAGGTGCAGAAGATGCTGGCGGCGTGACTGGCGGGGCGAGCGGCTGTCTCCTTGCCTCGCCGCGAGCGAGCCGATATGACGGATGCTCCCCACCTGGGTGCGGGCGCGTAGCTCAGCGGAAGAGCACTACCTTGACATGGTAGGGGTCACAGGTTCGATCCCTGTCGCGCCCACCAGTAGATCAGCGACTTAGCTATCAGTCTTTGTCAGCGACCCGGCTCGGGTAACCACTGGGTAAGCGAAGCGCGCGATTGCGTGCGCCCGGATCACCGCATCAAAAGAGACTTACGACGCCAGAGCGCGCACGGGACGAAGTTGTGAGATGGCTGGTTGCGAAGGTAAGCGGAGCCGTCCCATCCCCCCGGGGGAGACGTTGCTCCAGCACCATCAGGGTGCGGTCGAGCGCCGCCAGCGTGGTGGTGGCGCTGCCGCTGGCGTCGGCATCGCTGATCAGTCCCCGTCTTATCGACTATCGTAGCGCGTCCGCCTCCCGATGCTGACGCTCTGCGTCCTGACGCTTTGCCTCCAAACATCCCTCGGGCATGCGATATACCGCGGTCGGAGGCGCCACCTTCCGATACGCCGCCCTTCGGCGCTGATACTGGAGTTCCTGACGATCCGCATCGTAACAGTCCAGCAGCTTGCGGCGCTCCGAGTCTCGAAGCCCCGCTGCGTCCTGAGGAGCGATTTCGTTGAACCGGATCGGCACGACGACGCGGAATGTCGCATCGCGAAGGCCGACATATTCCGGAGCTGGGAATGGCTGTGATTGCTGCAGGAGCAGGAGCGCCACCCTGCCGAGTTCAGGGTCGGCGGTCACAATGCGGGTGCCGGGCAGCACCCACCCGGCGCGGTTCATGGTCAGTTCGAAGTTCACGACGCCGATTTTGCCGCGGATTCTGGCGCCCGGCAGATAGCGCTTATTGTGCTCGAGGTCCGCAGCGATTTGGTTCTTCCACTCGAGCAGCGGAGAAAAATTGCTTGCAGGGGCATCGCGCGCGACCGCAACTTCGGCGCCTGGCGACACCAGAGCCGATACGACAACAAAAACGCCGAGCAGTCGCGGTGTCCGCATCTCAAACCTGAACCGGAAGCGAACGGAACTTATCCGACAATTCTGCGCTAATCGTTGCTGAAAAGTCCATTGAAGATGGTTTAGTGATGGCAAAAAAATGGCCGGACGGTTCGACCAGGACCGGCGGGGAAGGTCATAATCGAAAATCGAACCGGGGCGCCGTCGGCGCCTCTGGCTTAAAGGATAGCAGCCGTCGGTACGGCGGGAGACCGCATCGGTTGCGCTCGCGTTATTTTTCCAGGCAGTTGATGACAAATTGCGTGCGATCCCGCGGCAGAATTCTTTTTTCGGTGGCCTGCTTCTGGCAATCGTCGATTCGCTCTTTTTCCTTCGCCCGCTTTGCAGC
>DATBKV010000275.1:0-36499 GCA_036555745.1 Xanthobacteraceae bacterium | reverse complement strand
TCCTCGCTCGCGTCCTTGAGCGCGGCGAGCGAGAGGAGCCCGGCGTGGTAGCCGAGATCGCGCGCGGTACGCGCTTCGTTGAGCGCCTGCGCGGTGCCGCCGGCGAGCCCCGCGATCATGATCGCAGGCGCGCGCGCCCATTCGGCGGTGCTGCGCATGGCAAGCTCCAGCACCGGCACGTACAGGCCGGCCTCGCGGATGGCGAACTGGGTGGTGTGGACGCCGACGGCGAGGCCGCCCGCGCCGGCGTCGAGGTAGTAGCGGGTGAGCGCGCGCTGGCGGCGCACATCGAGCTTGCGTGCGGCGTCAAGCGCGAGTGGATGCGCGGGTATCACCACGCCCTTGCGCAGCGTGGCGAGCACGTGCGGATCCCAGTCCTGCCAGCGCAGCGGCATGCCACGGCCTCAGGTAACCACGTGGTTACAATGTGATGAAAGCAATGGAAAGGTCAACGCGAGCGCTCTCGCACCCGACTCGGATGTTATCCCCGTGCAAGCGGGGATCCCTATTCCCAGCGACCGATGCTGTGGGAACCATGGGTCCCCGCTTTGGCGGGGACGACAACCGGTGCGCTCACGCGCGGATCGCACGCAGGATGAGCTCGACGTTGTGCTGCTTGCGACTGCGGCATGCTGCCGCGCTGCCGAGGTCGCGTCCGAAGATCACCGAAAGCGTGGGATTGTTGGAGAGATAGAAATAACCGACCGCGGCGATGGTGATGTAGAGATCGATCGGATCGAGACCGCGCCGGAACACGCCCTGCGCCTCGCCGCGCCGCAGGATGTCGGCAATGAGCGTGACGAACGGGCTGTGCAGGTTGCGCACCTTCCGCGATCTGCGCAGGTGCCGCGCGCCGTGCAGATTCTCGTTGTTGATCAGGCTGATCAGCTCGGGATGCCGGCGCGAATAGTCGAAGGTGAACTCGACCAGCCGGCGGATCGCGGCCTCTGGGGCGAGATGCGCGAGATCGAGCGTCTTTTCGGTTCCGCGCAGGTCCTCGTAGACGCGCTCGAGGGCGGCGAGATAGAGCCCGTCCTTGTTGCCGAAATAGTGGTAGATCATGCGCTTGTTGGCGCGCGCCCGCCGCGCGATGGCATCAACGCGCGCGCCGGAAAGACCTTTGGCGGCGAATTCCTTCTGCGCGGCGGCGAGGATCGCCGCGCGAGTGCGATCAGGATCACGCCGCTGCGCGCGCGGTTTGGAACTCGCCATGGAGATCGCCGAACGGATCAAGGGCGCCGATTGACAGGCTGGGAGGCCACTCCTATCGTCGCGGTAACCAGGCAGTTACCACGAACGCTTGCTGCGCGTCGAGAACGCCGCGCCGGCGTCCAGCCCAACATCGGAGCCAGGCAATGAAGATCGTCACCAAAGTCGCGCTTGCGGCGGTGCTCGCGCTCGGCGCGTCCCCGGCGTCGGCGCAGAAGCTCACCTTCACGCTCAACTGGGTCGCCGGCGGCGACCACGCGCCGTATTTCTATGCGCAGAAGATGGGCTGGTACAAGCAGGCCGGCCTCGACGTCGACTTCGAGACCGGGCGCGGCTCGGCGGCGTCGGCGCAGAAGGTCGGCGCCGGGCAATCCCAACTCGGCCTTTCCGACATGGCCGGCGTGCTGCTGTTCCGCGGCAAGGGCCTCGATCTCGTCGGCGTGATGAACGTCTACGCCAACTCGCCGCAGGGCCTGTATTGGCTCAAGAGCTCCGGCATCCAGAGCGTGAAGGATCTGGCGGGCAAGAAGATCGGCAATCCCGCCGGCGACGGCGCGCGCACGATGTGGCCGGCATTGGCCAAAAAGGTGGGCATCGATCCGAACTCGGTGACCTGGGTCAACATCGACGCCAATGCCAAGCTCGGCGCCCTCAAGGCGCGGACCATCGACGCCACCACCTCGTTCTTCAACCTGCACCACGTGTTCGCGCGCGAGCTCGGCAGCGACATGGGCTTCCTGGCGTGGAAGGACGCCGGCGTGAATCCCTACGGCAACTCCATCATCGCCAACGGCGCCTGGCTCAAGGCCAACCGCGACAAGGCCGACAAGTTCGTCAAGATCACGCAGAAGGCGTTCGCGGAATGCGTGAAGAAGCCGGAACCCTGCATCAAGGCGCTGGTCGAGGCCAACGGCGCGCTGCTCTATCAGAACGAGCTCGACAACTGGCATCTCGTCACCATCCTGATGAGCGACGAGACCTCGCGCACGGTGGCGTTGGGCTGGCACGACGACAAGCGCATGGCCGACGACTACAACCTGGTCGACGAATATCTCAAGATGGAGAAGCCCTACGACGTCAAGACGGCTTACACGAACGAGTTCCTCGACAAGAACGTGAAGATGCCGCCGATCCATCCGCCCAAGCTGTATTGAGGCTTGGGCGACCTCGTAGCTCACCCGAACTCGGGTCCGACCACGGCGAAGGTGCGCGCGGCGTCGTCGAAGCGGCGCGCCGAGCCGTGAACCATGCGCGTGAACGGCCGCACGGCGCTGAAGCCGCAGGTGTCGAGAAAAGCGCGCAACTCGGTCTTGCTGTCGGCGAGATCGATGAACAACGCACCTTCGACGCGGCCGAGCGCGGGAACGAGAAGCGCCCGGGCGGTCGCGTCGTCGTCCGCAATCAGCGGCCCGAGCTGTGCCGCCAGTCCGCCGTCGCGGCCGAGCAGGAAGCCAACGATGCTACCGGCGCGCTCGGCAACGAGCGCCGCCGCCGGCAGCCGCGCGCGCAGACTGGCCAGCACCGCGCCGCGTCCGGCGCCGAAGGCGGCCGCGTCGTAAGCGCACAGCGCCGGCCAGTCCGCGTCGGTCACCGGTCGGACGGCGACGCCGGCGGGCGCGGCCGGCGCCGCCGCGGCGGGCGGTGCGCGGCGGACGAGACGCTGGAACCCCCAGCTGTCCTCGAAGCCGAGACGGCGGTAGACGGCGCGGCCGTCGGGAGTGGCGTCGAGTACGGGCACCAGTGCGGCGGCGGCGAGGTCGTCCGTCGCCTGGCGCATGAGCTGCGTGGCGAGACCGCGGCGGCGATATTCGCCCGCGACCAGCACCATGCTGATCCAGGCGAAACGGCCGCCATAGGGCAGCGTCGCCGTGGTCGCGACGACGCGGCCCTGCGCGGTTTGGGCGGCATAGACGCGACCGAGTTCGAGGAAGAGGCGCCAATCGGCAGCCAGCTGATTCCAGCGCGCCTCGCGCACCAGCGCCATGGCATCATCGAGCTCAGACGCCGAGAACGCCGCTTTGACCGCGAGCCGCAGATCAGAAATTGCCATCGCGCGTATCGTAGTGGGTGTCCTTGCCAAGCGACGGCATGTCGCGCCCGACCCAGTCGGCGGTCCAGTCGACGAGGCGCGCCAGCGGCACCGACGGATAGCCGAACAGCCGCGTCGCCTCGCCGGTGTTGACGAGCCAGCCTTCGGACGCCTCGACGCCGGTGAACACCGGCGTCCGGCCGAGGCGCTGACCGAAGGCTTCCGCCAGCCAGCGAATGCTCACGGTCTCGGGCCCGCTGACATTGAGCGGGCTCGTGGGGGCGGTGCAATGGACGAACGCGCGGAGCACCATGTCGTTTGCGTCGCCCTGCCAGACCACGTTGACGTGGCCGACGGTGAGATCGATCGGCGTTCCTGCGCGCACGCGGGTCGCGACGTCGTGCAGCACGCCGTAGCGCATGTCGATCGCGTAGTTGAGCCGGATGATCCGCCCGGGCGTGCCGCGGGTGCGCGAGAAGTACTGGAACATGGCCTCGCGCGCGACGCAGGAATTGGCGTAGGCGCCGGGCGGCGGCGTTGCCGGCGTCGCCTCAGTCGCGCCACCGTGGCGGATATCGACATAGGGGTACACGCAGCCGGTGGAATAGGCGACGATGCGCGCGCCCGCGAAGGCCTCGGCGACCAGCGCCGGCACGTGCGCGTTCATCGCCCAGGTCAGATCCTCGTGGCCCGCGGAGCCGAACTTGCGGCCCGCCATGAACACGACATTGGCGAGCTTCGGCAGCGCCTCGATCTGCTTGCGGTCGAGCAGATCGGCCGCGATGCATTCGACGCCGGCGGCGGCGAGCCGCTCGCGCACGGCCTCGTCGCTGAAGCGGGCCACGCCGACCACGCGCTTGCCCGGCGCCGCGCGCTTGGCGAGCCGTGCGAGGGTTGGTCCGATCTTGCCGCCCACGCCGAGTACGATGATGTCGCCGGGGACGCTCTCCAGCGCCGCGCGCAGGGCTGCCGACGGCGCCGTCATCACCTCCTCGAGGTGCTCGACATCGCGAAAGCGGTCCGGCAGCGCGGCGGAGGGGTGGATCATGCGGCGCTCGATCCCCGATGCGGCAGGAGCCAACAACAAGTAACCGGCTGGATACTAGCGGGCGCGCGGACGCGCCAGCAAGGTCGCATCCTCCGGGGGCTGACGCAAAGCGGAGCGCAGGCCCGAGAGCTCGCATGCGTGCGGATAGCGCGGCGTACCATCAGGCCGCGAGTGCGCGCGGCTGGAAAAAGCCCGCGGGCCACGTACAATCGCCACAACCAAGCAATGACGTGGGAGGCCGCGCGCGATGCGAGTCTTCATGTTTCATCTGATGCCCTATGCCTATCTGGACATGGGCTACACCGACAAGTTTCGCGCCGCCTGGGTGGTGCTGCCGAACAGCTATTTCGATCCCAAGAAGGGACACGAGCTCTACAACCGCTATCTTGACGAACTAGAGCTTGCCGCCGAGCTCGGTTTCGACGGCGTCTCGGTCAACGAGCATCATCAGAACGCCTATGGGCTGATGCCGTCCCCCGTTGTCATGGCCGCGGCGCTGTCGCGGCGCACGAAGAACGCCAAGATCGCGATCCTCGGCAACGCCTTCTGCCTGCGCGAGCACCCGCTCACGCTGGCGGAGGAGCACGCCATGCTCGACTGCATCACCGGCGGCCGGCTGATCACCGGCATGGTGCGCGGCATCGGCGCCGAGTACTACTCGATCGGCTCCAATCCGGCGTTCTCGCATGCGCGTTTTCAGGAGGCGCATGATCTCGTGGTGCAGAGCTGGACGCGGCCCGGGCCGTTCGCATTCGAAGGCGACTATTACCATTTCGAATACGTGAACGTCTGGCCGCGCCCCTACCAGCAGCCGCATCCGCCGATCTGGGCGCCCTCCACCGGCTCGACCGAGACCATCGAGTGGGCGGCGCATCCGTCACGCAAATACGTCTATCTGCAGGCCTACAGCCCGATCCAGTCGGTCGTGCGCTATCTCAATTACTATCGCGAGGCGTCGCAGCGGTTGCACGGCTATAGCGCGAGTTCCGATCAGATCGGCTGGTCGGCGCCGGTCTATGTCTCCGATACCGACGCCAGGGCGCGCGAGGAAGCCCGCCGTCACATCGAGACGTTGTTCAACAAGCTGCTGCGCCTGCCGTTCCAGATGCTGTTCCCGCCCGGCTATCTCAGCGCCAAGTCGCTGAAGAACATGCTCAGCCACAAGCGCTCGGTGTCGGGGCAGGAGCACACCGTCGATAGCCTGATCGAGCAGGGCATCATCCTGTGCGGCAGCCCCGACACCGTGCGCAAGCAGCTCACCGACGCCCACCGGCTGCTCGGCTTTCAGAATTTCCTGGCGCTGCTGCAATTCGCGACCCTGCCGCGCGACCTCACCGAGAACAACATCAGGCTGTTTGCGCGCGAGGTGCTGCCGGCGCTGCAGGCGCTTACCGACAAGCAATATGCCGGACTAGAGACCCAGGCGGCGGAATAGGGGCGGGGAGGCAAGCGTGCTGCAGCAGCTGCGATTCAACGGCGAGGTGGTAATCGTCACCGGCGCGGCGGGCGGCATCGGCCGTGCCACCGCCGAAGCGCTGGCGGAGCTTGGCGCCACCACGGTCCTGGTCGGGCGCACGCAGGCCACGCTCGACGAGGTCGGAGCGGCGCTGGAGAAAGCCGGGGCGAAGTCGGCAACCTTTGCCGCCGACGTATCGAAGGAGGAGGACGTCGGGCGCCTGCGCGACTTCGTCAAGCAGAAGTGGGGGCGGGCGAAGGCAGTCGTCAACAATGCCGGCAACAACTTCATCTCGCCGGTCACCGAGCTTTCGACCGAGAAATGGCACGAGCTGATCGCGGTTGATCTCGACAGCATCTTCTACATGTGCCGCGCCTTCATTCCGCTGCTGCTGGCGACCAAAAATCCGTCGATCCTCAACGTGGCATCGAGCTTCGCGCATATCGGCAACCCGCACATGCCGGTCTATTGCGCGGCCAAGGGCGGGGTGGTGGCACTCACGCGCCAGCTCGCGGTCGACTATGGCGAGAAGGGCTTGCGGGTGAACTCGCTGTGCCCCGGGCCGACCTTGTCGCCGCGGGTGAAGGGATATTTCGACAGCGGCAAGACCGATCCCAAGCCGACGCTGCAGAAGGTGATGCTGCAGCGCTTCGCGCAATGCGAGGAGGTCGGCAACGTGGCGGCCTTTCTCGTCTCCGATGCCGCTTCCTACGTGCACGGCGCCTCGATCATGGTCGACGGCGGCCAGACCATCAATTGACAGGCGCGCGCCGATCCGGAGTTGAAGTTCAGTGACCGATGTCCTCAAAGGCGTGCGCGTGGTCGAGCTCAGCACGGTCATCACCGCGCCGCTTACCGGGCTGATGCTCGCCGAGCTCGGCGCCGAGGTGGTCAAGGTCGAGCATCCGCAGGGCGGCGATCCGTTCCGCAATTTCCGCGGCGGCCAATACAGCCCGAATTTCGTCGCCTACAACCGCGGCAAACGCAGCATCCAACTCGACCTGCGCACGGAAGCGGGCCGGGCCGTTCTGCTCAAGCTGATCGCCCGCGCCGATGTCCTGCTGGAGAACTATCGCCCCGGCGTGCTGGACAAGCTGCGGCTCGGAGACGACGCGCTGCGCGCCGCCAATCCCAGGCTGATTCATTGCTCGATCACAGGATTCGGCGGCTCCGGCCCCTACAGCGCGCGGCCCGCCTACGACAATGTCGCGGTCGCGCTGAGCGGGATCGCCAGCCTGCAACTCGATCCGCAGCATCCGCAATCGAGCGGTCCCACGATCGCCGACAACGCCACCGGCATGTTCGCCTGCTACGGCATCCTCGGTGCGCTGTACGAGCGCGAGCGCAGCGGCCGCGGCCATCGTGTCGGCGTCAACATGCTGGAGGCCGGCATCGCCTTCATCCCAGACCCGTTCGCGAACTACACGCGGGCGGGAATCGTGAGCGACCGGCTGACCAGGGTGGCGGCGTCGCAGTCGTTTGCTTTCCGCTGCGGTGACGGCAAGCTCCTGGCTGTGCACCTGTCGTCGCAGCCGAAGTTTTTCGAGGCGATGGCAACGGCACTCGAGCGGCCCGATCTCGTGCGCGATGAGCGCTTCCTCACGCGCGACCTGCGCATCGCGAATTATGGCGAGCTCACTCGCGTACTCGGCGAGATCGTGGAGAGGAAGCCGCGCGCCCATTGGATGAGCGTGCTGGAAGCCAACGACGTGCCGTTCGCGCCGGTGCAGGGCCTGCAGGACGTGCTCGACGATCCGCAGGTGCGCCACCTCGGCACCTTCTACACGCAACGGCATCCGAGCGAAGGCGAGATCACTGCGATTCATCGTCCGGTGCTGATCGACGGTGCGCGCGAGGGAGGCACGCTACCGGCGCCCACGCTGGGAGAGCACACCGACGAGGTGCTGGCCGAGCTGGGCTATGGTGCCGATGAGATTGCAAAGCTGCGGGCGACATCGGCGATCTAGCGAGTTGGAACGAAGAGCGAGCCATGAAACGAAGCACCGAGCGAATCCTCACGACGCACGTCGGAAGCCTGATCCGTCCGCAGCCGCTGCAGGAGATCATGCGCGCCAAGCAGGGCGGGCAGCCATACGATCGCGCGGTCTATGAGGCCTGCCTCAAGGAGGCGGTGGCCGAGGTGGTCCGCCGGCAGGCCGAGGTCGGGCTCGACGTGATCAGCGACGGGGAATTCGGTAAGGCGATCAGCTGGAACCAGTATGTGGTCGAGCGCCTGAGCGGCTTCGAGCTGCGCGCGATACCGCCGGGCTTGCGGCCCGGCGTGCCGGGTGCGGACCGCAGCCGTTTCAAGGAATTCTACGCCGAGCTCGACGTGCGCGAGCCCATGGCGAACGACAAGATGGTCGCCTGCGTCGGACCGGTGAAATATGTCGGGCAGGATATCGTGCGGCGCGACATCGCCAATTTCCAAGCCGCGCTGGCGGGCGTCACGGTGCAAGAAGCGTTTATGCCGGTGGTCGCGCCCTCGAGCGTGCTGCCGGACCGCAAGGAGGAGCACTATCGCAGCGAGGAGGAGTGGCTCGACGCGGTGACCGCGGCGATGCGCACGGAATACCGGATGATCGTCGATGCCGGCTTCCTGCTGCAGATCGACGATGCGCGCGCGGCCACCGCCTTCGACCGTATGGTCCCGCCTGCGAGCTTCGAGGACTATCGCCGCTGGCTCGCAAAATTCGTCGAGTCGCTCAACCACGCGCTCGAGGGCATTCCCGAGCAGCGAGTGCGCTACCACGTGTGCTGGGGAAGCTGGCCGGGGCCGCACGTCAGCGACGTCCCGCTCAGAGACATTGTCGATCTCATCCTCAAGGTGCGGGCCGGCGCCTACGTGATCGAGTCCGCCAATCCTCGCCACGAGCATGAGTGGCAAGTCTGGAAGACCGCCAAGCTGCCGGAGGGAAAGCTGCTGATCCCCGGCGTCATCAGCCACGCCACCAACGTGGTCGAGCATCCCGAGCTGGTCGCCGAGCGCATCCTGCGCTTCGCGCGTCTCGTTGGCCGCGAGAACGTGATGGCCGGCACCGATTGCGGTTTCGCCCAGGGCACGTTCTACCGCCGCGTGCATCCGAGCGTGATGTGGGCCAAGTTCGAGGCGCTGGTCGAAGGCGCACGGCTGGCGAGCAAGCAGTTGTGGAGTTGAGCGCTCGGCTCCGCCGCTGGCGTGTCCCGGGCGAACGGAGCGAGACCCGGGACCCAGAACACCGGCGATTTGACGACAGCGCGCGCGGCCCTGGGCCCCGCCTCGCGCTCGCGCGGTCGCCGTGTGCGCGGGCGCACGAGCGGGGGCGCTCGCTTGGCCGGGGCACCAGCGCGGGCGATAGTGATTACCGGATCATCCGCCTTCGCGGATGCTGACAGCGAGCCGAGGAACGAGAGGACAACACCCATGCGTCATATCGATGCCTTCTGTCATTTCTTTCCGCGCAGCCTGTTCGAAAAAATGTCGCGGACGGCGGGCGGCACGAAGGACATCGGCAAGCGCATGCAGGGCGTTCGCACCATCTACGATCTCGACGCCCGCCTCAAGATGATGGACGAGTTCGCGGATTACACGGAAATCCTCTCGCTCGGGCTGCCGCCGCTCGAGGCGATGGCGGGACCGCAGGCGGCACCCGAGCTCGCGCGCGTCGCCAACGACGGCCTCGCCGAGCTGTGTGCGAAATATCCCGATCGTTTCGCCGGCTACGTTGGGGCTCTGCCGATGGGCGCACCCGACGCCGCGGCGAAGGAGGCCGAGCGCATCCTCATCGACGGCAACGCCAGCGGGCTGCAGCTTCACACCAATGTCAACGGTGCCTGCCTCGATGAGCCGCGCTTCTTTCCGATCTTCGAGATTGCGGCAAGGTCGGGCAAGCCGGTGCTGCTGCATCCGGCACGCCCGCCCAGCGCTCCGGATTTTCCGGCGGAGACCAAGTCCAAATACGAGATCTGGGCGATCCTGGGCTGGCCCTACGAGACCAGCTGCACCATGGCGCGGCTGATCTTCTCGGGCGTGACCACGCGGCTGCCGAAGCTGAAAATCCTGGTCCATCACCTCGGGGCGATGATCCCGTTCTTCGACGCCCGCCTCGACACCGGCTGGGCCACGCTCGGCAGCCGCACCTCCGATGAGGACTACAGCGGCGTGCTGAAGATGCTGGGCAAGCCGCTGATGGACTGCTTTCGGGATTTCTACGCCGACACCGCCTTGTGCGGCGGCCGCATCGGCACGGTCTGCGGGCTCGAGTTCTACGGCGTCGATCACGTGCTGTTCGCCTCCGACGCACCGTTCGGCGCCGAGGGCGGCGCCAGCTACATCCGCGACACCATGAAGGTCATCGACTCGCTCGATCTCGCCAAGGCCGACAAGGAGAAGATTTGCTACCGCAACGCGCAGTTGCTCTTCAAGCTCGGTTGAGCCATGCAAGCGCGCGGGTTTACCGGTGTTTGCAGGATCGGATAAGGTGACCCGTCGGAAAATCAAGAACACGGGAGGACGCCGATGCTGCCGAGCCTGCGATCCCTGTTGCGCGCCGCGCTGGCGGGAGCGCTCGCGGCGGCATTGCCGAGCCCCGCGCCCGCGGCCGACAAGGTCGCGGTCGGCACCGGCGGCTCGGCCAGCGACGCGCCGTTCTACATCGCCTACGACCGGGGCTTCTTCAAGGACGAGGGTCTTGACGTCGACCTCATCGTGCTCGACTCCGGCGCCAAGGTCATCGCGCCGCTCGGCACCGGCGAGCTCGACGTCGGCAGCGGCGCGCTGTCCGTCGGCTTCTGGAATGCGCTCGTGCGCGGAGTGAAATTCCGCATCGTCGCCGACCGCGGGCACGCCGAGCCCGGCTATCTCTATCAGACCGTATTCATGCGCAAGGATCTGATCGACAGCGGCCAATTCAAGAGCCTGAAGGACCTCAAGGGCATGCGCATGGGCTTCGCGGCGCAAGGCGTGACCTCGCTGTCGCTGCTCAATCAGGCGGCCAAATTCGCCGGCATCAAGTTCGAGGATGTCACGCCGGTCTACCTGTCGTTCCCACAGCAGATCGCGGCGCTGCAGAACAAGGCGCTCGACGGCACGTTCCTGATCGAGCCGCAGGCGACGGTCGCGGTTAATGCCGGATACGGCGTGCGCTTCATGGACACCAACGAGTTCTATCCTTACCAGCAGATCTCGGTGATCTTCTACAGTGACAAGTTCGCGCACGAGCGCAAGGACGTGGCTGACAGGTTCATGCGCGCGTGGTTGCGCGGCGTGCGCACCTACAACGATGCAATCAAGGGCGGAAAGATCGCGGGCGCCGGCGCCGATGCGGTGGTCGCCACCATGGCCAAGAGCTTCAACATGAACCCGACCCTGGTGCGCGAGATGTACTCGCAGGCGGTGCACGTCGACGGTACCGTGAACGCCGCCGGAATTCAGAAGGACCTGGACTTCTTTCTCAAGCAAGGCTGGGTCAACGGGCAGATCAAGGCGAACGACGTGATTGACATGTCGTTTGCGCAGAAGGCGAGCGCCGCGCTCGGCCCCTATCAGCGGAAGACGCAGTGACGATCATCGCCGAGTCCGCCGCAGCGAGCAGCCCGGCCGTCGTTTCGATCGCCGGCGCCGAGATCGAGATGCGCGAGCGCGGCAAGGGGGCGCCGCTGCTCTATCTGCACGGCGGCGGCGGCATCGCATCCGACCTCGCCTTTCTCGATCTGTTGGCGGGCGGGCGGCGCGTGATCGCGCCTTCCCATCCCGGCTTCGGCAAATCGTCGCTGCCCGACTGGCTCGACAGCATAGATGACATCGCCCACATCTATCTCGAATTGATGGACCGCAT
Source organism: Xanthobacteraceae bacterium (assembly GCA_036555745.1). Classification (GTDB taxonomy): domain Bacteria; phylum Pseudomonadota; class Alphaproteobacteria; order Rhizobiales; family Xanthobacteraceae; genus VAZQ01. The sequence goes on along the minus strand of DATBKV010000275.1, from coordinate 24,941 downwards.
CGGCCTGGCCCGAGTCGACGTCCTGGGCTTCTCGATCGGCGGCTGGATCGCCGCCGAGCTCGCGACCAAGGTCCCGGAGCGGATCAGCGCCCTGGTGCTCATCGGCCCAGTCGGCGTGAAGACCGGAGCGCCCGACAAGCTCGACATTCCCGACGTCTTCGCCATGCCGCGCGAGCAGCTCGACCGTCTGCGCTTTCACGATCCCGCCAAGCACGCGATCGACCTGGCTGCGCTGTCGGAGGAGGACCTTCTGATCGTCGCCCGCAACCGCGAAACGCTGGCGTTGCTGACCTGGGAACCGTACATGCACAATCCCAAACTCAACCATCGCCTGCATCGCGTGAACGCGCCGGCGCTGCTGCTGCGTGGGGCGAGCGACGGCATCGTGTCGGCCGAATATCTTAAGCGCTACGCGGCGCTCTTGCCGACCGCGCGCATCGAGACCATCGCCGCGGCCGGGCATCTTCCGCAGGTCGAGCAGCCGGCGGCGACCGCCGCCAAGATCCTGCAATTCCTGAACGGCTGATCAGCGGCGAGAGATCGGGAGCAACGTCATGAAAGCCTGGCACTTCAGCGAGAACGCGTATCCCTATCTCCCGCCCGATGACGAATACGAGTCGATCCGCGTCTCGCTGCCCAATCGGCTCTACGATCCCAAGAAGGGCGCGGCTCTCTATGACCGGTACATCGACGAATGGCTGATCGCCGAGGACGAGGGGCTGGAGATCATGCTCAACGAGCACCACCAGACCGCGACCTGCGTCGATCCGGCGGCGCCGCTGGTGCTGGCGGCACTGGCGCGACTGACCAAGAAGGCGCGGCTGCTGATCCTGGGCAATCCGGTCGCCAATCGGCGACAGCCCGTGCGCGTCGCCGAGGAGATGGCGATGGTGGACGTGCTTTCGAAAGGCCGGCTGGAATGCGGCTTCGTGCGCGGCGTGCCTTACGAGGTGCTGCCCGCGAACAGCAATCCGGTGCGCATGAACGAGCGCCAATGGGAGGCCATGGATCTCATCGTCAAGGCCTGGACCAACCACGACGGGCCGGTGAGCCACGAAGGCCGGTTCTTCCATCACCGCAATATCAACATCTGGCCGCGTCCCTACCAGCAGCCGCATCCACCGATCTGGGTCTCGACGACGACCCCGGGCGGCGCCGGCCGCGTCGGGGCGCGCGGCTATGTGCAGGCGACCTTTCTCACCGGCTACCGCGGAACGCCGGCAATTTACGATTCCTATCGCAAGGGCTGGCGCGAGGCCGGCCGCGGCAACGACATTCCGGTCAACCGACTGGCCTATGCGGCGCTCGTCTATGCCGGCGAGAGCGAGAAGGAAGCGCATGCGGGCGCCGAGAAGCTGCTCTGGTACATGACCGCGAACAAGGTGCCGCTGCATTTCTGCTATCCGCCGGGCTACGTGCCGACGCCGGTGCACGCGCAGATCCTGCGCGGCGCGGCCATCGACCAGCATGCGGCCAACCGCGCCAACGCGACGGTCGACAAGGCGGTCGAGGCCGGCATTATGTTTGCGGGCACGCCCGACCAGGTCTTTCACCAGATCAAGAAGATGTACGACCACGTCGGCGGCTTCGGCCATCTCCTGATCATGGGCCAAGCCGGGTTCCTCGAGCATGAGGAGACCGCGCGCGGGATCCGCACCTTCGCGCGCGAGGTCTATCCGCGGCTCAAAGAGGAATTTCCTGACACTGCGATCTCGGGTCTGCGGCAGGAGCCGGCCGCTGCGCGCGTCGTCGCGTAGTCCGGTCAGGCCGTCGTGCGATGCTGGTGGTCCATGAGACCGGCCTGATCACGGAACCGGTCGCGGTCTACTTCGAGACGTTCGCGCCGACGGCGGCGAGCACGCGTCCGACCGTCGTGATGGTCCACGGCGGCGCCCATACCGGCGCCTGCTATCAGCGCACCGCCGACGGCCGCCCCGGCTGGGCCTACCTTTTCGCCGAGCGCGGATACCGCTCCTTGGTGCCGGATTGGCCGGGCACCGGCCGCAGCGGCTACGTTGCCCTCGATCGGCTCGACGGCGCGACCGTGGTCGCGGGCCTCGGCGCGCTCATCCGCAGCGTCGGTGCGCCGGTGGTGTTGCTCACGCATTCGATATCGGGCTGCTACGGCTGGCGGCTGCTCGAGCTGCACAGCGATGTCATCGACAGAGTGGTCGGCGTCGCGCCGGGTCCGCCGGGCAACATCCAGGAGCCCGCACCGGTTTACGAGGAGACCGAACGCGAGATCGAGACCGAAGCCTCCGGCCGGCGCGTGCGGATCGACAAGAGCGCCCCGGTGGCGGCCAGTCGCGATTTCGTCGAGCGCAAGCTCGTCGGCGACAGCCGCTATTTTCCGCGCGAGCGGCTCGCCGGCTATGCGGCCAGCCTGGGTGCGATTGCGCCCAACATTCTTCTTGAGCGGCAGAACGTGCATGGCCGCCAGCTGCGGGTCAGCGATCCCCGCAAGCTCGCCGGCAAGCGCGTCCTGGTCGTCACGGGGACCGCCGATCTCGACCATTCGCGCGAGGCCGACGGCGCCATCGTCGACTGGCTCAATGCCAACCGCGCCCGGGCCGACTTCTGCTTTCTCGGTGATCGCGGTATCCTCGGCAACGGGCACATGCTGATGTTGGAAGCGAACAGCGACGCGATTGCCGGCATCATCCTGGATTGGCTCGAAGGCGCTTGAAGCGGGCCATCGCCGCGATCATGCGCGGCGCCGGCCGTGATCGTGAACGGCGGCCGTCGCCGAACCAGCGGAGACTCCGTCATGGCAAAAATCGTGTTGGGGATGGCGGCCTCGCACGGGCCGTTGTTGGCGACCCCTCCCGAACAGTGGGACCAGCGCGTGGAGGCCGACCGGCGCAATCCGGCGCTCATCTATCGCGACGGCACTTTCAAGTTCGAGGAGCTCGCCAAGCTGCGCGCTAGGGAAAATCTCGACGAGCAGATCCGGCTTCCAGTCAAGCAGCAGCGTTACGACGCCTGCCAGCGTGCGATGGCGGAAATGGCCAAGGTGTTCGCGCAGGTCAAGCCCGACGTCGCGATCCTCGTCGGCAACGACCAGATGGAGGTGTTCGAGGACACCAACATTCCGGCCTTCATGGTGTGCTTTGGCGACAAGCTCGACAACATCCCGTTCTCGGCGGAGCAGAAGAAACATTTGCCGCCGGGAATCGAAATCGCCGAACCGAACCACCACGGCAAGAGCGCACAGACCTATCCCGGCCATCCCGCGCTCGGCCGCTACCTGATCGAGGCGCTGATGCAGCGCGATTTCGACGTGGCGGCGGCGGCGCGGCTGCCGCAGTCGCCCTCCTCCAACATCTCGGGACTGCCGCACGCCTACGGCTTTCTCTACCGCCGCATCATGCAGGACAACTTCGTTCCCGCGGTGCCGTTCTTCATCAACACGTTCTACCCGCCCAACCAGCCAACGACGCGTCGCTGCTTTTCGCTGGGCGAGGCCTTGGCCGACGCGATCGCGGCGTGGGACGCCGACCTGCGCGTCGCGGTGATCGGCTCGGGCGGCATGTCACATTTCGTGGTGGACGAGGAGCTCGACCGCGCTTTCCTCGACGCCATGAAGCGCAAGGACTCCGATGCTTTGATCTCGATCCCCGCCTACAACTTCCGCTCCGGCACCTCGGAACTGAAGAACTGGATTCCGGTTGCCGGCGCCATGAACGAGGCGGGGCTGAACATGAAACTTATCGACTATCAGCCGCTCTATCGTTCCGCCGCCGGCACCGGCAGCGGAATGGCCTTCGCCTATTGGGTCTAGCGCGATCGCGGGCGAGCCGCCGCCTGCAGCGGCAGGGCCCGGCGCGGGCGACGACGGCAGTGCTCGAAGCTCCTCGGCGCGGGTCGGATCGCGCATTATATCCTGGTGATGATCTACCTCGAGCTGGCCGTCGTCGTCGCGCTGGTTCTGCTCAATGGCCTGCTTGCGCTCGCCGAGCTCGCCGTCGTCTCCTCGCGCCGCAGCCGGCTCCAGGTCCTGATCGACCGCGGGATCACGGGCTCGCGGCGCGCGCGGGCTCTGGCGAGCGATCCGGGTCGCTTCCTGTCGACGGTCCAGGTCGGCATCACCTTGGTCGGCGTTCTGTCCGGCGCTTTTTCCGGCGCCACCCTCGGGGTCCGCCTGGCCGAATGGTTCGTGCAATCGGGCTTGCCGGCCGGCCTCGCCCAGCCGCTCGGGGTCGGGCTGGTCGTGACCGTCATTACTTACTTCTCCCTGGTGATCGGCGAGCTCGTGCCGAAGCAGATCGCTCTGCGCAACCCCGAAAAGATCGCCGTCCGCGTGGCGCCCGCCATGACCACGATGGCGAAGATCGCTGCGCCGGTGGTCTGGTTCCTGGACATGTCCGGACGCGCGGCGCTGCGGCTGCTGGGATACGGGGCGCAGGCGGAGCACCGCGTCACCGATGAGGAGATCCGCGCGCTGATCGCGGAAGCCGAGACTGCCGGCGTGATCGAGCCGGACGAGCGCGCGATGATCGCCGGCGTCATGCGGCTGGGCGACCGTCCGGTGCGTGCGGTCATGACCCCGCGCCGCGACGTCGACATGGTCGACCTTTCCGCCGATCCCGACGAGATCCGCAGGACGATGTCGGCGAGCATTCACTCGCGACTACCCGCCTACGACGGCTCCCCGCAAGCGATGCTCGGCGTGATCCAGGCCAAGGACGTGCTCGACGCGTATCTGCGCGGGGATCAGGCGGACATGCGCGCGCAGGTGCGGCCGGCGCCCACCGTCCCCGATACCGCCGACGCGCTCGACGTGTTGGACATCTTCAAGCGCTCGGCGGTGCACATGGCGCTGGTGCACGACGAGTACGGCCAGTTTGAGGGCATCGTCACCAACGCCGATATCCTGGAGGCTATCGTCGGCGATTTTCGCACCGATGAAGGGCCGGCCGAGCCCGATGCGGTGCAGCGCGACGATGGCTCATGGCTGATCGCGGGCAGCATGCCGGTCGACGAGATGGCCGAGCGGCTGTTCATCACCGTCCCGCAGGAGCGCGGCTATCATACCGCGGCGGGATTCGTGCTCGCACAACTCGGGTACTTGCCGCAGGTGGGGGAGAGCTTCGACAGCCAAGGCTGGCGCTTCGAGGTCGTCGATCTCGACGGCCGCCGCATCGACAAGATTCTCGCGCGACGCATCACCGCTGGCCGGCGGCTCGCTGTGAGCTGACTCTGGGTGCAATGCGTGGGTTTCGGAAGCGAGCGCAGGGTCTGCAATCCATAGTTGCAAAATCGCGCAGACCGGCATGCGCTTGGGGGGACCTGACGAGCGCCCCTCCGGCCACCACCAGTCCGTACCTCGATGGCGCGGTGGGCGCAGGGGATCTGGAAATTGCGGCAAGGCGCTAGTCCAGGGCGCTTGCCTTGTTCGAGCAACCGGAACGGCCCTCTCGCTGTTAACGCGGCGGATATGCCTGCGCTCAAGATGAAGCAACGTTCATCGGCGGTGCCCGCCATTGATCACCTAAGCTTCGCATGATTGTGCTACCGACAACGCTGCTGGTATAACCGCCGCAAAGGCGACCCCAGGGTGGAAACTGACGTGTCCAACGATCCCAATCGCTCCCAGCTTCGGGTGCGTGCGTTGCCGGCTCGTCTGCAGGCGCTGATCGTGCTCGCCCTGATGATCGCCGGCGGCGGTGCGGTCTGGGTGGCCAAGTCGCACTCCAATGGCAAGACTACCGACGTTGACACCGCGGTATCGAGCCAGTCGAAGCGTCCGAACGGCCTGTTCTATCCGAGCAAGGAGCAATGGGCGACGCTGACGGTCGAGCCGGTGCAGCAGAAGGTGTTTCGCTCCGAGCACGTGACCGAAGGCAAGATCGCAGTCGACGAGGATCGCGCGACGCCGATCTTCTCTCCCTATGCCGGCCGCGTGATGAAGCTGTTCGTCAAACCCGGCGACATCGTGAAGGTCGGCCAGCCGCTGTTCACGGTCGAGGCCACCGACATGGTGCAGGCGCAGAACGACTTCATCAGCGCCGCGACCGCCCTCAACAAGGCACGCTCGGCGCTCAACCTCGCGCAGATCAACGAAAAGCGCCAAAGCCTTCTATATGAAGGCAAGGCGGTGCCGCTCAAAGAGGTGCAGAACGCCAAGGCCGTGCTGGACGCCGCCGAAAACGACGTGCGTTCGGCCGAGGTGGCTCTGGAAGCGGCACGCAACCGCTTGCGCATTCTCGGCAAGACCGATCGGGAGATCGCGGAGTTCCAGGAAAAAGGCACGATCGACCCGGCGACCCCGATTTACGCCCCGATCGGAGGCACGGTCGTCCAGCGCAAGGTCGGACCCGGGCAATATGTCGGGGGCAACACCAGCGATCCGGTGTTCGTCATCGGCGATCTGGCCACGGTGTGGCTGCTGGCCTATGTCCGGGAGACCGACGCGCCGTTGGTCCATGTCGGCCAGCCGCTCTATTTCACGGTGCTCGCTTATCCGGATCGGCCGTTCCCGGCCAAGATTTCCTACGTCGCCGCCGCGCTCGATCCCACCAGCCGTCGCCTTCTGGTGCGTGCCAGCGTGGACAACGCGGAGGGGCTGCTCAAGCCCGAAATGTTCGCGAGCGTGAAAATACTGACCGGCGAAAGCGCTGACGCGGTGGCGGTGCCGCGCGACGCCGTCATCTACGAGGGCGAAGCCGCGCGCGTCTGGCTGGTGCGTGACGACAAGGGCATCGAGCTGCGCAGGATCAAGGTTGGGCTGACCAACGGCAATATGGTCGAGGTGCTGGCCGGACTCGCGCGCAACGACCGCGTGATCACCAAAGGCAGCCTGTTCATCGACCGCGTGGCGACTGCGGCGGGCAGCTAGCCCTTCCGGCACGGCGATATCTCCGGCGCATGGACGCGCGCGAATTTCCTCGGTGGGGCGACTGAAGGCTGAGCCATGAATGCGGTCGTCGCGTTCTCGCTGAAGCATCGCGTCTTGATGGTCGTGCTGTTCGTGTTGATGCTCGCGGGCGGTATCATCGCGTTCCGCGCGCTCAATATCGAAGCCTATCCCGATCCCACCCCGCCGATGGTGGACGTGATTACGCAGAGCCCCGGCCTGTCCGCCGAGGAAATCGAGCGCTACATCACCATCCCGATCGAGACCCAGACCGCCGGCCTGCCCAAGCTGACCTCGATCCGCACCATCTCGCTCTACGGGCTGTCGGACGTGAAGCTGCAGTTCTCGTTCGACTTCACCTACGAGCAGGCGCTGCAGCAGGTGCTCAATCGCCTCGCGCAGATGGCGCCGTTGCCGAACAACGCGCAGCCGCAGATTTCGCCGGTGAGTCCGGTCGGCGAGATCTACCGCTATCGGCTGGTCGGCCCGCCCGGCTACAGCGTGCTCGATCTCAAGACGCTGCAGGACTGGGTGCTGCAGCGCCGCTTCCGCGCCGTGCCGGGGGTGATCGACGTCACGGGATGGGGCGGCAAGACCAAGACTTTCGAGCTGCAGGTCGATTTCAACAAGCTCGTCGCCTATGGGCTGACGCTGCCGCAGATGCTGCAGGCGCTCAACAACAGCAACATCAATGTCGGCGGCAACACCGTCAATATCGGTCCGCAGGCGGCGGTGGTTCGTGGCGTCGGCCTGATCCGCTCGATTGACGATCTGCGCAACACCATGCTCACGCAGAGCGGCGGCAATCCGGTCCTGGTCAGCGACGTGGCCACCGTCACGGTTGGTCAGAAGCCGCGCCTGGGCATCGCCGGCAAGGATGCCGACGACGACATCGTCCAGGGCATCGTCCTCATGCGCCGCGGCGAGCAGAGCATGCCGACGATCAAGCACGTTGAGCAGGAGGTCGAGCGCATCAACGGCTCCCACATCCTGCCGCCCGGCGTTCGCATCGAGCGCATTTACGATCGCAAGGATCTGATCGACGTCACGACCCGAACGGTGCTGCACAACATGGCGTACGGCATCATGTTGATCTTCCTCCTGCAGTGGCTGTTCCTCGGCAATCTGCGCAGCGCGCTCATCGTCGCCGCAACAATCCCGTTCGCGCTGTTCTTCGCCGTCGGCATCCTGGTGCTGCGGAGCGAATCCGCCAATCTGCTCTCGGTGGGCGCGATCGATTTCGGTCTCATCGTCGACGCCACGGTGATCATGGTGGAAAGCATCTACCGCCGGCTGGGCGAGGCGACCGCCGCCACGGCGGCCGCCGGCGCGGCCGGCGCCTCCGCCGCCGCCCAAGGCTTCTCCGGAAAGCTCGCGGCGATCTTCCTGGCCGCGGGCAGCGTCAACCGCTCGATCTTCTTCGCGGCCGGCATCATCATCGCCGGCTTCCTGCCGCTGTTCACGCTCAGCGGGGTCGAGGGCCACATCTTCGGGCCGATGGCCAAAACCTATGCCTATGCGCTCGCCGGCGGGCTGCTGGCGACCTTCACGGTCACCCCGGCGGTGAGCGCCATGCTGCTGCCGGAGCATGTGCGCGAGACCGAAACCTGGGTGGTTCGCGCGCTGGAGCGCCTGTACCGGCCGGCGCTGCATCTCGCCGTCGCCAACAAGGTGCTCGCCATGGCCGGCGTGTTCGTGCTCATGCTGCTCGCGGCGCTGGCGATCCGCTCGCTCGGGCTGGAGTTTCTGCCCAAGCTCGAGGAGGGCAACCTTTGGATCCGGGCGACCATGCCGTCGACGATCTCGTTGGAGGAGGGCAACAGCTACGTCAACCGCATGCGCGCCGTGATCAGCAGCTTCCCCGAGGTCGAATCGGTAGTGTCGCAGCACGGCCGCCCGGACGACGGGACCGACGCCGCCGGCTTCTTCAACGCCGAGTTCTTCGCACCGCTGAAGCCGGCCAGGGAGTGGCGCAAGGGCCTCGACAAGGACGACCTGACCGCGGAGATTCTCAAGAGGCTCGAGACCGAATTCCCCGGCGTCGAATTCAACTTCTCACAATACCTGCAGGACAACGTGGCCGAGGCGGTGTCGGGGGTCAAAGGCGAGAACTCCATCAAGCTGTTCGGCAACGACCTGCAGGCGCTGACCGACACCGCGAACAAGATCAAGGCGGTGCTCGCCACCGTACCGGGCATTACCGACCTCGCGGTGTTCACCTCGCTCGGACAGCCCACGGTGCAGATCGACGTCGACCGCGCGCGGGCGGCGCGCTACGGGCTGTCGCCCGGCGACATCAACTCGACCATTCGCGTGGCCATCGGCGGCGAAGCGGCGGGCGATCTGTACGAGCCCGGCAGCGACCGGCACTTCCCGATCGTGGTGCGGCTCGCGCCGCAGTTCCGGCAGGATCCCGCCGCCATCCAGAACCTGCGCATCGGCGTCCAGGGGCCGAACGGCATCACCCAGATCCCGCTCAACGAGGTCGCCAACGTCAAGCTCGTGTCCGGCGCCGCCTACATCTACCGCGAAGGTCAGGAGCGCTATCTGCCGATCAAGTTCAGCGTGCGCGACCGCGATCTCGGCGGCGCGATTCAGGAGGCGCAGCGCAAGATCGCCGAGCAGGTGCAGCTGCCGCCCGGTTCGCGGCTCGAATGGGTCGGCGAGTTCGGCAACCTGCAGGACGCGATCGCGCGGCTCAAGGTCGTGGTGCCGCTCAGCCTGGCGCTGATCGCGTTGCTGCTGTGGGTCAATTTCGGGTCCGTGCCTGACACGCTGCTGGCGATGAGCGTGATTCCCATGGCGGTGGTGGGCGGCATCTTTGCGCTGTTCCTGACCAACATCCCGTTCAGCGTCTCGGCCGCCATCGGCTTCATCGCCCTGTTCGGAATTTCGGTGATGGACGGCATCATCATCCTATCCCAGTTCAATCAGCTGATCGCGGCCGGTATGGAGCGCACCGCGGCGATCCTGCGCACTGGCGAGCTGCAGATGCGCCCGGTGCTGATGACCTGCGTGATCGCCGGTGTCGGCCTGCTGCCGGCGGCGCTGTCGACCGGGATCGGCTCGCAGGTGCAGAAGCCGCTCGCCGTGGTGGTGGTGGGCGGCATGATGCTGGCGCCGCTGGTCATCCTCATCACGCTTCCGGTACTGATCCTGCTGTTCTCGCGCCGTGCGCCGCGTCCGCTTGCCGAAGCGGCGTTGGCGGCCCCGGCGGAGTGAGCAACAAGCCGCGCCCGGGGTTATTGTCCCGACGGCGTGCGCAGGCCGCCCCAGGCGTCGCGCACCTGGTGGTAGTGCACGTCAGGCTCATAGTCCGGCGTCCGCAGGGCGAGGGTTTTGACGTCGAGCCGACCGACGGCGGCGAGCAGCGTATAGGCCGCGATCACCCGGTCGCGCTGTGCGCCGATCAGCCGCGCGCGGGCGGCGATCAGATCCTGCTGCGAGTTGAGCACGTCCAAGGTGGTGCGCTGGCCGGCCTGGGCCTCCTTCTGCACCCCGGAGAGCGCCGACTCGGCGGCGCGCACCTCCGACTCCGCGGCGGCGAGCGCGACCTTCGCCCCTTCGAAGGTGACCCAGGCGCCGATCGCTGCGGTCTGGGTCTGGTTGCGGACGAGCTCCAGCACGATGCGGGCCTGCATCGCGAGTTCCTTGGCCTGGCGGATCTGGGAGGCGGCGAGCCCGCCATCGTAGATCGGCACGTTGGCCTGCCCCAGGACTGAGGCGATGTCGTTGGCCTTGGCGCTGAGTGTCGGATCGTTCTCCCATTGCCGCTGCACGTTGCCCTGCACCGATAGGGTGGGCCACAGGCTCGCTTCCGCGACTTTAGTGCCGAGTTGGGCCACGTCGGTGTCGTACATCGCTGCCAGGACGGCGGGATGCTCCTTGCGGCTGATCGCCAAGGCCTCCTCGCGGCTGTGCGGCAGCAACCGGTCGATCGACTCGGGCGTCACCAGCCGGCCCGGCGGGGCGCCGGTGACCTGCGCGTAGAGCGCCTGGCTGATGGCGTAGTTGACCTCGGCCGCGTTGAGGTCGGCCTGGCCGCGGCTGAGCCGCGCCTCCGCCTGCGCCACGTCGGTGGGGGTGACGTCGCCGGCGTCGAGCCGCTTCCTGGTGGTGCCGAGCGTCTCGCGCAGGAACGTCGTGTTGATGCGCTGCGCCTCGACCAGGCTCTGGTTGGCCAGCACATTGGTATAGGCGGTCACCGCGTCGAGCAGCACTCCCTGCCCGGTATTGCGCAGCGCCTCGCGTCCGGAGCGCACCTGGGCCTCCGACTGGCGCACCGTGTTGGCAGTCTTGAAGCCGTTGAACAGGGTCTGATTGACGGTCAGCCCGATGGTCCAGGTATGCAGCGTGGCGGTCTGGATGGTGTTGTCGAAGAACAGCACCCGCACCTGCTGTAGCCCGCCGGTCAGGACGGCCATGATCTGGGGGCGATATCCTGACAGCGCCTGCGGCACGCCCTCGTCGGTGCCGCGCTGGCGCGCCCGCTCGGCGTTGAGCTGCGGATTGCCCTGATAGGTGCGCACCAGGGCCTGGGGCAGCGTCTCCGCCGATGCGGTCGCGACGACGACTGCGGAGAGCGCAGCGCCGACGAGCGCGCCTGCGCGCACGCGCAGCCGACCGTTCGCACGCAACACGCCTACCGCCACGCGCATCGAGACGACCCGAACTTCGACAAATTGACTGGATGCCCCCCAAGTCCCAACAATTACAGGTTCTTCCACCTGCCGCCAGTCGATTTCATGGCAATGCGCACCAGGCACTTAATGCATTGAATTTGCCTTGGAAAACAGTAAGCACCGCGCTCGGCGGCGGGGTCGCGGCCTGCATTGACATCGACCGTCCGCGCGCGTTTCTCTGCCGCAACGAAAACTGGGGCCGAAATCGGGCATGCCCAATCTCGTCTATTGCAGGCGGTTCACCGTGGAATGGGGTCATTGCGATCCCGCGGGGATCGTCTTCAACAGCCGCTTCTTCGAGTTTTTCGATTGGAGCGCCTGGTTGCTGTTCGAGACAGCCTTGGGGGTGCGGCCGAGCGAGCTCGCGCCCACCTTCGGGATCGTCGGCATTCCGCTGGTGGACGCCAAGGCGCGTTTTCTCAAGCCCGCCCAGTTCAACGACGTGGCCGACATCGCCTCCGAGATCAGCCGATTCCGGCGGTCGAGCTTCGAGGTCAGCCACCACATCACCATCGCCGGCAAGCTCGCGGTCGAAGGGAGCGAAACACGGGTGTGGGCAGGGCGAGACCCGAACGATCCGGCCAAATTGAAGGGCATGCCGATCCCGGCAGCGGTCATCGAGCGCTTTCAGGTGCCGGCGTAAGGCTTGCAATCGTGCAGCACAATCCCGATCACGGGTCTGGCGAGCGCGTGGCGTCGGGCGCATCTCCGGGGTCGAGGACGCCATTAGCGATGACTGATAGTCTGACGCTCGGTTTCGACCTGCGCTTCAGCGACCTTTACCGGCGTGATGGCCTCGTCGGCCTCGACCGGATTTTTGTCGACGTTCTCAAGAGCCGTAATCCAGATCTACACGACCGGCTGATGTCGGCGCGTGCCGCGCCCGACGCCCGGGCGGAATCCGACCTCATCGTCGAGCTCGCGCCCGTGCTGGAGGATTTCATCGTCGAGCTGTTCGGCATCGCCGAGGAGGTGCGCTCGCTGCGCGCGCGTCATCACGCGCTGGCGCCGCTCTACACCGTCAAGCGATTGTTCGTGCAGCGCCGCGCCGCCAAGAAATACGGCGCGGACCAGGCCGCAGGCTTCGACGGTGACGCCTTGCGGGCCGAGCTCGAGCCGCACCTCGGCGGCGAGCTCACGGAATTGCGCTTCGCCGAGCGCGTCGAGCAATGGATGAAAGTCGAGGCGGAGAACGCGGCTGAGCTCGAGCTCGCGGCGCGCTACGCCGCCTGGGCGGCGCACACGGAAGCAGGCCGGCGGCGGCACAAGTCGGGCGTCCTGTTCAAGCTGCCGCACAAGGTCGATCCCTACCACCTCATTCCGGTCGAAACCGAAGTCGTCGACGGCGTCACCATGCTCAAGCTGCCGCTGGCGCTGCGCCGCCCGCGTGACGGCTTCGCGCTGACCGACCCCGGCACCGATCTCGCCGGCGCGCTCGATCACGCCAACTACTGCATCTGGTGCCACAACCAGGGCAAGGACTCGTGCTCGCAGGGGCTCAAGGAGAAGAGCGGCGAGTTCAAGAAGAGCCCGTTCGGAGTCGTGCTCGCGGGCTGCCCGCTCGACGAGAAGATCTCGGAGATGAATCTGCTCGCCGCCGGCGGCCACGCCGTCGGGGCGCTTGCCACGGTGATCGTCGACAACCCGATGTGCGCAGCGACCGGTCACCGCATCTGCAACGACTGCATGAAGGCCTGCATCTACCAGAAGCAGGAGCCGGTCGATATTCCCCAGGTCGAAACGCGCGTGCTCAAGGAGGTGCTGGCGCTGCCCTGGGGTTTCGAGATCTACTCGCTGCTCACGCGCTGGAACCCGCTCGATCTGCGCCGCCCGCTGCCCAGGCCCGCGAGCGGCCGCAAGGTGCTGGTGGTGGGGCTCGGGCCTGCCGGTTTCACGCTCGCGCACCATCTCATCAACGACGGCCACGCGGTGTTCGCGATCGACGGGCTCAAGATCGAGCCGCTGGCCGCCGATCTGTCCGGGGTCGAAGCCGGCGGCGAGCGCGCGCCGTTCCGGCCGATCCGCGACGTCGGCGATTTGCGCGAGCCGCTCGAGGCGCGGGTGATGGCCGGGTTCGGCGGCGTCGCTGAATACGGCATCACCGTGCGCTGGGACAAGAATTTCCTGAAGCTCGTCCGCCTGCTGCTCGAGCGGCGCGATGAGTTTGCGATGTTCGGCGGCGTGCGCTTCGGCGGAACGCTCGGCATCGACGACGCCTTCGCGCTCGGCTTCGATCACATCGCGCTCTGCGCCGGGGCGGGGCGGCCGACCATCGTACCGATGAAGAACGGGCTTGCCGCCGGCGTGCGCCAGGCCTCCGATTTCCTGATGGCGCTGCAGCTCACCGGTGCCGCCAAGACCGACAGCCTCGCCAATCTGCAGGTGCGGCTGCCGGTGGTGGTGATCGGCGGCGGGCTCACCGCGATCGACACTGCCACCGAGGCGCTGGCCTACTACCCGCTGCAGCTGGAGAAATTCCTCGCACGCTATGAGACGCTGGTGCGCGAGCGCGGCGAAGCCGGGGTGCGGGCGGACTGGACCGCGCAGGAGGCGGAGACCGCCGCGGAGTTCATCGACCATGCGCGAAAGATCCGCGCCGAGCGCGAGCGCGCGGCGCGCGAGGGGCGCAAGCCCCGGCTGGCGGAGCTGCTCCGGCAATGGGGCGGTGCCACCATCGTCTACCGCCGCCGCCTCATCGATTCCCCGAGCTACACGCTCAACCACGAGGAGGTGGCGAAGGCGCTGGAGGAGGGCATCGGCTTCGTCGAGCGGCTCACACCCCAGGAGGTGCTGCTCGATCGCTTCGGCGCCGCGCAGGCACTGCGGCTCTCCGGCCCGGCGGATGACGACGGGACGGTTCGCGACATCGTGATCCCGGCGCGCTCGATCCTGGTCGCCGCCGGCACGCAACCCAACACCGTGCTCGGCCGCGAGGAGCCGCAGCACGCGCGCATCGACGGCAAATACTTCCAGGCCGTCGACGAGGACGGCGGCGCCGTCACGCCCGAACGCGTCACCAAGCCCGCCGCCACCCACGTGCTCATGAGCCTGCGCGCCGACGGCCGCGCCATCAGCTTCTTCGGCGATTTGCATCCGTCGTTCGCCGGCAACGTGGTCAAGGCGATGGCGAGCGCGAAGCGGGGATATCCCGTGGTCAGCCGCATGCTGGCGCGGCTCGCGCCGTCTACGCTGGCGCCGGCGACGCTGCTCGCGCGCCTCAACGACGAGCTGCGGGCGCGGGTGCACGCCGTCAACCGGCTCACCCCCAGCATCGTCGAGGTGGTGGTGCGCGCGCCGATGGCAGCGCGCGCGTTCAAGCCTGGGCAGTTCTACCGGCTGCAGAACTACGAGACGCTCTCGCGCAGCGCCGACGGCACGCGGCTAACCAAGGAAGGGCTGGCGCTTACCGGCGCGTCGGTCGATCGCGATCGTGGCCTGCTCTCGACCATCGTGCTTGAAATGGGCGGCTCCTCCGACCTGTGCGCGCAACTGGCGCCGGGTGAGCCGGTGGTGCTGATGGGGCCGACCGGGCATCCCACCGAGACGCCCGCGGGCGAGACCGTGCTGTTGATCGGCGGCGGGCTCGGCAACGCCGTGCTGTTCTCGATCGGGCAGGCGCTGCGCGGAAACCGCAGCCGGGTGATCTATTTCGCCGGCTACAAGCGCGCGATCGACCGCTACAAGGTCGAGGAGATCGAACGCGCCGCCGACGTCATCGTGTGGTGCTGCGACGAGGCGCCGGGCTTCCAACCCGACCGCGCCGGCGACAAGGCGTTTGTCGGCAATATCGTCGCGGCGCTCGACGCCTACGGCTCGGGCGCGCTCGGGGAGGCGCCGATTCCGCTCGGTGAGGTCGATCGCGTGATCGCGATCGGCTCGGACGGCATGATGGCGGCGGTCAAGCACGCGCGCGAGGGCATGCTGGCGCAGCACTTCAAGCCCGGCCACAAGGCGATCGCCTCGATCAACTCTCCGATGCAGTGCATGATGAAGGAGATCTGCGCGCAGTGCCTGCAGGTCCATCGCGATCCCGAAAGCGGCGTGGAGAGCGTGGTGTTCTCCTGTTTCGACCAGGACCAGGAGCTCGATCGCGTCGACTTCGACAATCTGCGCGCGCGGCTTGCGCAGAACGGCGTACAGGAAAAGCTCACGCGGTTGTGGATCGACCGCTCGCTGCGACGGCTGGGATTGCGGCAGGCGGGCTAGCGGGCGGCCGTCGAGGCGGCCGCGCCGCGCACCTTGTCGATCACCGCGACGGGGTCGGCCGGCACGCGATCCGCCCGCCAGGCCACGTGGCCGTCCGGCCGCACCAGGACCAGGTGCCTTTGGTGGAGCTGCGCGGCGCCTGGCTCGCGGACCACGACGGTCTTGAGCGGCATGCGGCGCGCGGCCGCCGCCGCTTCGAAAGCGGACGTATCGGGGCCATCGGCGCCGAGGCGCAACAGCACGAAACCGCGGCCGTAGAGATCGAGGCTGGAGCGGCCCTGGTCGAGCCACAGATGCGGCGCGCGCGAGCCGGGCCGCGCGGAGGGCACGAAATCCTCCGGGTGATCGCGCTCGGGCGGCGTGCCGTCCGGCACGCAGATGGGCGAGTCCTCGTAGCGATAACCGATCTGCAACCCCACGGTCCGGAACATCCGGCCGACGCCGCGCACGAGCGCTTCGCCGACATGCTGGCGCAGCTGCGCTCCCGCCGGGCTGTCGTCCTCGATCGCCGCCAACCGGTCGGCGAACTTTTCGTGCTCGAAATAGAATTCGGCCGCCATGCCGACGTTTCGTTTGCCGATCGGCCGCCGCTCGGCGTCATAGGACGCGAGCAAGTGCTCGCCGCCCCAGCCGCTGAGCACCGCCGCGAGCTTCCAGCCGAGATCGACCGCGTCGGCGATGCCGGTATTCATTCCGAGCGCGCCGGTCGGGGACAGTTGATGGACCGCGTCGCCCGCGAGAAAGATGCGGCCGCGCGCATAGCGCTCGGCCACCACGCTGCGCCGCGTCCATATGCTGGTGCCGAGCCACTCGACCTCGAACGTACGGCCCAGCGCGCGCTGCAGGTAACGGTCGCGGTCGACCGTCTCCGGGGTCAGGCCGGCGCCGGCATCGAGCACCATCAGGCGCCACATGGCATTTAAGGGATCGATCACGCGGACGTTGGACCAGACCCCGCCGCGGTCGACCGTGATGAAGAAGGTGGTGGGCTGGCGGCCGCAGGCCTCGAGCAGCCCGGGCGCGCGAAAGTAGAGATGCACGGGATGTCCGAGCGTGTCGCCGTCAAGCTCGATACCGAGCGAGCGCCGCACCGGGCTGTTGGCGCCGTCGCACGCGACGAGGTATTCGGCCTCGATGCGCTCGCGCCGTCCGCTCGCGAGCTCGACCACCTCTGCGCTCACGCCATCCTCGCACGCTGCGAAGGCTTCCAGCCGGGTGCGGTGGCGGACGCTGACGTTGGGGAACGTGCGCGCGAAGCGCAGCAGGATCGGATCGAACCACATCTGCGAGCAGACCTGCAGCCGCATCGGGCTGTAGGGCTCCGGTTCCTGTTCCATGCGCGGCGGACGCCGCATGCGGCCGAGCTCGTAGCCGGAAAGGCTGGTCACGAACGCGACATCGAGTGGATAGTCCGGCGGGAACGGACAGGCGTGGACCGCCTCTGCAATGCCCCAGCGCCGGCAGAACTCCATGGTCCGGATGTTCACCTCGTTCATCTTGGGCGTGACGATCGCGCCGTCACCCTGCTCGATCAGCGTGCAAGCAACGCCGCGCCAGCCGAGCTCGCTGGCAAGGGCGAGCCCGACGGGACCGCCGCCGACGATCAGGACCGGGACTTTCTGCATCGCGTCGTTCAATTGATTCGCACGCCCGCGGCCTTGCCGACCTCGACCCATTTGCGATGCTGGGCGGCGATGTAGTCGGCAAACTCCGCGGGCGAGTTCGGCTTCGATTCCGAGCCGACATTGGCGATCAGCTTCTGAATCTCCGGCGAGCGAAGCCCCTCGTTCAGCGCGGCGTTGAGCTTCTTCACGATGGCGGCGGGGGTGCCGGCGGGCGCCACCACGCCGAAGAAGGTGTTGGCCTCGGCATCGGGGACGCCGGCCTCGGCCATGGTCGGTAAATCCGGCAGCAGCTTGCTGCGCGTGGCGTTCTGTGCGGCGAGCGCGCGCAGCTTGCCCTCGCGGATCTGCGGCGCCAGGATGGCGATGTTCTCGAACGTCAGATGCACGGCGTGGCTCAGCACGGCGGTCACCGATTCGCCGCCGCTGCGGTAGGAGACGCCGGTCATCTTGGCGCCGCTGCGCAGCATGAACAATTCGCCCGCGAGATGCGGCAGTCCGCCCGCGCCGGTATGGGCATAATTGATCTTGCCCGGATCGGCCTTGCTGTCATCGACCAGCGCTTTGACCGTCATCCACGGCGATGACGGATCCACCACCAGGATCTGGAATCCTTCGGTAATCCGGACGATCGGCACGAAATTCTTCACCGGGTCGTAGCCGGCATTGACGGAAACCGCGGGAATCACCGCCAGCGTGCTGGTATTGCCCATCAGCAGCGTGTAGCCGTCGGGCGGCGCCTTGGCGACCTCGCGCGCGCCGATGGCGCCGCCGCCGCCCGGGCGGTTCTCGACCACCACGGGCTGGCCGAGCTTGGGGGTGAGGATCTGCGCGGCCAGGCGAGCCGGGACGTCGGTCGGGCCGCCGGAAGCCGCGGCCACGATGATCTTGATCGGTCGCTCGGGATAATTTTGCGCCTGAGCGCGCGTGGCGATGGTCGATCCCAGACACAAAGCCGCGATTGCAAGCGCGAATATCCGCTGCCTGTCCATCATTCCCTCCTCCGCTGCGAGCGAGCCCTGCGGTCTTGCTGCCGCCTGTTCGCGCGCCTCGCCTTGCAAACATAGCCGAGGTCGCGGCGGTCTTGCACGCACAGGCGCGACACCTCATTTGAAGGGAGTGCCGAATATTGCTATTGGGACGGCACATGGTTCGCATTCTCGAACTCACGCTCAACGGCCGCCCGCGCGCGGATGCGGTGCCCGATAATCTGTTGCTGCTGGACTATTTGCGGGAGGTGGTCGGCCTCACTGGGACAAAAACGGGTTGCGACGGCGGCGAATGCGGCGCCTGCACCGTGCTGGTCGACGACACGCCGCGCCTCTCCTGTCTCACGCTCGCCGCCAGCATCAATGGTCGGCGCGTGGACACGGTCGAATCGGTTGGTGAGGATGGGCGCCTTTCGGCGGTGCAGCGCGGGTTCCACGAGAAGCTCGGTTCCCAATGCGGCTACTGCACCCCGGGCTTCATCATGGCCTCGGCCGGGCTGCTGCGGCGCAACCCGCATCCGAGCGAGGATGACATCCGCACCGCGCTCGGCAGCAATATCTGCCGTTGCACCGGCTACGTGAAGATCATCGAGGCGGTGAAATACGCCGCCGAGCTCAACGCTGCCGGGGTGGCGCCGTGACGTGTCATGAATGAGGTCGTGCCGGCGCATAACATCGGCGGCTATGTGCCGATGGTGGACGGTCCGGAGAAAGTCTCGGGCCGGGCGAAGTACACCGCCGATCTGCTCGCGCCCGGCATGCTGGCGGGGCGCATCTATCGCAGTCCCTACTCCCACGCCGAGATCCTCGACGTCGATATCTCCGCCGCGCTGCGGCTGCCCGGCGTGAAGGCGATCGTCTCCGGCGCCGATTGCGACAAGACCTTCGGGGTGCTGCCGATCGCCCGCAGCGAGCATCCGCTCGCGCGCGACAAGGTGCGCTACCGCGGCGAGCCGGTGGCGGCCGTCGCCGCGGTCGACGAGGCCACTGCCAGGCGCGCGCTCGGGCTGATCAAGCTCAAGGTGCGCGAGTTGCCGGCCTATTACTCCTCGCCGGCAGCGATGGCGGAGGGCGCGGCCGTCATCCATGCGCACAAGCTGGGCAACATCGAGCGCGACGTGCTGTTCGAGCTGGGCGACGTGACCGCCGGCTTCGCGCAAGCCGATCTGGTGCGCGAAGCTCTCTACGACTGCGCCGAGGTCTGCCAGAATCAGATGGAGATGCACGCGGCGGTCGCCGAATACGATGCCGTGCGCGAGCGCATGACGGTCTATGCCAGCACGCAGGTGCCCTACTACGTCCACCTGATGCTGGCGCAGATCCTCGACATGGACATGTCGCGCATCCGCGTGGTCAAGCCCCATGTCGGCGGCGGCTTCGGCTGCCGCACCGAGGCGCTCAATGTCGAGCTGATCACGGCGCTGCTCGCGCGCAAGGCCGGCGCCAGCGTGCGAACCGTGATCAATCGCGAGGAGACCTTCATCACCCATCGCGGCCGGCCGCAGACCGACGTCCGGCTCAAGCTCGGCATGCGCAAGGACGGCAAGATCACCGCGGTGGAATGCGAATGCATCCAGCGCGGCGGCGCCCATTCCGGCTACGGGGTGGTGACCATTCTCTACTCCGGCTCGATGCTCTACGCCATCTACGACCTGCACAACGTCAAATATATCGGCAAGCGCGTGCTCACGAACACGCCGCCATGCGGCGCCTTCCGCGGCCACGGCACCGTTGACGTGCGCTTCGCGTTCGAGAGCCTGCTCGACGAGATGGCGCACGCGCTCGCGCTCGACCCGCTGGCGGTGCGGCGCGCGAACTATCTCACGGCGCCGACGTTCACCGACAACGATTTGATGGTGAACAGCTACGGCCTGCCGCAATGCGTCGACTGGGTCGAAGCGGCGAGCGGCTGGCGCGCGCGCAAGGGCAAGCTGCCGCGCGGCAAGGGGCTGGGCTTCGCCTGCTCGCACTACATCAGCGGCGCCTCCAAGCCGGTGAACTGGACCGGCGAGCCGCACGCCACGGTCAAGATCAAGCTCGATTTCGACGGGTCGATCGTCGTGCTCTCGGGCGCCGCCGACATCGGTCAGGGGTCATCGACCATCCTCGCGCAGACGGTGGCCGAGGTGCTCGCCCTCGAGCTTGCGCGCGTGCGCGTCGTCACCGGCGACAGCGAGGTGGTGCCGAAGGACAACGGCTCCTATTCCTCGCGCGTGACCTTCATGGTCGGAAACGCCGCCATCGACGCGGCGCAGAATCTCAAACGCGTGCTGGTGGCGGCGGCCGCGCGCAAGCTCGACGCCAAGCCGGACGAGATCGAGTGCCTGGGCGAGCTCTACCGCGCCGGCGCGCAGGACAAGGGCCTGACCTTCAACGAGGTCGTCACTGAGGCGCTCAAGGATACCGGCACGGTCACGGTGACCGGCAACTATTCCACCATCCCGGAGTCGCACGGCGGCAAGAAGTACCGCGGCGCCGCGATCGGCGGCACCATGGGTTACAGCTATTCGGCGCAGGTGGTGGAGGTGAGCGTCGACGAGGAGACCGGCGTCGTCACCATCGACAAAGTGTGGGTCGCGCACGACTGCGGCAAGGCGCTCAACCGCCTCACGGTCGAAGGCCAGGTGCAGGGCTCGGTGTGGATGGGCATGGGTCAGGCCATGAGCGAGGAAACCGCCTATCACGAAGGGCTGCTGGTCACCGGCAACATGCTGGACTACCGCGTGCCCACGATCCAGGACTCCCCGCCGATCGAAGTCGGCATCGTCGAGAGCAACGACCCGCACGGGCCGTTCGGCGCCAAGGAAGCGGGCGAGGGATCGCTTGCCGCGTTTCTGCCGGCATTGACCAATGCCATCGCTGATGCCGTCGGCGTGCGCTTCAACGAGCTGCCGGTCACGCCCGACCGGGTATTCGGCGCGCTCGAAAAGCGCCGGCGCGGCAAGGGCAACGGCGGCGCCGCCAGCGTATGACGCGTCGCAAAGCGATCGGAACGCACCGCCATGGACGCGCTGCCTGAGTTCGCGCTCATCCGCCCGCGCACGCTGGCCGACGTCATCCGGGCACGCGCCGAAAATCCCGACAGCCGGCTGCTCGGCGGCGGCACCGATCTGGTGGTCAATATCCGGCGCGGCATCGTCGCGCCCGAGGTGCTCATCGACGTCAACGAGGTGCCGGAGCTCCGCGCGATCAAGGCCGACGCCGAGGCCATCGAGATCGGCGCGGCGGTCACGCTCGCCGAGCTTGCCGCGCACCCGCAGGTGGTGCGGCACTATCCCGTGCTGGCGCAGGCGGCGGGCTGCATCGCCGGGCCGACCCACCGCAACATGGGCACGGTCGGCGGCAATCTCTGCCTCGATACCCGCTGCCTGTTCTATAACCAGAGCGAATGGTGGCGCGCCGCCAACAACCATTGCCTCAAGACCACGGGCGACATCTGTCACGTCGCGCCCAAGAGCCGCGGGGTCTGCTTCGCCACCTACAGCGGGGATCTCGCGCCCGCCTTGCTCACGCTCGGGGCCGAAGTGGATGTCGCCGGCCCGCACGGCAGGCGCTCGCTGGCGTTGAGCGAGCTCTATATCGGCTATTCGCGGCAGGACCAGCCCATCAGCGAGTCGCTGGGCGACGGCAAATATTATCTCGCGCTGAGGCCGGGCGAGCTCGTCACGGCGGTGCGGGCGCGCAATACGAAAGGCCTGCGCTCGGCCTACGACAAGATCCGCATCCGCCGCTCGATCGAATACCCCGTGACCGGCGTGGCGGTGGCGCTGCGGCGCGAGGGCGACATCCTCGCCGAGCTGCGCATCGCCTTCACCGGCACCAACCCGCGGCCGGTGCTGCTGGCCGGCACAGCGGCGCTCACCGGCGGTGCGCTCGACGCGCGTGTGCTCAAGGGCCTTGACGATCTCGTGCGCGACCAAATCATGTCGATGAAGACGACGTTCACGCCCGGACACTATCGCCGGCGCGTGGCCGGCGTGCTGGCGCGGCGGCTGGTCACCAAGCTGTTCGCGGATTGACGGAGCGGCGGCCTCGATCTGCTTGTTGCGATGCAGATGTGCGCGATGCGCGGGGGCGACCAACGATGGGACAGCGTCAGGTCGGGAGGGACACCATGCGAGCGACAATATTCGCAGCCGCGCTGTGCCTGCTGATGGCGAGCCCCGCCGCGGCCGTTCGACCCGACGAATGCGAGCAGCAGCGAGCCGTGTTTCCCAAGGACTGGAACGACGTGAGCAAGGAGAAGCCGCTCTTCGTCTGCTCGTCGCACTATTCCGGCGCGTTCAAGGTCACGCTCGGAGCGGCCGACGACAAGGGGCGGCGCCTCATGAGCCTGGTGCCGCTCCGGGGGAGCGCAGAGGATGG
Source organism: Xanthobacteraceae bacterium (assembly GCA_036555745.1). Taxonomy (GTDB): domain Bacteria; phylum Pseudomonadota; class Alphaproteobacteria; order Rhizobiales; family Xanthobacteraceae; genus VAZQ01. The sequence goes on along the minus strand of DATBKV010000275.1, from coordinate 2,221 downwards.
CAAGCAGGACAAGTCGAAAGATGTCTTTCGCATCTGGCTCGATGGGGAGCAGGCTCGTCGGCTGGAGCAGGGAAAGTATTTCGCCACCATCACCCGGCAGCGGAAATCGTGCTGGATCCGCGGAGCGCTGTCAGGACCGGACGACGGCAAGGAGGACTCGGTCTTCTTCATGGACAACGCGAATCCCAAAGCCGATGGGCCCGACGCGGGCTCGTTCTACAATAAGGCTCCGCGCTTCAGCGTCTTTCAGGGTGATTCCTATGAATGCGATGCGGTCAAGTAGCGCCGCATGGCTGCTGCCGGATCAGACCATCGGCTCGCGCGCATTTGGAGAACCGCGATGATCGCTCGGCGGAGCGTGCTGATCGGAGCCTCGATTGCGGCGGCGTTCGCGGCTGCCGGCGTGCGCGCCGCCGATCCGTCAGCCGTATCGTTCGTGAAAGCGATCTACGCGCACTACCAGGGCAAGGATGCAAATGGCCTCGCGCTCGAGAGCGACGCGGCGGTGCGGCGCTATTTCGCGCCCGGGCTGGCGGCGTTGATCATCAAGGACCGCCGGGACGCGCATGGCGAGGTGGGGAAGCTCGATAGCGATCCCTTCGTCGACGCGCAGGATTGGGAAATCACTGGCCTCGACATCGCGGTCACCGAGACTGCCGCCGACAAGGCGCGCGCCACCGTCACCTTCAACAGCTTGGGCAGAGCCGCGACCGTCATCCTCGACCTGGTCAAGCTCAAGGGTGGGTGGCGGATCGGCGAGATCACCTGGGACGGGAAGGCGACACTGACCGGCCTCCTGACCGGCGGGTGAGCCGACCGCCGCCCCGGGCCCTCCCATTGCTCCGAGACCGGGCGCGGCCGGATGCTCACTCCTCCGGCTCGGTCGTGAACAGCAGCGGATAGCCCTTGCTGCGGCCGGCGTCGGTCGCGCGCGTAGCCTTGGTCTCGGCGATGTCTTTGGCGTAGACGGCGACGACGCAGACGCCGCGCCGATGCGCCGTGATCATCACCCGATAGGCCTGATCCTCGTTCATGCGGAATTCTGCCTTGAGCACGGTGACGACGAACTCGCGCGGCGTGTAGTCGTCGTTGACGAGGATGACCTTGTGGAGCCGCGGCCGCTCGGTCTTCACCTTGACCTTGGTGCGCGGACGCGTAGCGATATTGCTCATCGCAGGAACACCTCCGGTAGGGGGGGTCGCTCGACGCTGGCGCATTTTCGCACGCCCGCGCGCCTGCGTCTAATCTGCGGGGATGAAGCGCGCTGGTCAGTCCCGCAGCTTGAAACGCTGGATTTTTCCGGTCGCGGTTCGCGGCAGATCCGGGCGCACGTCGATCCAGCGCGGATATTTCCATGCGCCGGCGCACTCCTTCACGTGCGCGCGCAGCATTTCGAACAGCTGCTCGTCGGCGGTGTAGCCGCTCTTGAGCACCACGAAGGCCTTCGGCTTCACCAAGCCGTCGCCGTCCTCCTTGCCGACGACTGCGGCCTCGAGCACGGCGTCGTGCGAGGCGAGCGCCGCCTCGACCTCGAACGGCGACACCCACATGCCGTTGACCTTGAACATGTCGTCGGTACGCCCGCAGTAGTAATAGTAGCCGTCCGCGTCGCGCCGGTACTTGTCGCCGGTATAGGTCCATTCGCCGGCGAAGGTGCGGCGGCTCTTCGCGCGCTGGTGCCAGTAGCCTTCGCCAGCGGAAGGTCCGCGCACCACAAGCTCCCCGATCTCGCCGTCCGGCAGCTCGCATCCGCTGTCGTCGACGATCTTGACCTCGTAGCCCGGCACCGGCTTGCCGGTCGATCCGTAGCGCACGTCGCCGGGGCGGTTGCTGAGAAAAGTCTGGAGCATTTCGGTGGAGCCGATGCCGTCGAGCACGTCGATGCCCACCACCTCCCGCCAGCGCTCGCCGAGATGGGCCGGCAGCGCCTCGCCGGCGGAGATGCACAGGCGCAAGCGGTCGGAGCCGGCGCCGGGGCCGATGTCGGGCTGCGCCAGCAGCGCGGCATAGAGCGACGGCACCGCGTAGAAGATCGTCGGACGGTGCCGGCGCAAGGTCGCGAGCACAGCCTGCGGGGTGGGCCGGTCCGCCAGGAGCACGGTGCTGGCGCCGACCGAGAGCGGAAACAGCACGGCGTTGCCGAGCCCATAGGAGAACGACAGCTTCGCGGCCGAGAACGCCACGTCGTCGGGGCCGATCCCGATGACGCCCTGGCCCATCA
>DATBKV010000274.1:0-18402 GCA_036555745.1 Xanthobacteraceae bacterium | reverse complement strand
AGCCACATCCATACCACCAAGATCCTGCGCCTCTCCCAGGATCTGCCGATTGTGGTCGAGATCGTGGACTCCCAGGAGAAAATCGACGCCTTCCTGCCCGTGCTCGACGGCATGATGTCGAGCGGATTGGTGACCATCGAGAAGGTGCAGGTCCTGCAGTATGGTTCCACGAAGCCTTAGGGGGCTGAAAAATCGAACGCGCCGCGGGAATCTTCCCGCCGCAACACGGAGGCGGCCATGCCGCAATATCGCTCCCGGACCACCACCCACGGCCGCAACATGGCGGGCGCCCGCGGCCTGTGGCGCGCCACCGGGATGACCGACGCCGATTTCGGCAAGCCGATCATCGCCGTCGTCAATTCCTTTACGCAGTTCGTGCCGGGTCACGTGCATCTCAAGGACCTCGGGCAACTGGTCGCACGCGAGATCGAGAACGCGGGCGGCGTCGCCAAGGAGTTCAATACCATCGCGATCGACGACGGGATCGCGATGGGCCACGACGGCATGCTCTACAGCCTCCCCTCGCGCGAGCTGATCGCCGACAGCGTCGAGTACATGGCGAACGGCCACTGCGCCGACGGGCTGGTCTGCATCTCCAACTGCGACAAGATCACGCCGGGCATGCTGATGGCGGCGCTGCGGCTCAACATCCCGGCAGTGTTCGTGTCCGGCGGGCCGATGGAGGCCGGCAAGGTCAACCTGCGCGGCCGGGAGCGCGCGGTCGATCTCATCGACGCCATGGTGGCCGCTGCCGACAGCGGCGTCAGCGAGCAGGAGGTGCAGGTGCTGGAGCGCTCGGCCTGCCCGACCTGCGGCTCGTGCTCGGGCATGTTCACCGCCAATTCGATGAACTGCCTGACCGAGGCGCTCGGGCTGGCGCTGCCGGGAAACGGCACCGTGCTGGCGACGCATGCGGATCGCCGGCGGCTATTCGTGGAAGCCGGCCACCTGATCGTCGATCTCGCCCGACGCTACTACGAACAGGACGACGTCTCGGTCCTGCCGCGCGGCGTCGCGACGTTCCGCGCCTTCGAGAACGCGATGACCCTCGACATCGCCATGGGCGGCTCGACCAACACCGTACTGCACCTGCTCGCGGCTGCGCATGAGGCGGGCGTCGATTTCACCATGCGCGACATCGACCGGCTCTCACGCCGGGTGCCGGTGCTGTGCAAGGTCGCGCCCTCGGTGCCCGACGTCCACATCGAGGACGTCCACCGCGCCGGCGGCATCATGGCGATCCTGGGCGAGCTTCGCCGCGCCGGGCTGCTCGATGCGAGCGTGGGCACCGTGCACAGCGCCAGCCTGGGCGAGGCGCTCGACCGCTGGGACGTGCGCGACAGCCGCAGCGAGGCGGTGCAGACCTTCTACCGCGCTGCGCCGGGCGGGGTGCCGACCACGGTGGCGTTCAGCCAGGAGCGGCGCTTCGAGGCGCTCGACCTCGACCGCCGCACCGGCGTCATCCGCGAGGCCGCCCACGCCTTCAGCGCCGACGGCGGGCTTGCCGTGCTCCACGGCAACCTGGCGCGGGACGGCTGCATCGTGAAGACCGCGGGCGTCGATTCCGGCAGTCTCGCCTTTGCGGGCCCCGCCCGCGTGTTCGAGAGCCAGGACGCGGCGGTGGAGGGCATCCTGGGCGGACAGATCCAGCCCGGCGACGTCGTCGTCATCCGCTACGAGGGGCCGCGCGGCGGCCCCGGCATGCAGGAGATGCTCTATCCGACGAGCTATCTCAAGGCGAAAGGGCTGGGAAAGGTCTGCGCGTTGGTCACCGACGGCCGCTTCTCCGGCGGCAGCTCCGGCTTGTCGATCGGACACGTCTCGCCCGAGGCGGCGGAGGGCGGGCTGATCGCGCTGGTGCGCGACGGCGACCGCATCGTGATCGACATTCCGAAACGCTCGATCGAGCTGTCGGTGCCGGAACAGGAGCTCGCGCGCCGCCGCGCGGCGATGCAGGCGCGCGGCGCGAACGCATGGATGCCGGAGAACCGCCAGCGCCGGGTTTCCACCGCGCTTCAAGCCTATGCCGCGCTCACCACTAGCGCCGCGCGCGGCGCGGTGCGCGAGGTGCGGCCGGCGGGAGGGGCGAGCTAAAACTCGCTGTCCGGCACTACGCTTTCCGGCGCGCGCGCCTCTTCCGGCCCGTCGAACGCGCACGGGCCGGCGCCGCGCGTTGGCCGGCGCGTTCTTTTCCCCGCACCTTCTCGGCGCGCGCAATCGCCTCGCGCACGAGCTTCTGTGCACCCTTCACGCCGATCCATTTGACGATGGTGACCCACTTGCCCTTTTCCAGATCTTTGTAGTGGCGGAAGAAATGCGCGATCTGCTCGCACATGATCGGCGGCAGATCGCGGTAGCTGCGCACTCCCGCGTAGAACGGCGCCAGCGCGTCCACCGGCACCGCGATGATCTTCTCGTCGCGGCCGCCTTCGTCCTCCATCAGCAGCGCGCCGACCGGCCGGCAGCGGAGGATGGCGCCCTGCACCACCTGCACCCCGCTCACCACCAGGATGTCGCAGGGATCGCCATCGGCCGACAAGGTGTGCGGGATGAAGCCGTAGTTGCCGGGATAGAACATGGCCGTGTGCAGGAAGCGGTCGACCACCAGCGCGCCCGAGCGCTTGTCGAGCTCGTATTTCACCGGCGCGCCGCCCATCGGGATTTCGATGACGGCGTGGATGTCCGTGGGAGGATCGGGACCGACCGAGATCGCGCCGAGATCCATCGCCGCCCGCCCTAGCGCATCGGCACCAGGCCAAGCTTGTCCAGCAGCCGCAAGTCGCGGTCACGCTCGGGATTGGGCGTGGTGAGGAGCTTCGGTCCGTAGAAGATCGAGTTGGCGCCGGCGAGGAAGCACAGCGCCTGCGTTTCCTCGCCCATGTCCTCGCGCCCGGCCGAGAGCCGCACCACGGATGCCGGCATGGTGATGCGCGCCGCCGCGATGGTGCGCACGAAATCGAGCGGATCGATCGCCTCGCCGGCCGCCAGCGGCGTGCCTTCCACCTTGACCAGCATGTTGATCGGCACGCTCTCGGGATGCACCGGCAGGGTCGCAAGCGCCACGATCATGCCGACGCGGTCCTCCAGTCCCTCCCCCATCCCGACGATGCCGCCGCAGCAGACGTGGATGCCGGCCTCGCGCACGCGACCGAGGGTGTCGAGGCGGTCCTGATAAGCGCGGGTGGTGATGATCGCGCCATAGTATTCGGGCGAGGTATCGAGGTTGTGATTGTAGTAGTCGAGCCCGGCGGCCTTGAGCCGGCGTGCCTGGCTCGCCGTCAGCATGCCGAGCGTGGCGCAGGTCTCGAGCCCGAGCGCCTTGACGCCCGCGACCATGGCGCACACCGCCTCGAGGTCGCGATCCTTGGGCTCGCGCCAGGCAGCGCCCATGCAGAAGCGGCTGGCGCCCGCCGCTTTCGCGGCGCGCGCCTCGGTGATGACGGTGTCGACCGACATCAGCTTTTCCGCCTTGAGGCCCGTGTGGTAATGCGCGCTCTGCGGACAATAGGCGCAGTCCTCCGGGCAGCCGCCGGTCTTGATCGAGAGCAGCGTCGAAATCTGCACCTCGGTCGGATCGAAGTGGCGGCGATGAAGGCTCTGCGCGCGAAAGATCAGCTCGGGAAAGGGCAGCTCGAACAGCGCGCGCACCTCCTCGCGCGTCCAGTCGTGACGGGCGGCCGCGCTCGCATCGGCCGATGCGGAAGAGAGGTTCTCGATGGCGACGGACATGGGCGCACTTTCGACGGTAGAGCGAAAACCGAAATCGCGCCGCAATCTCGGGCGGCGCCCTCTCCCCATCGGGACGGTGGGGGTGAGGGGCTACAGGACTCTCGTTCGGCCTGCACCTGTCACCTCACCCCTCTCCCTATGGGAGAGGGAGTACAGTGGAGTCAACGGCGAGACAGTCAACCCTTATGCGAGGCATCGTCAGTCCGCCAGCCTCTGCCGCAGCCACGCCGCCAGCATGTCGGGGTGGGTGACCGGCAGCAGATGGTTGGCGTCTGCCACCACCTCGAGCTTGGCCGTCGGCATCACCTCGGCGAGAAACGCGGCGATGCGCCGGGTCGGGCTGCGGCTGCGCCCGCCCGCGAGCAGCCGCACCGGACACGTCAGCGCGCGCAATCCCGCCAAGCCCGGATCGGTGAACGCGACTTGAAAATCGAGCAGGACCTTGCGCGCGCTCCGGCGGATCTGCGCGCGCAGCGTCTCGTCCATGGCGTCCCAGGCGCCGGAGCCGGCCCAATAATCGATGAAGCCGCGCAACGCCGCCTCGGCGTCGCCCGCCGCGATCCGCGCCGCGTAGTCGTCGGCAAGCTTATTGATCTCCGCCCAGGCCTCCTGCGCGCCGGCATGCGGCAGCAGGAAGAAAGCCACCGGCTCGATCAGAGTCAGCGAGCGCAGCGCCACGCGCCCGGCAAGTGCGAGATGCATGGCGACCAGCCCGCCGTAGGAATGGCCCACGACGTGCACCGCGGCGCCGCGCGGCAGCAGCGGCTCGATGAGGCACAGCTCATCCCCGGCGGTGAAGTCGGCACCATCGAGCCACGGGTCGGTGCGGCCGTAGCCGATGAGGTCGGGCGCCAGCACGCGAAAGTCCGCCTTGAGCGCGTCGATGGCGGGCGCCCACATCACCGCCGCGCTCGCGGAGCCGTGCAGCAGCAGCACCGGCGCGCCGGCCCCGGCCGCGAACACGGCGCCGCGCAGGATCGGACGGGTGGGAGCGGTCATGCGGGGCTGCAATAATTGGCTTGGCACGCAGCTCGCAGAATTTGCACGTTGTCCGCCCGAAAGCTGGTATCCAGTAATCACCGCACGACGAACGAAAACCGATGGTGCCAGACGCCAGGTCCGATGGCTACTGGATCATCCGCTTGCGCGGATGATGATGGCTGAGGGCACACCGGAAGAATTACTCGGCAGCGACGCGCGCAGCTTCGGCCACCGGCTCGACCTTGGCGGCGCAATACTTGAATTCGGGAATCTTCCCGAACGGATCGAGCGCGGGATTGGTGAGCAGATTGGCGGCTGCCTCGACGAAGGCGAACGGAATGAACACCACGCCGTCGGGCACGGCGTCGTCCTGCCGTGCAACAAGCTCGATCGTGCCGCGCCGGGTGGTGACACGCACCATATCGCCGGGCTTGACGCCGAGCTCGGCGAGGTCCTTGCGCGAGAAGCTTGCCACCGCGCCCGGCTCGAGCGCGTCGAGCGTCGTCGCGCGCCGCGTCATCGCGCCGGTGTGCCAGTGCTCGAGCTGGCGTCCGGTGGTGAGAATGAAGGGGAACTCGGCGTCCGGACTCTCGTCGGGCGGCTTGAGCCTCGCGGCCACGAGCTTGCCGAAGCCGCCGGGCCGCGGGAAGCCCTTCTCGAACACCACGTCGTGCCCGGGCTGATCCGGCGCATCGGCGGGATAGGTCACCGCGCTCTCGCGCTCGACCCGGTCCCAGGAGATGTTGTCGAGCGACGGCATCAGCGAGGCCATCTCGGTATAGACGTCGCGCGGATGCTGGTAGTTCCAGGAAAGCCCGATGCGGCGCGCGATCTCCTGGATCAGCCACCAGTCCGGCTTGGCCTCGCCCGGCAAGGGCAGCGCCGTGCGGCCCATCTGCACCTGGCGGTTGGTGTTGGTCACCGTGCCGTCCTTCTCCGGCCAGGCCGAGGCCGGCAGGATGACGTCGGCATAAGCGGCGGTCTCGGTGAGGAAGATGTCTTGCACCACCAGGTGCTCGAGATGCGCGAGCGCCTCGCGCGCGTGATTGAGGTCGGGGTCCGACATCGCGGGGTTCTCTCCCATGATGTACATGCCCTTGATCACGTCGGCGTGGATCGCGTTCATGATCTCGACCACGGTCAGGCCGCGCTTGGGGTCGAGCTTGGTGTCCCAAGCCTTTTCCACGCTGGCGCGGATGGCCGGATCGTCCACCGCGCGATAGTCCGGGAAGAACATCGGAATGAGGCCGGCGTCGGAGGCGCCTTGCACGTTGTTCTGCCCGCGCAAGGGGTGCAGCCCGGTGCCGGGGCGTCCGATCTGCCCGGTGATGAGCGACAGCGCGATCAGGCAGCGGGCGTTGTCGGTGCCGTGGGTGTGCTGCGACACGCCCATGCCCCAGAAGATGATGGCGGACTTCGCGCGCGCGAACTTGCGCGCGACGGTGCGCAGGACGTCGGCCTCGATGCCGCAGATCGGCGCCATCTCCTCGGGCGTGAAATCCTTGACGTTCTCGGCGAGCGCGGCGAAGCCCTCGGTATAGGTCTGGATGTACTGCTGGTCGTAAAGCTTCTCCGTCACGATGACGTTGAGGATCGCGTTGAGCATTGCGACGTCGGTGCCGTTCTTGAACTGCAGCATGTGAGTGGCGTGACGCTTGAGCGCCTGGCCGCGCGGGTCCATGACGATGAGCTCGACGCCGCGCTTGGCCGCCTGCTTGAAGAAGGTCGCCGCCACCGGGTGGTTTTCGGTCGGATTGGCCCCGATCACCACGATCACTTCCGAGTTCTTGCACTCGTTGAAGGTCGCCGACACCGCGCCGGAGCCGACGCCCTCCATCAGCGCCGCGACTGACGACGCGTGACACAGCCGCGTGCAGTGGTCGACGTTATTGGTGCCGAAACCCGCGCGCACGAGCTTCTGAAAAAGATAAGCCTCCTCGTTCGAGCCTTTCGCCGAGCCGAAGCCGGCGAGCGCCTTGGCGCCGTCGCGATCGCGAATTCGCTTCAACCCGCTGGCGGCGCGATCGAGCGCCTCGCCCCAGCTGGCCGGACGGAAATGCGTCCAGGGATTGGCGGGGTCGACGGTGTCGTGGGCGTGCTTGGCGACGCCGTCCTTGCGAATCAACGGCTGCATGAGACGATGCGGATGACTGACATAGTCGAAACCGAAGCGGCCCTTGACGCAGAGCCGGTTTTCGTTGGCCGGACCGTTGCGGCCGGTGACGTAGAGGAGCTTGTCATCCTTGATGTGATAGGTGAGTTGGCAGCCGACGCCGCAATAGGGGCACACGCTGTCGACCGAACGGTCGGGGAAGGCGCTGCGCACGTTGGCGTCGTCGACCAGCGTCGCCGGCATCAGCGCGCCGGTCGGGCAGGCCTGCACGCATTCGCCGCAGGCGACGCAGGTGGAATTGCCCATCGGATCGTCGAAGTCGAATACGATCTTTTCCGTATATCCGCGGCCGGCCATCCCGATCACGTCGTTGACCTGCACCTCGCGGCAGGCGCGGACGCAGAGATTGCACTGGATGCAGGCGTCGAGATTGACCGCCATCGCCGGATGGCTGCGGTCCGGGATGGGAGCCGCGCGGCGGGGGAAGCGGCTTGCCGTGACCTTCTGCCGATCCGCGGTCTGCCAGAACTCCGATTGCGGGTCATGCGCCACGTCTTTTGGCGGCTGGTCCGTGAGCAGAAGTTCGAGCACCATGCGGCGCGCTGTGCGCGCGCGCTCGGTCTGGGTCTTCACCTTCATGCCGGGCGTCGGCGTGCGAATGCAGCTCGCGCCGAGCACGCGCTCACCCTCGATCTCCACCATGCAGACGCGGCAATTGCCGTCGGGGCGGTACCCCGGCTTGGGCAGGTAGCACAAATGCGGAAGCTTGACCCCGATCCGGCGGGCGGCCCGGAAGATGGTCTCGCCGGCGCGAATCTCGACCTCGCGCTCGTCGATGGTGAAGGTGTTGGGTTTGTTCGCGACCTCGACGCTCATAAGCCGATCCTAGCTGCTACTGTCGTCCCTGAGAGCGCGGGGACCCATCGCGCCACACCCGCCGGCGTCTGGAACATGAGTCCCCGCGTGCGCGGGGACGACACCTGAGCATGCCGCATTGCTTGCATCACCAACTCCCCAGCGGCTTCGCCAGCTCCTCCGGGAAATACCTCAGCACACTCAGCAGCGGGTTGGGCGCCGCCTGGCCGAGCCCGCAGATCGACGCGTCACGCATGGCGTCAGAGAGCTCGGTCAACAACGCCCGGTCCCAGGGCCCGGTTGCCATCAGCTTGACCGCCTTCTCGGTTCCGGCGCGGCAGGGCGTGCACTGGCCGCAGCTTTCGTCCTCGAAGAAGCGCATCAGGTTGAGCGCCACCGCTTTCATATCGTCCTTGTCCGAGAGCACCACAACCGCGTGCGACCCGACGAAGCAGCCGTATTTTTCCAGCGTGCCGAAATCGAGCGGCTCGTCGGCCATGGACGCGGGCAGGATCCCGCCGGAGGCGCCCCCCGGCAGGTAGGCCTTGAAAGCGTGGTCCTCGCTCATGCCGTCGCAGTATTCCTCGATCAGCTCGCGCGCGGTGATGCCGGCAGGCGCCAGTACCACGCCGGGCTTCTTGACCCGGCCGGAGACCGAGAAGCTGCGCAGGCCCTTGCGCTCGCGGCGGCCGTGCGAGGTGAACCAGGCGGCGCCCTTCTCGACGATGTCGCGCACCCAGTAGAGCGTCTCCACGTTCTGCTCCAAGGTCGGGCGCCCGAACAGGCCGACCTGGGCGACGTAGGGCGGGCGATGCCGCGGCAGCCCGCGCTTGCCTTCGATTGATTCGATCATCGCGGACTCTTCGCCACAGATGTAGGCGCCGGCGCCGCGCCGCAGATGCAGGGAGGCGTGATCGGCGAGCGAGGCCGCCGTCACCTTGGCGATCTCCTCCTCGAGCATCAGCCGCACTTCCGGATATTCGTCGCGGATGTAGATGTAGATCTCCGCCGCCTCCACTACCCAGGCCGCGATCAGCATGCCTTCGAGGAAGCGGTGGGGGTCGCGTTCGAGGTAGTAGCGGTCCTTGAAGGTGCCGGGCTCGCCCTCGTCGGCGTTGACCGCCATCAGCCGCGGCTTGGGCTCGGCGCGCACCAGCGACCACTTGCGACCGGTCGGAAAGCCGGCGCCGCCGAGGCCGCGCAGGGACGCATCGCTCACGATTTTGATGATCTCCTCGCGCGTACGCGCGCCAGCAAGACAGGCCTTGAGCAACGCATAGCCGCCGTCGCGAAGATAATGCTCGAAGTCGCTTGGCGTTGGATAGGGCCGCGCGTGCGCACCGTGCGCGACCGCGGCCGCCACGCGCTCGGTGGTTGCGTTCATCACCTGGGCGTGGCCAACGGCGCAGACCGGCGCGCGATCGCAGGCGCCCATGCAGGGTGCGCGCACGACGCGCACGTCCGGGCCGAACCGGTCCGGCAGGATGCGCAGCAGATGTTCCGCCCCCGCCATGGCGCAGGACAGCGAATCGCAGACCCGCACGGTGAGCGGGGGCGGCGGCATCCCGCCTTCCTTCACCACGTCGAAATGAGCGTAGAAGGTCGCGACCTCGTACACTTCCGTGAGCGCGAGCTTCATCTCCTGGGCGAGCGCGGCAAGATGCGCGGCCGAGAGATGGCCGTAGCGGTCCTGGATCAGGTGCAGGTGCTCGATCAGGAGATCGCGCCGACGCGAGCGGTCGCCGAGCAGCGCGCGCACCTCGGCGAGCGCCGCGGGCTCGACCTGCCGGCCCTTGGGGGTCTTGCGCGGCCGGTTGCGCCGTCCCGCCTCGGGTAAGTGGCCGTTGGTCCGCGCGTCCATCGCTAGAATCCTTCTCGATTGCAGAAAGACGGAAGAGATCGATTAAAAACAAGCCCGCAATGGCCATCGCTCGATTGAATTTCTCTATCGACGATGCGATGCTGCTCGATCAACCAGATATGGATCATCGCATTGATCGACAAGCTGGAATTCCTGCTGGCGCTAGCCCGTGAGCGGCATTTCGGCCGCGCCGCCGAGGCATGCGGGGTAACCCAGCCGACCCTGTCGGCGGGCATCAAGCAGCTTGAGGCCACGGTCGGCGTGCTGCTGGTCAACCGCGGATCGCGGTTCCGCAGCTTCACGCCCGAGGGCGAGCGCGTGCTCGACTGGGCGCGCCGCATCGTCGGCGACTCCCGCGCCATGCACCAGGAAATCGACGCGTTGCGCCGCGGCCTCAGCGGCCGGCTACGCATCGCCGCCATCCCGACCGCGCTTGCGATGGTGGCGAGCCTGACCACGCCGTTCCGCGTGCGCCATCCCAACGTGCAGTTCACCATCCTGTCGCGGCCCTCGATTGGGGTGCTGGCCGAGCTTGAGAATCTCGAAATCGACGCCGGGCTCACCTACCTCGACAACGAGCCGCTCGGGCGCGTGAACGCGGTGCCGCTCTATCGCGAGCAGTATCGGCTGCTGACCTCCTCGGACGCGCCGTTCGGCAACCGCGCGACCGTGACCTGGGCGGAGGTGGCGCAGGTTCCGCTCTGCCTGCTCACGCCCGACATGCAGAACCGCCGCATCATCGACGAGCTGCTGCGCGGCGCCGGCGGCACGCCGCAGCCCACGCTCGAATCCAATTCCATGATCGTGCTGTTCGCGCACGTGCGCACGGGTCGCTGGGCGAGCGTGATGCCGGCGCGGCTCGCGGCGACGCTGGGATTGACCGAGACCATCCGCGCCATCCCAATCGTCGCGCCCGAGGCCGTGCACACCATCGGCTTGGTCACGCCCGCGCGCCAGCCGATGACGCCGCTGACAGCCGCGCTGGTCGCCGAGGCGCAGCGGCTCGCGCCGCAACTCGACGCGGCTTTGCTGAGCGAGACGGCGGCCGCAATTAGACCACCAGATGTCGAGCTGTGATAGCATCGCGTGCAAAGCATGCTGGACTCGAAACATGACACTTTCCGCGGGAGGAAACGCCATGGAGAAATCATCCAACGCTGCCGGCTTGCCCTCGCGGCGCAGCCTGATTAGGACCGCGCTCGCAAGCCTGCTTGCGCCGGCAGCCTTGCGCATCGGCGCGGCGTTGGCGGCCTATCCCGATCGTCCCATCAGGATCGTGGTCGCCAACACGCCGGGCGGACCATCCGACATCATCGCCCGCATCATGGCCGCAGCGATGCAGCAGGCGATAGGCGGGTCGGTCATCGTCGAGAACAAGGGCGGCGGCGGCGGCAATATCGGCATGGGATACGTCGCGCGCGCGGACGCCGACGGCTACACGCTGCTGCTGTCGACCAGCGCCTATGCGGTCAATCCCGGCCTCTACAACACGCTGCCCTACGATCCGTTCAACGATTTCGTGGCCGTCTGCGAGCTCGCGGTCTCGCCCCACGTCTTTGCGGTGAAGCCGGAATTGGGCGTCGGCACGATGAAAGAGTTCGTGGCGATGGCCAAGGCCAATCCCGACAAGTTCAACGTCTCCACTCCGCCGATCGGAACCACTCCGCAGCTGCAGGCCGAGGTGCTCAAGCTGCGCGAGGGCCTGCAGAAGATGGCAACCGTCGTGTTTCCCGGCGGCGGCGACGCGCTCAAGGCGCTCATCTCGGGCACGGTGCAGCTGAGCTCCGGCGTGCTCGCCCCGGCACATCCCCAGATCAAAGCCGGAGCGATCAAGGGCCTCGCGGTCACCGGCCGCACGCGCTGGCACGACCTGCCCGACATTCCGACCATGGTGGAATCGGGCTATCCCGACTTCGTGTTCGAGACCTATACCGCGCTGATGGCGCCGGCGAAGACGCCGCCGGAGATCGTGAGCCGGCTCGAAAAAACCGCGCTCGACATTCTCAACAAGCCCGACATGCGCCAGCGCCTCACCGATGCAGGCTTCGAGGTGACCGCGCGCGACGGCAAGGCGCACATGCAGCGCATCGCCAAGGAAGTGCCGATGTTCCGCGACATCATCGCCCAGGCCGGGATCAAGAAATTGTAGCGGGCCGCGGGTCGCCAACGTTGATTGCCAGCCGTGCAGCAGTGCTATCTTATCAAATACGACAGAGACGCTCCCTGAACCAGTCGACAATCTGATCGAATTCCAACTCGTGGCGGACCACCGCCAAAACTAATTCCTCCATCGCGAGGTCAAGCGCTACATCGGTATGAAGCGGGCGCAATCGGTAACCGCTCTTCGAGATCAACAAGTGAGTGAGAATGATGCTTGTCCGTTTGTTCCCATCAGCAAATCCGTGGTTTCTCGACATCGATTGTACGAGCGCAGCTGCTTTCCTCGCGATACCGCGGTAATAGCCGTTGTATGGACGTACGATTGCGGAAGCGACCAATTGAATATTGGGAATTCCGTTGCGCCCGCCGGTTCGGAGCGCCCTAGAATGAGCGCTGAGAGCGTCGGCAAGCGTCAGCCGATAGTGACGCTTACCGCTTGGCAAGACGCTCTAACGCAGGCGAATAGATTTTGACCGCATCGTCCATAATTGAAGCAGAGCTGTTCGAGGTGGTCAGGCTTAAGTTCTGGCCATCGACGCGGACGTGCCAAACCTCTGTGCCGTTTGCTGTTCTCACAGCCTTCTCAACGAGTACGCTTGAGCCCGTGGCAGTCCTAGAGACTTGCTTGTGCCCTGACGCGCGCGCGTTTGCTGCTTGTTTGGCTTTCTTATCGTTTGCTTGCGACATCTGACTCACCGATCGGTGATATCGATATAGTTGAGTTTTTAGATATTTCCCAGAGGCCCGGCGGCAGGAAATTTCCCGGTCGTGGCGGGTCGGCGTCTTCACCGCGCGATGCCCGTCGCCTCTCAATCGTCAAAACAGTCCGACGATCTTGCCGTCGGCGCCGACGTCGATGGCGTCGGCGGCGGGCACCCTGGGCAGGCCGGGCATGGTCATGATCTCTCCGCAGATCGCCACCACGAACTCGGCGCCGGCGGAGAGCCGCACTTCGCGCACCGTCACGATGTGATCCTCGGGCGCGCCTTTGACGTCGGCATTGGTGGAGAAGCTGTACTGCGTCTTGGCCATGCAGATTGGCAGGTTGCCGTACCCCATCTGCTCGAATTGGGCGAGCTGGTCGCGCACCGGCTTGTGCACGTCGATGTCCTTGGCGCGGTAGATTTCGGTGGCGATGGTGCGGATCTTCTCGATCAGCGGCATGTCGTCGGGATAGAGCAACTTGAGCTTGCTCTTGCCGCTGTCGGCCACCTTGACCACCGCGCGCGCCACGTCGGCCGCCCCGGCACCGCCCTCGGCCCAATGGTCGGCCATGAGCGCCTCAACGCCGAGTTTCTTGGCGTGCTCCTTGACCAGCGCGATCTCGGCATCGGTATCGGCGCTGAAGCGGTTGATCGAGATCACCGGCGCGATGCCGAACTTCTGCAGATTCTCCACGTGGCGTTGGAGATTGGCCATGCCGACCTCGAGCGCCTTAAGGTTTTCGCTCTTGAGATCCTCCTTCTTGACCCCGCCGTGCATCTTGAGCGCTCGGATGGTGGCAACCAGCACCGCGCAGTCGGGAGCGAGCCCGGTCTTGCGGCATTTGATGTCGAGGAACTTCTCGCCGCCGAGGTCGGCGCCGAACCCCGCTTCGGTGACAACGTAGTCGCAGAGCTTGAGCGCGGTGGTGGTGGCGAGCACGGAATTGCAGCCATGTGCGATGTTCGCAAACGGCCCGCCGTGGATGAAGGCGGGGGTCCCTTCGAGGGTCTGTACCAAGTTAGGCGAGAGCGCGTCTTTGAGCAGTGCGGCCATCGGCCCGTGCGCCTTGAGATCGCCGGCGCGCACCGGTTTGCGGTCGCGAGTATAACCAATGATGATCTTCGACAGGCGCTGCTTGAGATCGTCGAGGTCCCTAGCAAGGCAGAAAATCGCCATCACCTCGGAGGCAACGGTGATGTCGAAGCCATCCTCGCGCGGGAAGCCGTTGGCCACGCCGCCGAGCGAGCAGACGATTGAGCGCAGCGCGCGGTCGTTCATGTCCATCACCCGCCGCCAAGTGACGCGGCGCTGGTCGATGCCGAGCGCATTACCCCAGTAGATGTGGTTGTCGATCAGCGCCGCCAGCAGGTTGTTGGCGGTGCCGATGGCGTGCAGGTCACCGGTGAAATGCAGATTGATGTCCTCCATCGGCACGACCTGGGCGTAGCCGCCGCCCGCTGCCCCGCCCTTGACCCCAAAGCAGGGGCCGAGCGATGGCTCGCGAATGCACAGCATTGCCTTCTTGCCGATGTGATTGAGCGCGTCGGTCAGACCCACCGTGGTGGTGGTCTTTCCCTCGCCCGCCGGGGTCGGAGTGATCGCCGAAACCAGAATCAGCTTGCCGTTGGGCCGACTCTTCAACGACTTGATGAAGTCCATCGACACCTTGGCCTTGTAGTGACCGTAAGGCTCCAGGTGCTCCGGCCCGATGCCGAGCCTCTCGCACGCGACCTCGATGATCGGCCGCATCTTGGCAGCCTGCGCGATCTCGATGTCGGATTTTGGATGGAGGTGCTGCGCGGCGATGGCGGGCGCCTTGGCGGCGGCGGTCGCGGGAGTCGGAGTCATGAGAACCTCGTACCGGGAGTGAGCTTGACAGTAGTGGCAAATTCGCCGGCGGCGACCTTGGGCCCGGCGGCGGGCTTCACGCGCAGAACCTTGATGCGGCCGTCGGCGCACACGACCGTGAAACCGTCTCTCGCGACCTCGACGATCTCGCCCATCTTGCCGGCGATGCCCTTGGGGTCGCGCGCGGGCAAGGGCTTCGATTCGAACACCTGCAAGGCCTCGCCGTTGAGCGTCGTCCACGCACCCGGCGCCGGATTGCAGCCGCGGATCAAGTCGTGGATCTGCCGCCAGGGCTTGCCCCAGTCGATGCGGGCATTGTCGGGACCGCAGCGGCCCTCGTAGCTGGCTTGCGCATGATCCTGCTTGATGCGCGGCGCCTTGCCGGCCTTGACCAAGTCGACCGCCTCCAGCATGGCGTCGACCCCCATGGGAAACAGCCGGTCGAAATAGACCGAGCCGAGCGAGTCGTCGGGACCGATATGGGTCTTCTTCTGCAGCAGCACGTCGCCGGTATCGAGGCCGTTGTCGGGCCAGAAGATCGACAGGCCGGTTTCGGTATCGCCTTGGATGATCGGCCAGTTAATGGCGCTCGGCCCGCGGTATTTGGGCAGCAGCGAGGGGTGGTACTGGATCGACCCTTTGGTCGGAATATTGAGAAACTCCTCCGGCACGAACAGCGTAACGAAAGCCATCACCTGCAGGTCGGGCTTGAGCGCTCTGAACTCCTCCCACACCTCGGGCTTGCGGTAGGACGCCGGCTGACGGACCGGAAGCTTCGCGGCCAGCGCCGCCTCCTTGAGCGGATCGGCCTTGGCGCCCTCTTTCTCCGGCGCAACGTAGACCGCAACCACGTTTTCACCGCGCTTGAGCAGCGCCTCGAGCACCGCCTTGCCGAAGGCCTGCTGGCCGTGCACCACGATCCGCATCCGCGTTCCCTTCGCCTTCTGTTCGGCCTTTTATTCGGTATCGTCCCCGGGAAAGCGGGGACCTGAATTCGAAAGCCGGTGCTTATGGGCTCCCCTTGGGCGGAAGCGACGGCCTCGTTGTTTCAAGCCGCCTCGGCGCGCGCCCCTTTTTCGGGCGCGGTGATGGCGCCCGAGCCTTTGATCTCCGCGATCTCCTTCTCGGAATACTCGAGTTCCCGCCGGAGGATCTCCTCGGTGTGCTCGCCGAGCAGCGGCGAACGTTTTACCTCGGTGATGGAGTCCGACATCTTGATCGGATTGCCCACGGTCAGATACTTGCCGCGCGTGGGATGATCGACCTCGACGACCGTGCCGGTCTTGCGCAGCGAAGCCTCCTCGGCGATCTCTTTCATCGACAAAATCGGGCCGACGGGAATATCGAGGCCGTTGCAGATTTCCATGACCTCAAACTTGGTCTTGGTCATGGTCCACTGCTCGATCGTATCGAAAATATGCCGCAGCCGAGGCAGGCGTGCGGGCGGCGTGGCGTAATCGGCATCGGTCTTCCACTCCGGCTTGCCGATGACATCGCAGATCGCGCCCCAGACCGGCGCCTGGGTGATGAAATAGATGTAGGCGTCGGGATCGTTCTCCCACCCCTTGCACTTGAGAATCCAGCCGGGCTGGCCGCCGCCGGAATCGTTGCCGGCGCGCGGCACCGCGGCGCCGAACGGGATGCCCTCGCCGTACTGGCTGTACTCCGTGAGCGGACCGTGTTTCAGCCGCTGCTGGTCGCGCAGCTTGACGCGCGCGAGGTTTAGCACGCCGTCCTGCATGGCGGCGAGCACGCGCTGCCCGCGCCCGGTGCGATTGCGCTGATAGAGTGCACAGGCGATGCCGAAGGCGAGATGCAGGCCGGTGCCGCTGTCGCCGATCTGTGCGCCGGTGACGAGCGGCGGGCCGTCGCGGAAGCCGGTGGTGGAGGCCGCACCGCCCGCGCACTGCGCGACGTTCTCGTAGACCTTGCAATCCTCGTAAGGACCGGGGCCGAAGCCCTTCACGGAAGCCACGATCATGCGGGGATTGGTCTTGTGGATGTGCTCCCAGGTGAGCCCCATGCGGTCGAGCGCGCCGGGCGCGAAGTTCTCGACCAGCACGTCGCAGTGCTTGATCAGCCGGTCGAGGATTTCCTTGCCCTTGGGGTGCTTGGAATCGATGGTGATCGAGCGCTTGTTGCCGTTGAGCATGGTAAAGTAGAGGCTGTCGGCGCCTTTGACGTCGCGCAGCTGGCCGCGGGTGATGTCGCCCACGCCGGGGCGTTCGACCTTGATCACATCGGCGCCCATATAGGCCAGGAGCTGCGTGCAGGTCGGGCCCGATTGCACGTGCGTGAAATCGAGGATGCGCACGCCGTCGAGCGCCTTGCCGGCCTGCCCCCACGGCTTGGTCGAAGGCCTGGGCAGCCCATTGCCGGCGATCCTCTTCGCCGCGGTCTTCTTCCCCTTCAGGGTCACGACCTTCTTCGAGGCCGCCTTGGATTTGGGCTTGGCTTTCGTTTTGGGACGCACCGTTCTGGTCTTGCGCTTGGCCATTGTCATTTCCTCTAACGGTTCAATCGTGTGATCGGTTCATTTCTTGCGAAGCACGCTTCGCGGATTGAGGTTGCCGATGCGGCCGCTCTCGCTCCCGGCCGCAGGGTCGATCACCGCGTTGATGAGGGTGGGTCTGCCGGCGTCCATGGCCTCGTTTACGGCCTGCTTGAGCTCATCCGGCGTCGTCGCGTTCATGCCGACCCCGCCGAACGCCTCGATCAGCTTGTCGTAGCGCGCGCCTTTGACGAAAACGGTCGGGGCCACATCCGGACCGCCCGTCGGGTTGACGTCGGTTCCGCGATAGATGCCATCGTTGTTGAAGACGACGATGCAGACCGGCAGCTTGTAGCGGCAGATCGTTTCGACCTCCATGCCGGAAAAACCGAAGGCGCTGTCGCCTTCGACCGCAAGCACCGGCTTGCCGGTCTCAATGGCGGCCGCGATGGCAAAGCCCATGCCGATGCCCATGACGCCCCAGGTGCCGACATCCAGGCGCTTGCGCGGCTGGTACATGTCGATGATGCCGCGCGCGAGATCGAGAGTGTTGGCGCCTTCGTTGACCAGGATCGCATCCGGCCGCTCATTGATCACGGCGCGCACCGCGCCAAGCGCGCCGTGGAAGTCCATCGGGGATGCGTTGCTCATCAGCCGCGGCGCCATCTTGGCGATGTTTTCTTCCTTCTTCGTGTTGACGGCGTCGATCCAGTCGGCCGGCGGGGCCGGCCACTTGCCGTCCATGCCCTCGAGCAGAGCCGACACACAGGAGCCGATGTCGCCGACCAGCGGAGCGACGATGGCGACATTGCTGTCCATCTCCTTGGGCTCGATGTCGATCTGGATGAACTTCTTCGAACCGGGCTCACCCCAGGTCTTGCCTTTGCCGTGCGACAGCAGCCAGTTGAGGCGGGCGCCGACCAGCATGACGACATCGGAATCCTTCAGCACCGTCGAGCGTGCCGCGCCCGCCGACTGCGGATGGGTGTCGGGCAGGAGGCCCTTGGCCATGCTCATCGGCAGGAAAGGAATGCCGCTCTTTTCGATCAGAGCGCGAATCGCGTCATCGGCCTGCGCGTATGCCGCGCCTTTGCCGAGGATGATCAGGGGGCGCTTGGCACTGTTCAGGACATCGAGCGCGCGCTTGACGGCAGCCGGAGCGGGAAGCTGGGCCGGCGCCGGGTCGATGACCTTGACGAGCGACTTCGCTCCGGCGTCCGCGTCGATGACCTGAGAGAAAAGTTTGGCCGGCAGATCGAGATAGACGCCGCCCGGCCGGCCGGACACGGCCGCGCGGATCGCGCGCGCCACGCCGACGCCGATGTCCGCGGCGTGCAGCACGCGAAAGGCCGCCTTGCAGAGTGGCTTGGCGATAGCGAGCTGGTCCATCTCCTCGTAGTCGCCCTGTTGCAAGTCGACGATCTCGCGCTCGGACGAGCCGCTGATCAGGATCATCGGGAAGCAGTTGGTCGTGGCATTGGCCAACGCCGTCAGTCCGTTGAGAAAGCCGGGAGCAGAGACCGTGAGGCAGATGCCCGGCTTCTGCGTGAGAAAGCCCGCGATCGACGCTGCGTAGCCTGCGTTCTGCTCGTGGCGGAAAGAGACGACGCGAAACCCGTTGCGCTGGAACTTGCGCGTGAGGTCGGTGATCGGGATGCC
>DATBKV010000273.1:0-48904 GCA_036555745.1 Xanthobacteraceae bacterium | reverse complement strand
GCGGCGGCTGCGCGAGGGCGCCGAGTTCTTCCAGTTCCTGCGCGAGCGACGCAGCGTCACCTCGCAGCCTGTCCCCAACAGATGATGATGGGGTCACGACGCCGGGCCCGGCTGGCGATATCGGCGTCGTTGCTGGGGCGGCGCCTGCCATGATCACGGCGCGGAACACGCCGCCTCAGCGTTTTGTCGCAATGACCGCCGGTTTCATGTCGATGAAAATTTCGCCCTGCGCACGGTTTGCCTCAGCGGGCGAGCTATGCCAGCGCCAAGAAATCGTCGTCGTCGCGGCGTCAATCGCTTAGCTGCCGCAGGGACTTCGAAGGAGCGTCCGCCTTCGGCTGCCGCGGCGGCCCCATTAGGATCGGTTGAAACAGCACCGCCGCCGCGAGTGTGGTGATGAGCGACAACCCCAAGAGCCTGCCCATGCTCGACGTGCCGGGGTGGCGCGAGAACCACAGGCTGGCGAAAGCGGCCGCCGTGGTGAGTGCACTGAACAGAACCGCACGCGTAAGCGACGAGGCAAGCAGGCTGGTCTCGCCGGCGCGCCACGCCAGCACGTAATAGATCTTGAATGCGACACCCACGCCCAGGAGCAGTGGCAGCGCGATGATGTTGGCAAAGTTGAGCGGCAAGCCGAGCAGCACCATGACTTGCAGCGTCACCACGCTGGCAAGAAGCAAGGGCACAAGCGTGAGCAGAACGTCGCTCACGCGTCTGAGGACGATGAGCAGAATGAGCGTGATGGAAATGAGGGCGAAGGCGGCCGCCCGCACGAAAGCGTCGACCACCGTATTCGCGGATTCCTGGATGAGAATGGGCGTGCCCGTGGCGTTGGGGGCAACGGTCAGAACCGCCGCGGCGAATTGCTTCAGCGTCTCGTTATCGTGGCCGTCACCCTTGAGCGCAACCTCGACACGGGCCATGCCATCCTCGCTGATCCACTCCCTTACGAGATCGGCCGGCAGACTATCGAGCGCCACCCTCTCCGCCTTCAGCAGCTGCCGCATCTGCTCAAGGCGGATCCTGAGTGGCGCCATCAGCGCGTTCTCGGCCGCAACCCGGCGCGCAGGTTCGCCGCCGGCAAGCGCCAGCAGGGCCGCCGCCAGACGCCGGCACAGCGCCGTAACCGTATCGTTGCCGTCGATCTCGGCGAAGGCCGCAGCGGTCTCGCGCAACGCCTCGATCGTTTGCGAATCGCTTGCTGCCGCTTCCGTCGCGGACGGCGTCAGCGTCGGTGCCAGCAAGGCCGCAGCGTCGGCGATGATCGCTAGTTTTTCCTCCTGCGCGTCAGGCACGAAGCTGTTGAGCGTGAGGGTACGTGACACCTCGGGCAGCCGATCAAGACGTTGAGCAAGTTCGGTGGCGGCGCTCAGGGAGGGCGCCAGCACATCGATAGTGTCGAGCCCGCTGGCAGGATCCTGCATCAGGTCGAGCAGTGTCGCTACGGATTCGACCTGCGGGCTCCTCAGGTTGAGCGGGTTGAAATCGAACCGGACGTCCTTTAGCAGCGGCAGGCCGGCGGCGACGGCGATCCCGCTCAAAACCAGAATCGCACGCCGATGACGCGCTAGGAAACGATCGATGGGCGCGAGCTGGCGATAGCCGATCGGCGCGGTCTCGGCCGGGGGTTTTAGAACGACGAGAAGCGCCGGCAGAATGGTGATGCTGGTAATGAACGCGATGATCATGCCGACCCCCGCAATGAGCCCAAGCTCCGCTACGCCGCGGTAGTCGGTTGGCACGAAGGCGAAGAAACCGGCAGCGCTGGTAGCCGCCGCCAGGGCCAATGGCTTGCCCGCCTCCTTCGCGGCACAGACCAGCGCCGCGCCTAGGTCATCGTGGCGATAGCGTTCGTGCCGATAGCGGACGGCGAACTGGATGCCGAAATCCACGCCGATGCCAACGAACAACACCGCGAAGGCCACCGAGATGAGATTAAAAGCCCCCACCATTGCCAGCCCTGTCGCGGCCGTGAAGGCGAGCCCTACGAAGAGGCTGATGACCACGGCCGCAATGATCCTGACGGAGCGCAAAGCGAGCCAAAGGATCACCAGCACGGCGGCTATGGTCACAACGGCATTGAGCAGCGCACCCTCTGCTAGCGTGCCGAACTCCTCGTCGGCCAGCGGCACGGGACCCGTCAAGCGTACGGCGACGCCGTTCTCGGGCACAAGGCCGAGCGCTTGCACGGCGCCCCGGATGACGTCGGACGCGACCGCACCCGGCTGCAGGGCGCCGTAGTCGAGAACCGGTTTGACGCGAATGAAGCGGCGCAACTCGCGGGGATGTGGCGCCTCCCCAAGCATCAGCTCACCCCAGGAGAAGGCCGTGCTGGCGTTGGCCGCCAGCCCCTCCAGGGTATCGGCAACCCGCGCCAGGGGCTCGCCGTAATCCTCCATCCTGATGTGAGCGGATCTGGCACCCAGAGGGAGAAAGGCGAGGGCCCGGGCAAAGCCGCGCAGGGTCGGGTCCGCCGCCAGGGTGCCGAGGAAGGGCTGGGCGCGAATCATTTGTTCCGTCGCGCGCTCGACCTCCGCGGTTGAGAGAAACAGCAGGCCGCTGCGGTCGAAAAAGGCGCCGGCGTCGGGTTGCCGCACGGCCTGGAAGTGTTGGGGCTGCCTCGCAAGCTCCCGAGCCAGAGCACGCGCGGAGCCGTCGGCGAGCTCCGGGCTCAACGCATCGACAACGACCACGATCGTGTCGATGCGTTGCGAAAATGCCGCATCGAGTTGCAATTCGCGCTGCCGCCACGGCAGCGACGGCGAGATCAGCTGGCTGGTGTTGGTGTCGATGGCGAAGTGGCTAAGCATGTAGCCGATGGCGCCCGTTGTGCCCAAGGTCGCAAGGACAATCACAAGCCAGGCAGCCTGGCAGCAGGCTCGCGCACACCTGACCATCAACATTTGCAGCATGGTGTTGCGCCTAATAAGGTGATTGATGCCGGCGCGCTTGTGCGCCAAGCCCGGGTGTGTGCGTGCCAGATCTCGGCTTGTCATTTCTCTGCGGAGAAACGAGGGCGTTTGCTGGCATTGCGACGCAGTTCACAATATCCTCCGACTCAGTGCGCGGGCGCGTGTGTTGTGCGCATTCGGTCGACCATGCTTGAGCGTTACGGGAAGATTTTGCCGGCCCATCGGAGCCAGTGAGTTTGCGTCTTCAGGATTTGGTGAAGACATGAAGGTGATCTTGGCCCAACCACGTGGCTATTGCGCCGGTGTCGTGCGAGCCATCGAGATTGTCGAGCGGGCCCTGAAGAAGTACGGACCACCGGTCTACGTGCGCCACGAAATCGTGCACAACCGCCACGTCGTTGAGGGCTTGAAAGTAAAGGGTGCCCGCTTTGTGGAGGATCTTTCGCAGGTTCCAGCCGGCGCCGTCACGATCTTCAGCGCACATGGTGTCTCGCAGGCGATCGAGAACGATGCCAAGCGCCGGCGACTGTCGGTGCTGGACGCCACCTGTCCCCTGGTCGCCAAAGTCCACAGTCAGGGGCGACGCTACATCGCCCAGGGTCGCAGCGTGATCTTGATTGGCCATGCCGGCCATCCGGAAATCGAAGGGACCATCGGCCAGCTGACCCAGCCGGTGCATCTTATCCGCGACCGGGGCGATGTCGAACGGCTCGACCTGCCCACCGATGCCCCGGTGGCCTACATCACCCAGACGACGCTCAGCGTCGACGATACGCGCGCCACCATCGACGCCCTCAAGCAGCGCTTTTCTGACATCGTCGGTCCTGAGACCCGCGACATCTGCTATGCCACCCAGAACCGCCAGGCGGCCGTGCGCGCGCTGAGCAAAATGGTTGACCTCATTCTGGTCGTTGGTGCGAGCAACAGCTCGAACTCGAACCGATTGCGCGAGATCGGCGACGACGCAGGTATTCCGAGCTACCTCGTGGCGGACGGCAGCGAAGTCGATCCCGAATGGTTCGCCGGCAAGACTACGGTTGGACTGACGGCCGGGGCTTCGGCACCCGAAGTGCTGGTCGACGATGTCATCACTGCGCTCGGTCGCTTTGGCCCGGTCGAGGTTACGACGCTGCAAGGTATCGACGAGAAGATGAAATTTCGGCTGCCACCAGAACTCGCCGCACCTGGCCCGGCCACGGCGGCGGCTGTGGGTGACGGCCGCGTGTGATAAGGACGCGCGCGTGGGAATCCCTATCAATCAAGCTCTGTCGATCGGAGCCTATGTACTCGGCCAGCATCTCAAGGGTCGCAAGCGCTACCCGCTGGTGCTGATGCTTGAGCCCCTGTTTCGCTGCAACCTAGCATGCGCGGGTTGCGGCAAAATTGATTACCCCGAGAAGATCCTGAACCAGCGCCTCTCGGTCGCCGACTGCATGCAGGCGATCGACGAGTGCGGCGCGCCGGTGGTGGTTCTGGCCGGCGGCGAGCCACTCCTGCACAGGGAGTTGCCGGAGATCGTCGCGGGCGCACTGGCCAAAGGTAAGTTCGTCACGGTGTGCACCAATGCCCTGTTGCTGGACAAGAAGGTCAACCAGTACCGACCGCATAAGCGATTCAATTGGTCGGTGCATCTCGACGGTGACGAAGACATGCACGACAAGTCCGTTTGTCGGCAGGGCGTCTATGTCAAGGCCGTGGCGGCGATCAAAAACGCCAAGGCGATGGGCTTCCGGACCACCATCAATTGCACGCTCTTCAGCGATGCTGAGCCGGAGCGGGTCGCCAGGTTTTTCGACGATGTTGAAGCGCTTGGCATCGACGGCATTACGGTCTCGCCGGGATATGCCTATGAACGTGCTCCCGACCAGCAGCACTTTCTCAATCGCGCCAAGACCAAGCAGCTGTTTCGCGATGTTTTTCGGCGCGCCCGCAAGCGCCGCGCCTGGCCGTTCTTCCAGTCGTCACTATTCCTCGACTTTCTGGCCGGCAATCAGACCTTCCACTGCACGCCTTGGGGCAACCCAACGCGGACCGTGTTCGGCTGGCAGCGGCCCTGCTACCTCCTCGGCGAAGGCTATGCCAAGACGTTCAAGGAGCTGATGGAGGAGACCGACTGGCACAGATACGGGACGGGCGCTTATGAGAAGTGTGCCGATTGCATGGTGCACAGCGGTTTCGAGGCGACCGCCGTAGTGAACGCGGTCAAGCGGCCTTGGAAAATGGCAGCCTTGGCGCTCAAAGGCATCAAAACAGAGGGGCCGATGGCGGCCGAAATCCCGCTCGATCGTCAGCGCCCGGCCGAGTTTGTGTTTTCCCGGCACGTCGCCGAGAAGCTAGCCGCGATCGAAGAAGCCAAGACCGGGTCCCAGCGTCTGGACGCAGCGGAGTAATTGCAGCAGCGCTCGCGCTGTATCGACAGCAAGGCTGGCGAGCGTCGGCAGCTGCCCGGGATCGCGAACAAGCGACCGCAAACAGGCGCCGATATCGGCTCCTCCGTCCGATCTCATGCCGGCCAGGGCCGCGGGCGGAAGTTTACGGCTGACCGGATCGGCGATTACGCGCACCACCGCGAAGGGAAGCCCGTAGCGGCTGGCGACCGCCGCCACACAGTGGCTTTCCATGTCAGCGGCGGCAGCGCCGGTTGCAGCCTGGAGCGCTCGCTTGTCGGCTGGGTTCGACACGGCACGATCGACGCCGGCCACACGCTCAACGGTTGCCGCCTGCGCCAATCGTGCTAGTCGCCTGGTCCACCCGGCATCGGCGCGATAGAGCTCTCCGGCATACACGACCTCGCTGCCGATCAGGCAGGTCCCAGGTTTCAGCTCCTCGCCCAGCCCACCGGCGGTGCCGAAACTCATGACTGCGCGGCCGCCTTGCGCGATGGCGCACTCGATACGCCCGGCGAGATGGGTTGCGTTACCACCGCTCACCGCGGTCCTTACACCAGGTGACCTCGCTGCGATCCGCGCCTCTGCCAAGAGACCCGTTGCCGCAATCACAAAGCCAGGCTCTTGGCCCTTGGAGCTCACATTCCCATCGCGGTGACCGTGGCGTTTGCCGCCATGAGGTTGCGGTAGCGCGCCAGCGCCCAGAGCGGAAAGAATTTTGGGTAGCCGTGGTAGCGTAGATAGAAGACGCGCGGAAATCCGGTTGCGGTAAATCGCGCTTCCTTCCAGCATCCGTCTTTGCCTTGCGTGCGCATCAGATAGTCAATGCCACGCGCCACAGCCGGATGACCGGTCTCCCCCGCCGCCATCAATCCGAGCAGCGCCCAGGCGGTCTGCGATGCCGTGCTCGGTGCCGGCTGATAGCCCCGATAGTCGAGCCGATAGCTGTCGCCATCCTCTCCCCAGCCGCCATCGGGGTTCTGGATCGATATCAGCCAATCGACCGCCGTGCGCAGCTCGGTCGAGGCCGGATCAATCCCGGCGGCATTGAGAGCGCACAGCACCGACCACGTGCCATAGATGTAGTTCATGCCCCAGCGGCCATACCAGCTGCCTTCCCCCGTTTGGGTGCGGCGCAGGTAGTCGAGCGCGCGCGCTCCTGCAGCGCTGTTGTCCGGGGTCGCGCCCACTTGCGCCAGCATTGAAACGCAGCGCGCGGTCACATCCTCGGTCGGCGGGTCGAGCAAGGCGCCGTGGTCGGCGAACGGGATATTGTTGAGGTAGCTGTACTCGTTATCGGCGTCGAAGGCACCCCATGCACCGTTGCCGCTCTGCATTCCGAAGATCCATTCCCGCGCGCGCGCCATCGAGGCGAGAAAGTCCGGGCGCGCGGACGCGCCCTGCGCGCGATCCATGGCCATCACCACGACCGCCGTATCGTCGACATCGGGATAGTGCGGATTGGCGTACTGGAACGCCCAGCCGCCGGGGCGGACATTGGGACGTCGTGCGATCCAATCGCCTTTGATGTCGAGGATCTGACGGGGCAGGAGCCATTCGAGACCCCTGCGCGCCTGCGCGAGGGCGTGCTCGCCGCCCACTTCGAGCAAGGTATGACAAACGAGCGCGGTATCCCACACCGGCGACACGCACGGCTGGCAATAAGCCTCGCGCTCGTGCACGGCCAACAGCTTGTCGATCGATCGGCGCGCAAGCGCCCGCTGCGGATGGTCCTCCGGATAGCCAAGCACGTCGAACATCATCACGCTGTTGGCCATCGCCGGAAAGATCGCGCCGAGACCATCCTCGCCGTTGAGGCGCTCGCCGACCCATGCCACCGCGGCGTCGATCGCGCGCTGACGCGGCCGTTTCGGCAACCACGGCTCGGCGCGGCGTAGCAGGGCATCGATGGCGCGGAAGAAATAGAACCACGGCGCGCTCTGCTGCGGCGCGCGCGGCGCCGGACCGATCGTATGCGGCGGCTCCAGGAAGAGCTCCTCGATGCGTACCCGCCTGGGATTACGTGCCTTCGGTTTGAGCGCCTGCAGCACCAGCAGCGGGACGATGACGGTGCGACTCCAGTACGAAACTTTGTCGAGATGGAACGGGAACCACTTCGGCAGCAGCATGATTTCGACCGGCATCACCGGCACCGCGCGCCAAGGCACTAGTCCATAAAGCGCCAGCATCATGCGCGTGAACACGTTCGCACACGCCGCACCGCCGCGGGCACGGATGGCTTCGCGCGCCCGCGCCATGTGCGGGGCGTCGACCGGATCGCCGATCATCTTGAGCGCGAAATAGGCCTTCACGCTGGCGCTCATATCCAGCGCGCCATCATAAAACAGCGGCCAGCCGCCGTGCTCGCCCTGGATGCGGCGCAGGTAGACCGCGATCTTGGCTTCGAGCGCGGCATCGACCGGCTCGGCCAGATAGTGCCGCAATAGCACGTACTCGGCCGGGATGGTCGCGTCCGCCTCGAGCTCAAACACCCAATGTCCATCGGGCCGTTGGAGCGCGAGCAGCGCATCGCTCGCCGCGGCAATGCTGCGCTCCACAGCAAGCCCGACATTCCGCGATTTCGATTCGACCGACACCGCCTGCACTCGCCTCTATGATGGCGACCGGCCGATGAGATCGGCGGCCCGATGGCCCGAGCGGATCGCCCCTTCGATCGTTGCAGGCAATCCGGTCCTGGTCCAATCGCCGGCCAGGACCAGGTTTTTCCACACCGTCCGGGCCGGCGGACGCTTGGCATTCTCACCGGGCGTGGCGGCGAAGGTCGCGCGGCGCTCGCGCACGATCTGCCACGGCGGCAAGGCCTTGGGAAGACCAGCAACGGCTGCGACCTCGTCCCAGATCCGTTGCGCCAAACTTTCGCGCGGAACCTCGAGCAGCCGATCGGCGGCGCTGATGGTTACCGACAACCGATCGGGAAAGGTGAAGAGCCACTCGATGGTGCCGTTCACGATACCGATGATGGGCGCTAGTCCAGCCGGGGGAACGAGCCGGAAGTGCGCATTCACGATGGCGCGGAACTGCGAGGGGGTCTCCAGGCCCGGAACCAGGTCTGCTGCCACCAGCGGCGGCACCGCGAGGATCACGCCGTCGTCTGCGACAGTGAGCTTGTCCTCGCCGAAATCGAGGATCGCGATCCTGTCCTGCGTAAATTCGATCGCGCGCAGGCGATGTCCGAACGCGACCTTTACATCATGCGCGGCGAGGAAGCGCAGCGCCGGCTCGACGAAGACGCGCGCGAGCCCTTCGCGAGCGATCAACGGTCGACAGGCGCGACCCCCTACCGCCATTGTCTCGCGCAGCACGGCGCCTGCGAGCGTGGCGCTTGCCTCCTTCGGTTCAGTATTGAGCGCGGCGAGCCAGAGGGGCCGCGCCAGCCGCTCGTACAAAGGTCCCGCGCATGGCACCGTCTCGCCGATCGTGTTTCGCTCGGCTGCCCACAGGAGCCGGACAAAGGAAAGGTAATCGCTCGCTGTGGTGCCCGGCACGCGGCAGTTCGCATGGAAAATCCACCACGGCAGGCGCCCGGCATTGATGCGCAAGGTCCAACGCTTCCTGCTGGCAAGATCGACAAACGCGAACTCGGCCGCCGCCGGGCCGACGAGCCCCGCCCTCGCGCCGATGCTCTCGAGATAGTTCAGGGCGGCGTAATTGCCCGAGAGCAGCAGGTGATTGCCGTTGTCGATCACCATGTTGAGCGCGGGGTCGTGGTAGGACCGGCACCGTCCCCCGGCTTGACCAGCCGCCTCGTGGACGACCACGCTGGCGCCGCGACCAGCGAGCCGGACCGCAGCGGCGAGGCCCGCAAGCCCGGCACCGACGACATGGATGGTGCGCGTCATCAGATGAAGGCGCGGCGCATGATGATCCAAAGGAGCCGCGAGCGCGGCAGGTGGATCGGGCGGCGGGGAGGCGACCAGCCGCGGGCCACCAGACTGTCGAGGATCAGCCGGTAGGCCTCCGCCATGACGCGCGGCGCACGCACGCAGCGCCGGGCGCTGCGCGCCATGATCTGGTCCGCCTGCAGGAAATGTGCACGGGCGTGCTCGACGACGCCGGCACAGACCTCTCCGAGCGCGGGGCTGGCCAGCACCGTAGTCGGATCGGTCGCCGCGATGCCGGCTGCGCGCAATCGCTCCGCTGGCAGATACAGCCGGCCGAAGGCGGCGTCCTCATCGAGATCGCGGAGGATATTGGTAAGCTGCAGCGCCCGACCCAGGTGATGCGCCAGCGCGGTGCCGTCCTGCTCTTCCATTCCGAATACGCGAACCGACAGCCGTCCGACCGCGCTCGCAACGCGGTTGCAATAGAGGTCCAGCATCGCCTCGTCGGGCGCGCGGATGTCGCTGACTACGTCCATCTCCATCCCGTCGATGACGGACTGAAAATCCTCCCGCCGCAGTCCGAATTCGCGCACCGCGGCCAGCAGACCCCGGGTGCGGGCGACCGCCTTATCGGCATAAAGCGCATCGATATCGGCGCGCCAGCGCGCGAGCTCCTCCCGGCGCTCCTCGCGCGCTCCCCTCGAATCAGCGATGTCGTCGACCTGACGGCAGAAGGAGTAGATTTCGAACATGGCCTCGCGCTGCGCGCGCGGCAATATGCGCATTGCGTTGTAGAACGAGCTGCTCGAGGCCCGCTCCGCCGCCGCCACATCTGAAGCTTCCGCCAGCGCCAATGGTCATGCATCCTGCGGTTTGTGGCCGGCGGCGAACAGGCGGCTCACGCGCCGGCTTGCGCCCCATAATAGGCCTAGTGCCCCGAAGCCCGCGACCCCCGCCCTGCCGAGATGAACGCGCTGGCTCAGCGGATCGCGGCGGGCCAGCACCCCGGCGAGGTGGTCGGCGAACGTCTGGATCACCGCGACCTCCAGGGCAAGCCGGGTGTCCTCGATGCCGCCGGCAAACGGTCTGCTGGCGCGCAGCAGATCGCGGGTGCGCCGCGCCAGGCCCCGGATACAAGCGAGCAAACGCTCGGAGGCGGCAGGAGCTTCCAGCTCCTCCACCGCCGCACCGGCCGCAGCCAGCGCGTCGAGCGGGATGTAGACGCGGTCGAGATCTCGATAATCGCTGCCACAATCTTGTAGGTGATTGATGATCTGTAGCGCCGCGCAGAGCGCGTCGTTGGATGGCCACAGCGTGCGGCTCTCGCCATGGACGTCGAGCACGAACCGACCGACCGGCATGGCGGAATATGTGCAATAGCCGAGCAGGTCGTCCCAGTCGCGGTAGCGCAGCTTGGTCACATCCATGCGGAATGCGGTCAGCAGATCCTGCGCATGGCGCGGCGAGAGCTTGCGCGCGGCCAGCTGCGAGCGCAAAGCAACCCCGACCGGATCGTCGTCGCTTTGCCCGAGCAGGCTCGCCTCGAGCCGAGCCATCAGCGCGAGCTTCTCCTGCGGCGCAAGCCGGGCATGGTCGGCAATATCGTCTGCCGTACGGACGAACTCATAGAAAGCGAGGATCGGCGCGCGATGGCGCGGCTGGATGAGCCGCGACGCTACCGGGAAATTCTCGTCCCGGTGGCCCTTGCCCGATCGCGCTTCGGCGGGAGTGATCATCGCTGCTCGGATGCGTTGGCTTGCATACGTCCTTTCCAGCTGCCACCTCGTCCTCGCACATATTGATAGGCTGAATCGAGCGTGAAGAGCATGTATTGCAATGCAATAGCTGGAAGCGCGATGCCCCACAGCGGCGACAGCCGGTACAACCGTAGCGTTGGCTGGAATGCCCCCGCCATGAGAGCCCATGCCGCGAGGCCGGCAATGCGCGCGGTGCCGGCGCCGAAAATCGCGATCAACGGCGGACTTAGGTAAGTCAGCGCCATGCCCGCGATCGTCGCCGAGAGCACAAGCGGGGAATAGTGCAATTGCGCATAGGCCGAGCGCGCCACCATGCGGCGGACCTCGCCGAACTCCGGATAACGCCGCAGGCTGCGCACGCGCTCGGTCAGGCCGAGCCAGATCGGGCCACGGGCCTTGAGCGCCCGAGCCAACGTGCAATCGTCGATCAGGGCGCCGCGCATCGTCTCGATGCCGCCGGTCGCACGCAACGCATCGACGCGCACCAGCATGCAGCCCCCCGCCGCAGCCGCGGTCTTATTCTCCGGCCAATTGACCCAGGGGAACGGATAAAGCATCTGAAAGAAGAACACGAAGGCCGGGATGCTGGCGCGCTCGGCGAAACTCTCGCAGCGCAGCTTGACCATCAAGGACGTAAGCACGAGACCTTTGCTCTCGGCGAGGGCGACCAATCGGCTTACGGAATCGGGCGCGTGCACGATGTCGGCATCGGCGAGCAGCAGATAGTCGGGCGCCTCGGAGAGCGCGGTCGCGGCGTCGATGCCCTGCTTTATCGCCCACAGCTTGCCGGTCCACCCCGCCGGCAAGCCACGGCTCGTCACCACCTGCAGACGAGGATCGCCGTGCGCCGCCCGACGCGCAATGGCGCTGGTACCGTCATCGCTGTCATCGTCGACCAGAACGACCGCCCATGCGCCGCGATAGTCCTGCCGGAGCAGCGATCCGACGCTGTCGCCGATGTGGTCTGCTTCATTGCGCGCCGGCACGACCGCTGCGACACGCGGCCACGCCGTGGGTAGCCTGACCGAAACGGCGTCGTCGCGCTCGCTGCAGCGCCAAAACGCCCCGCGGGCCAAGACGAGATAGAGCCAAATCGCAAGAGCTATAGCGGCTATGACCAGCACGCTTGACCGCAGCCTCCGTTCATGCCCGCGAAGCCGGCTTGAGAGCCGCCGGGGTCCCGGCCCGGTCCGGACAATCCAACATATTCAACCAATTGGGCGAGGAAAAGTTGGACGGCCGGGAACCCCTTGCTAGATTGTCGATCGGCGTGCGCTCCTTCAGCGCGCGGGCGGGCGGAGCGGATGGCGCGCATCGACGTGGCGGCAGGAGGGATTGGGGTCGAGGCGGTCTTTCAGGACCGGCTGGGTCGCGTCGCCCACGACACTGAAGCATTGCTTGAGCGCCTGCTGGCACCGGCGCCGACCGAAGGCGAACGGGTGCGGCCACCGCGCCTCCTCGAAGCCATGCGCCACGCCAGCCTGGGCGGCGGCAAGCGGCTGCGGCCGTTCCTCGTGGTGGAATCCGCGGCGCTACTCAGCGTCGCCCGCTCCCATTCCTTGATGGCGGGCGCCGCCTTGGAATGCGTGCATTGCTATTCGCTGGCACATGACGACTTGCCGGCCATGGACAATGATGACCTGCGCCGCGGCCGCCCCACCACCCACAAGGCATTCGATGAGGCCACCGCCATACTTGCGGGCGACGGACTGCTCACCTTGGCATTCGATATCCTTGCCCGTCCGGAGACGCACCCCGAGCCCGAGGTCAGGCTCAAGCTGGTGGCGGCGCTGGCCCGGGCCGCGGGACTCGGCGGCATGGTAGGGGGCCAAATGCTCGACCTGGCGGCGGAAGGCCGCTTCGATGCTTCTCCCCCCAGACTCGGCGAGTGGGATGTGCGAACGCTGCAGGGGATGAAGACGGGAGCGCTCCTGCGCTTCGGCTGTGTCGCAGGTGCGATCCTCGGCGAGGCCGCGGCCAACCAGCGGCAGGCGCTCGAGCGTTATGGTGCTGCTGTCGGCGAAGCATTCCAGATTGCCGACGATCTCCTCGATCTGGAAGGCGATCCGGCGACGGTCGGCAAAGCGACCGGCAAGGACGCGGCTGCCCACAAGGCAACGCTCGTCGGAGTGCTCGGGCCGGCGGCAGCGCGCCGGCGCTTAGAAATGCTTGTCGGCGAGGCGCAGGCCGCGCTGGCGCCTTTCGGCGAGCATGCCGACGTGCTCAAGGCCGCCGCGCGGTTTGTTGCGACGCGCCGAGCCTGAGCAACCAGGGACCCGCGACGCGACGTTTGGTACAGCTGGGTGGACTCGAACCACCGACCTCTTGGTCCACAGCCAAGCGCTCTAACCAACTGAGCTACAGCTGCACGCATCGGCGAGGCGGCCGCAACCTAGGAGCGGCGTCGGGCTTTGACAAGGCCCGGGCGTACTCGCGGCGCGGCCCGCCCGCCCAGCCGGCACGCAAGCGGACGAGTTCTCGATTGGAAGCATGAAAAGCCCGGGCAAGGACGCCCGGGCTTGGTTCGCGCAGCCGCCGTTCGGTCCAGCGAAAAACTGGACTCAAGCGACCTTCTTGAACGCCTTGCCGAAGCTTTCCTTCACCGGCTCGATCGATTCGGTCGCGGCCTTCTGCGCGATCGCGGCCAATTCCTTGGACTGGGCGGTCAGCGTCTCAAACTGCTTGCGCGAGTGGGCGGTTGAAAGCTCGACCATCTCCGACAGCGACTTCACGGTCATCAACTGCGTTGCGAAGTCGAATGCGGCATTGGTGTTCTCGCGCGCCACCTCGATCAGCTTGAGGCCGTAATCGGAAGCCCCTTTGGTCGCGGTTGCGTAGGTGTCCTCGAGCACGTCGGTCGCCTCCTCGGCAGCCGATTTCATCTTTTCGTAAGTCTCCTTCGCCTGCGAGACGCTCTTCTCCGCCATCTCGCGGAACGCGGCGGGGATTTCCATCTTGGGGATCTCGAAATGCGGAAGCTCGAATTTCGGCATTTCGAACGCGGCCGCAGCCGCCTTCGATTTGGACTTCAGCGTGCTGCTGTCGATCGACTCGGTCATGGACGGATCCTTGTGGGGCGGAGCTTGGGGAAACATGCGGATCCGCGCCCACAGCCGATCCGCGCCCGCGCTGCATCACGGCTCGAACGGCCGCCCCGACGGGCCGGTCTGCAACCGTGCAGGTGTACGGCATATATAAAGGCGCGTTTGGTGCAATGCAATAAAATATTGCACCGCACAATCAAGTCGCGGTCACACCAGCTGTTTTTGCTGGTGCTCGCCCCCGATCACCGCTTGGAGCCGGCGACGTCCCTCGCCGCTCGACCGCTGCTCTCGCCAAGTTCCCGAGCCTGCTCAGTGAACAACTGCATTTGCCGTTTGAAATAGTCCGCCTGCAGTTTCATCACCTCCTGGAGATCTTTCGCCCGCAGCAATTCCTGCGCGAATTCGAACGAACTGGCAATGTTCTGCTCGGCAAAAGTCATCGCCTTCTCAGTGACATCCTTGGCGCCCTTGCGGGCGGTCTCGGCGTGGCCTTCAAATTCGTTGAAGGCGCGGTGGGCCGCGGTGATGAACCCATCGAAGGCGTGCCTCGCCTGCTCGACGCTCTTCTCGGCAAATGCCCGCATCTCGGGGGGAACATCGAAGTGATCGGTGGCGGCCATTTTGGTCTCCTGCTTGGGTCGGTTGCAACGCCGTTGAGGTCACGCATTCAGTTGAAATACTAACGCCTGGACCGCCCGGTGGCTCCTGCCCGAACCAGAAGTACGGAACGGGGGGCCATCGACCCTGCGGAGGCAACTGTAACAGGAACTGATCGGATGCGTATCGTCGACATTCGCGAATGCGCGATCCCGCTGAAATCGGACATGCGCAATTCCAGCTTCGATTTCTCCGAGATGACGACCTCGGTCGTGGCGCTGGTTACCGACGTGGTGCGCGATGGCAGTCCGGTCGTCGGTTTCGCCTTCAACTCGACAGGGCGCTATGCCTGCGGCGCGGCGATGCGCGCACGTTTCATTCCCCGCATCCTCGCCGCCGATCCGCGATCACTGCTCGACGAGACACAGGCGAATTTCGATCCCACCAAGATACTCGCGGTCATGATGCAGCGGGAAAAATCTGGCGGCCACAGCGAGCGTTCGATCGCGATCGGCACGATCGAGGTGGCGGTCTGGGACGCGGTCGCGAAGATCGCCGGTGAGCCGCTGCACCGCGTGCTCGCAGAGCGCTACAACGGGGGCAAGCACGCCGGCAAGGTGTTTTGCTACGTGGGCGGCGGGTGGTATCGAGAGGGCCAGACGGTGCAGAATTTGCAAGACGAAATGCGCCGTCATCTCGATTCCGGCTACACCATGCTGAAAATGAAAGTCGGAGGTCTGCCCCTTGCCGAGGACGTGCGCCGGGTGGAGGCGGTTAAGGCGATCCTGCCCGGCCACGTCCAACTCGCGGTTGACGCCAATTCCAAGTTTGGTCGCGAGCAGGCCCTCGCCTACGCCAAAGCGCTCGCGCCGTTCCGGTTGCGGTGGTTCGAAGAGCCTTGCGATCCGCTCGATTTTGCGCTGCTGGCGGAGATCGCCAGCCACTACGATGCACCGCTCGCGACCGGCGAGAACCTGTTCTCCACGCAGGACGTGCAAAATCTGATTCGCTTCGGCGGCTTGCGGGCAGACCGCGGCGACGTCATCCAGGTCGACCCGCCGCAGGCTTACGGCATCGTGCAATTCGCCCGCACCGTAGAAATGCTCGCGCGCCATGGCTGGCCCCGGCGTGCCTTGTTTCCCCATGGTGGCAACCAGATGTCACTCGCCATCGCCGGCGGGTTCGGCCTTGGCGGGGCGGAATCCTATCCGGGCGTGTTCGGCGAGTTCGGCGGCTTTGCCGATGACGCCGCGTTGGACGACGGCTGCCTGACCCTGTCCGACAGGCCCGGCATCGGTTTTGAGGGACAAGGGGCGCTCTATTCGATCATGCGCGAGCTTGCGCAATGATCGGGATTGCAACCGACGGCCG
The DNA here is from genome assembly GCA_036555745.1 of Xanthobacteraceae bacterium. Taxonomy (GTDB): domain Bacteria; phylum Pseudomonadota; class Alphaproteobacteria; order Rhizobiales; family Xanthobacteraceae; genus VAZQ01. The sequence continues at coordinate 32,994 of DATBKV010000273.1, read as the reverse complement.
AGCGGATGCCGCGCAATTAACGTTATCCCTGGCTTTGGAGACCGGCCGCGCCGGCCCGCGTGGACCGGAGCGCATGGTGGCATTAGGAACCCCCGCCGGGAGTGATCGTCGGCGTCTTCGGCGGAACAGGGCATAACCGCGATGAGCGGATCCGGGTCCCAACTCTGCTATTTGCGCGATCCTCGGCTCGCGCCGCTCGCAACCAGCGCGCTGCCCGCATGGCTGTGGCGCGCTGACGGCACCCGGATGCTGTGGGCGAACGCTGTCGGGGCCATGATGTTCGGCGCATCCACGCCCACCGCCCTGCGCGCTCGCCGCTTCGATGCCAGCGACGCGGCCGCGGTCGAAATCGTCCACCTCTCACCCACCCTGTCCACGGGAGCCTCGCCGCGGCTGCAACGGCTGCATGGATTCGGCGACGGCATCGGACGGGCGCTCACCTGCGCCTGCTCGCGCATCGGGCTGTCCGACGACGATGCGGCGATCCTCGTGGTCGCGTTCGAGCGCGCCGGTCCCGAGTTGCCGCTCGGCGAGCGCGTCGCCAGGCTACTGGCCGGCGGTGAGGAAGCGATCGCCGCATTTGCCGACGATGGCAAGCTCATTGCCGCCACCGCAAGCGCGCGCGTGCGTCTGAACGGTGCCACTACACTCGCGCAGTGCGAAGCACAGGCGCTTGCCACCACCGCGCGCGCAGGCGCTAGCGCGACCGGGAGCCCCGGCGCGCTTTCGATCGAGCGCATCGGCAACGCGCCCGCGACGGTGCTGATCGCAAGTTTCGAGGCGCCGGCGACCGGCTGGCAATCACCCGCGGCTGAGGCGTCGTCGGTCGCCGACAGTCCCGCCGCGGCCGGCGAGGGCCTGGCACCGTTGTCGCGGGCGCAAATGGGATCTGGACGGCGCCGTCCGCTGCGGTTCGTCTGGCAGACGGACGAAGCGGGGCGCTTCACGCTCGGTGCCAGCGATGAGTTCCTCGCGCTCGTCGGCTCGCGCACGGCAGCCGTGGTCGGGCGAACTTGGCCGGAGGTCGCGGCCGAGCTCGGGCTCGATCCCGACGGCCGGATCGCGCGCGCGCTCGCGACCCGCGACACCTGGAGCAGGCTCGCGGTCTCCTGGCCGATTGATTCCGGCCCAGGGCGGCTTGTGGTCGAGCTCTCTGGCCTGCCGGTCCACGACCGTGATCGAGCTTTCCGGGGATATCGCGGCTTCGGCGTTTGCCGCGACCCCGTACGGCCGCCGAACGCGCGCGCGGAGGCGTGCGCCGGGGCTGCAGCCCAGGCCATACCGGCACCAGTCGAGAAAATCGTGAACTTCCCTGGCGCGCCCAGCGAACCGACTGCGCCAGCGCTCAGCCCGCTTGAACGGAGCGCTTTTCGCGAACTCTCACGCAAGCTCACCCAGCGCCTGAACGCCGTGGTGAATGCGCCAATGGACAAAGCGAGGACCGCACCGGCCGGGGACCCGCACCCATCGGGGGCTGCCTCTGCCGCGGCGCTCGCCGCGCCGCTGCGTTCGCTGCCCGCGGCGGCGCCGGGGCGCGCGACAGCGAGCCGCGACGTCGCGCAAGCCGAGCTTGCCGCGCTGCGCTCGATGCTCGATACCGCGAGCGACGCCGTGGTATCGGTCGATCCGCAAGGGACCATCCTGGCTGCCAACCCCGGCGCAGCGCGGTTATTCGGCTATGGCGCGAACGGGCTCGTACACCACGCACTTAGCGAGCTGCTGGCTCCCGAAAGCGTGCACGACGCGTATGCCTGGCTGCGCTCGGGCATTTCCCCGAGCTCCGGCGGCCCGCCGCGGGCCGGCCGGGAGGTCGTGGGCCGCTCCCGCCACGGCGGGCTTCTGCAATTGTTCATGACCGTCGGACAGATTGGCGGCAGCCCCGAACGGCTTTGCGTCGCGTTCTGCGACATCAGCCGCTGGAAGACGGCGCAAGAAGAACTCACGCGAGCCAAACGTCACGCCGAGAAGGCCTCGTCGGCCAAATCAGATTTTCTGGCGGGTATCAGTCACGAGATCCGAACACCGCTCAATGCCATCATCGGGTTCTCCGAGGTCATGCTGGAGGAGCGCTTCGGTACGATCGACAACCAGCGCTACCGCGAATACCTCAAGGATATCCACGCGTCGGGCGCCCATCTGCTGTCGCTGATCAATGACCTGCTCGACCTCTCCAAGATCGAGGCGGGCAAGCTCGAGCTCACCTTCGACGGAATCTCGCTCAACGATCTCACGCAGCAATGCGTCGCCATCATGCAGCCGCAAGCGAGCCGCGAACGCGTGATCATCCGCACCGCGCTACGGCCGACGCTACCGCAGGTGGTCGCCGATGCACGCTCCGTGCGTCAGATCCTGCTCAATCTCTTGTCGAATTCGATCAAGTTCACGGCCGCCGGCGGGCAGGTGATTGTATCGACTGCAATCAGCGACAATGGCGAGGTGGCTTTGCGCGTGCGCGACACCGGAATCGGAATGAGTGACAAGGATGTGATGGCGGCGCTCGAGCCGTTCCGGCAGTTGGCGACCTCCCTGCACGTCGCTTCCGACGGAACGGGGCTGGGCCTACCGCTTACCAAAGCGCTGGCGCAGGCCAATCACGCGAGTTTCTGCATCAAGAGCGCGCCGAAGGTGGGCACGCTGGTCGAGATCGCCTTTCCTGCGAGCCGTGTACTGGCAGGCTGACGGCGAGCACGCGCGCAGCGCGCGCGCCTGCGAGCCCGGTGCTTCATCCGGTTGCGGCGGCGTCCGCGAGCGCAGAAATAGATCGGCGCGCGGGCTCGCCAACCCCTGCGAAAGCCGGCCGGAATCGGTTATCCTAAGGGCGACCAGGCCCGCTGCAGCACGGGGCAGTGATCGCATGGAGGCAATCATGGCGCGGCTACTGAGATGCCTGTTAGCGCTGGCTGCGCTTGCGCTGACGCAGGCGTCGTATGCCCTCGCCGGCGAGCCGGTCGACCTCCTGCTCGTGTTGGCCACCGATGTATCGCGCAGCGTCGATCATCCCAAGTTCCTGCTGCAGCGCGAGGGCTACGCGGCCGCCGTCTCCGATGCCCGTGTGATCGATGCGATCAAATCCGGGCCGCATCAACGAATAGCGGTTTGCTTTGTCGAATGGTCTGGTTTCGGGGCGCAAAAGCTCGTGATCGACTGGACAATACTTGATGGACCCGCCGCAGCGCGCAAGTTCGGCGATCAACTGCTGGAGCTGCCGCGCTCGTTCGCCGACCGCACCTCGATCAGCGGCGGCATCGAGTTCGCTGCCGCCCAATTGGAGCGGGCGCCGTTCGAAGCAACCCGCCGCACCATCGACGTGTCGGGGGATGGCACTAACAATGCCGGTCGCGACGTCAAATTGGCCCGCGACGAGACCGTCGCCAAGGGCATCGTCATCAATGGCCTGGTCATTCTCAGCGATCGGCCGGTGCCCTGGAACGCCGAGCACACCAACCCGCCCGGCGGGCTGGAGAAATACTACCAAGACAACGTGGTCGGGGGGCCCGGCGCGTTCGCGCTGGTGGCGGAGAACTTCAACTCCTTCGGCCGCGCCATCATCAAGAAGATGATCGCCGAAATCGCCCTGCTCTCTCCGCGGCCGCAGCCCCGCGCGCGCTGGTAGCTTGGCAGCGCCGACGTAACGCTCGCAAACAGGGCAGCGGAGATTGCAGCCTCTGCGGTCGCACGCTAGAAAATTCAATCGGCCCACGGAACAAGGGGGCCCGTCGCGCCGGCTCGGCGGTGAACCAAGAGCGGGGACTGCATGAACAAGGTCTATCCCGATGCCAGGGCAGCGCTTGCCGGCCTGCTGAAGGACGGCATGCTGATCATGGCCGGCGGGTTCGGGCTGTGCGGGATTCCTGAAACATTGATTTATGCTATCCGAGATGCCGGCGTCAAAAACCTCACCGTCGTCTCTAACAATGCCGGCATCGACGGTGTCGGTCTCGGTCTCCTGCTCGATACCCGCCAAATCAAAAAAATGATTTCCTCCTATGTCGGGGAGAACAAGACTTTTGCCCAGCAATATCTCGGCGGCGAGCTCGAGATCGAGTTCAATCCGCAGGGTACTCTGGCCGAGCGCATTCGCGCCGGCGGGGCGGGCATCCCGGCCTTCTTCACCCGGACCGGCGCCGGTACCCTGATTGCCGAAGGCAAGGAGGAACGCGAGTTCAACGGCGATCGCTATGTGCTGGAGCGTGGGCTGGTGGCCGACCTCTCGATCGTCCATGCCTGGATGGGCGACACCGAGGGCAACCTCGTTTATCGCAAGACCGCACGCAACTTTAATCCAGTGATGGCGACCGCCGGCAAGGTGACGGTGGCCGAGGTCGAGCATCTGGTGCAGCCCGGCGACATCAATCCCGACCACATCGTCACGCCCGGCATCTACATCAAGCGCTTGGTGCACGTGCCCAATGCGGTCAAGCACATCGAGCAGCGCACCGTGCGCAAGCGCACCGAGGCAGCGGCCGGCACCGGAGAGGAGGTCTGAGATGGCCTGGACCCGCGAGCAAATGGCCGAACGCGCCGCCAAGGAGCTGCGCGACGGCTTCTATGTCAACCTCGGGATCGGCATTCCTACGCTGGTTTCCAACTACATCCCGCCCGGCATGAGTGTGCAGCTGCAAAGCGAGAATGGCATGCTCGGTTTCGGTCCGTTCCCGTATGAGGGCGAGGAGGATCCCGATCTCATCAATGCCGGCAAGCAGACCGTCACCGAGATTCCAACGACCAGCTTTTTCTCCTCGGCCGACAGTTTCGCCATGATTCGCGGCGGACACATCGATCTATCCATTCTGGGGGCCATGCAGGTGGCCGCCAACGGCGACCTCGCCAACTGGATGATTCCGGGCAAGATGGTGAAGGGCATGGGCGGCGCGATGGACCTGGTCGCGGGGGTCAAGAAGGTCGTCGTGGTAATGGAACACTCGGCCAAGAACGAGCCCAAGCTGCTCAAGCGCTGCACGCTGCCGCTGACGGGGGCAGGCGTAGTGGACATGGTGATCACCGATCTCGGTGTGTTCACCATCGACAAGAAGGAGGACGGTGGGATGACCCTGATCGAGCTCGCCCCCGGGACGACGCTGGAGGAGGTTCGAAGCAAGACCGAAGCCGACTACCGCGTGGCAAACACCGTGTAGCAGCGGCATAAATTGCCGGGACGGCCGTGCCAATACCGCCCGAACGGGACCGGCGCTGGCCACGAAAGGGTCACAGAGCGATTGCAAGCTTTCGACCTCGGGCTGCAAGCTCGCATCTCCGTCCCCCTTTGGTAGAGTCGGCCGGTTCGACCGGCGAACCCTTGAGAAAGACGCGTCGTGATCGCGGCCGTTGGCACTAAACGCCTGGGACTCGCTGCTCTGGCCCTGGCCGTCGCCGGCATCTGCGCTCTCGCGATCTGGCCGTTCCTGACGCCCGCCGACGCGGTGCGCGAGGCAGTCAAGGCCGAAATCCGCGCCGTCACCGGGCTCGATCCCGTGCTTCGCGGCGGCACCTCAGTGTCGCTGTTCCCGACTGGCACGGTGCGCTTCGAAGATGTGAGCCTCGGCGACAACCGCACCGGCGCTTCGGCCCTCACGGCCGAGCAGGTGGTCGTGCGGCTGCGGTTTTTTCCGATCCTGCTCGGCCGGATCGAAATCGCTGATGTATCCCTGGTCCGCCCGACCATCGCCATCGTTTTCAATGACGACCACGGGTCGAACTGGTCCGGGCACATCGAGGCGCTGGCGCGCAACTTGAGGCCCGGCCCCGGCCGCACCGCTTCGTTTTCCGAGATCAGGATCGAGGACGGCACGATCATCCTGCGCGACAACGCCTACAAGGTGGTCGAGACGCTCGAAAAGGTGGAACTGGCGCTTGCATGGCCGTCGATTTCGCGCAGCTTCGCCGCCACCGGAAGGTTCGCCTGGCACGACGAGCCGATCGACATCACCATCGGCTTTGCCGATTTCGTCGCCGCGCTCAACGGCGAGCGCTCCGGCCTCAAGCTGAGGCTTGCCGGCGCGCCGTTCAAATTGGCCTTCGACGGCTATTTTAGCTACCGGCCGACATTGAGAATGGAGGGCGCGCTCGCCGCCGACGCAGCATCCTTGCGAGACACGCTGCGCTGGGCCGGCCGGCAGCCGCTGCCCGGCGGAGGCTTCGGCCGCTTCGCGCTCAAAGCGCAAGCCAATGTCGTTGCCGGGACGATCGGCCTTTCCGGCGTCAATATCGAACTTGACGGCAACAGCGGTGAGGGCGTGCTGACCTTCGACGGAAGGCGGACCTTGCAGGGAACGCTGGCGGCCGAGGGACTCAATTTGACCCCCTATGTTTCGACCCTGCGTCTGCTCACCCGCGGTGACCGCGGTTGGGACAGCAAGCCGATTTCCCTCGACGGTCTCGAAGGTATCCACGTCGATCTCAGACTTTCGGCCGCCCGCGTCAATATCGCCGATGCCAAGCTCGGCCGTACGGCGATCGCCGCCAATCTGCAGGGCGGCAATCTTACCGTGGCCGTCGGCGAGTCGCAGGCCTTCGGTGGCGTGGTCAAGGGCACGTTCGGGGTCGCCCAATCCCCCGGCGGCGCCGATTTCAAGGCTCAATTGCAGTTCGCAGATGTCGATCTCGAGCAGTGCCTGGGTGAGATGTTCGGGATTCGAAGGCTCGAAGGCAAAGGCAATCTCGGCTTCGCCGTCAACAGCTCCGGCAACAGCATCTACGATCTGACCAAGGCGCTGAGCGGCACGGCGACGCTGGTGAGCCGCAACGGCGCGATCGTCGGCTTCAATGTCGGGCAGTTGCTCAAGCGCATCGAGCGGCGGCCGCTCTCGGGCGGCGGCGAGTTTCGCACCGGAAAAACGCCCTACGAGAAGCTCGCGGTCAATCTCAAGCTCGTGCAGGGCGTGGCCAATGTGGAAGAGGTTCGCATGCACGGGCCCAACGTCGGCCTCGCGTTGGCTGGCTCGGCCTCGATCCCCGATCGCGAGGTCGATCTCAAGGGAACCGCGAGCTTATTGTCGGTTGCCGCCAACGGCGACGAGGCGGCTACCCCGCTGTTCGAGCTCCCCTTCATGGTACAGGGATCATGGGATGACCCGGTGATCTTGCCCGACCCGCAGAGCCGCATGGAACGCTCCGGCGCGGCGCAGCCGATCTTGGATGCGGTGCGCACCCAGACGCCTCATGATGCGGTGCGATCGGCGATCGAACGGCTGACCGGGGCCGCGCCGGCTCGGCCGGCAGCCGCGCCGGGAGCGGCGAGCGCACCCGCGCTGGCAGGAGGCTCAGCTCCAGCCGAGACCGCACCGGCTGGCAAAACGTCGCCGGACGCGGCTGGCAGCGTACCGCAAGCTCCGCGCTGACGGGCGAACGTATTTCCCTCGCCCCTGAGGGCTTGTTCTCGGACCGTGTCCGTTTTCGGCCCACCGGCGCGATTATTCGCGGTCGTGCACTCGCCCCATGACCGGATCATACGCGCACGGCCAGATCGCCCACACCTGTGCGCGCTCCGGTATGGAATTTTGCCAGTAGCGACGCGACGGCGATTCCGGTCGCCACGAACGCGATCAGGATCGAGCAAATAGCGTTGATCTCCGGCTTCACGCCCAGCCGGATTTCCGAGTAGATGCGGATCGGCAGTGTGGTCGCGCCTGGACCGGTGGTGAAGCTGGCGATCACCAGGTCGTCAAGCGAGAGTGTGAAGGCGAGCATCCAGCCTGACACCAGCGCCGGTGCGATCAACGGCAATGTTACGGTGAGAAAGGTCCGCAGCGGCGGACAGCCGAGATTCATCGCTGCCTCTTCAAGGCTCGTGTCGAAGGTCAGCAGCCGTGATTGCACGATCACGGTCACGAAGCACGTGGTCAGCGTGGTGTGCGCGGTCGCGATGGTCCAGAAGCCGCGATCGACGTCCACGGCCACGAACAGGAGCAGCAGCGCGAGCCCGATGATCACCTCGGGCATGACCAGTGGAGCGTAGACCATGCCGGTGAACAGCAGACGGCCGCGAAAGCGGCCCAGCCGTACCAGCGCGACGGCCGCCAGCGTGCCGAGGACCGTCGCCGCGCTCGCCGACAGCACGGCAATGCGCAGGGTGACCCAAGCGGATTCGAGCATGGCGCCGTCGTTGATCAGCTCGACGTACCAGCGGGTCGACCAGCCGCCCCATACGGTGACGAGGCGGGAGGCATTGAACGAGAACATCACCAGGATGGCGATCGGCAGATACAGGAAAACGAGCCCGATCGCGACTGAGACGACGTTGAACCAGGACGCCCGCCGCATACTCAGCGCCTTTTCGCGAAACTGCGACTTTGCTGCTGCTGGTAGGCCACGATAGGAACCACCAGCAGGCAGAGCAGGACGACGGCGACCGCCGACGCGACCGGCCAGTCCCGATTGGCGAAGAACTCGTTCCACAGCGTCTGTCCGATCAACATCGTCTGCGAGCTGCCCAGCAGATCCGGGATCACGAACTCGCCGACGATCGGAATGAAGCACAGCAGCGTGCCCGCGATCACGCCGGGCAGCGACAGCGGCAGCGTCACCAGCCAGAACGCCTTCCACCAGGGGCATCCGAGATCGGCGGCGGCCTCGATCAGCGTCTCGTCCATTTTTTCCAGCGTGGCGTAGATCGGCAGCACCATGAACGGAAGATAGGAATAGACGATGCCGATATAGACCGCCGAATCGGTCGAGAGCCACGCGGGTGGCGTGTCGACGATTCCAAGTGCGAGCAAGGCTTGGTTGAGCAGACCGTCTCGTTGCAGAATGTTGATCCACGCATAGATCCGAATGAGGAACGAGGTCCAGAACGGCAACACCATGAGCATGAACAGCGCCGGCTGCCACCGCCGCGGCGCCCGCGCCATCCCGTAGGCGAGCGGGAAGCCGATCAGGAGCAGCAGCGCCGTCGAGCCGCCCGCAATTTCGAGACTCCTGAGATAGGAAGCGAGGTAGAGCCAGTCGGAGCCGAGGAAGGCGTAGTTCTCGAACGACAGCCCGGCCAAGAACTGCTCGAACGCCTTCCAGCCGCCGGCCGGATCGAATACCGGTGTGTAGGGCGGCTGCGCGATCGCGGTGTGCGAAAGGCTGATCTTCAACACGATCAGGAAGGGAACGAGGAAGAAAGCAATCAGCCAGAGATAGGGGATGAGCACGACGAGTCGCGCGTCCCATCCTCGGTTACGATCGCCGCTCCCGTTCATCGGCTGGTTCGCCTCTTGCCCGCGCTATCGCGTGAGCACCATGGCCGCCTCCGGGGCCCAGGTGAGCCACACGCGCTCGTCCCAGCCGATCGAGCGTTCGATCAGCCGCGTGACATTGGCGACCGAGACCTTCATGACGAAACCGGCATCCACGCGTATCTGGTAGACCGAGAGGTCGCCGAGATATCCGATATCCTTGACTATCCCTCCGATGCAATTCTCCTCAGCCGTTGCCGGTGGCTCGCGTGCGATGCGAATTTTCTCCGGCCGCAGCGCCACCCATACCGTGTCGCCGGGATTGGCGTCCGCGCGCGAGAGCCCACGTAGCCGGCCGGCTTGCTCGCTCGCGACCAGCGTTCCGGACGCGTCTGCCGCCACCACGCGGCCCTCGATCAGATTGACATCACCGATGAAGTCCGCGACCCAGCGCGAGTTCGGAAGCTCGTAGATTTCCGGCGGACTGGCGACCTGAATGAGCTGCCCGTGGTTCATGACGGCGATGCGGTCGGCGACGGTCATGGCCTCCTGCTGGTCGTGGGTGACGATGACGAAGGTAAGACCGAGCCTCTCCTGCAACTGCATCAGCTCGAACTGCGTTTCGCCCCGTAGCTTCTTATCGAGGGCCGCGAGCGGCTCGTCGAGCAGCAGGACGCGCGGGCGCTTGGCCAGCGAGCGTGCGAGCGCCACCCGCTGACGTTGGCCGCCGGAGAGTTGGTGCGGCTTGCGGTCGGCGAAGCCTTGCAGCCGCACCAACGCCAACATCTCGTCCACCCGCGCAGCGATCTCAGTCTTGGGAAGCCGCTCCTGCTTGAGGCCGAAGGCGATATTGCCCGCGACCGTCAGGTGTGGAAACAGCGCGTAGCTCTGGAACATCATGTTGATCGGACGGCGGTAGGGAGGCACGCGCGCGATATCCTGCCCATCCAACAGGATGCGCCCGGCATCCGGCGTCTCGAAGCCGGCGAGCAGGCGCAGCAGCGTGGTCTTGCCGCAGCCGGAGGGCCCCAGCAGCGCAAAAAACTCTCCCGCGAAGATGTCGAGCGATGCGGAGTCGACCGCGACGATGCCGGAGAAATGCTTGCTCACGCCCTCGAAGCGCACCAGCGTTCGCGCCGCGGGGCTGCTCCCCTGCGCTGGCGCGCGCCCAACGTTCCGCCGGCTCGCGACGTCGCCGCTGTCCGATGTGCCGTTCCCCATGTCGCTAGGCTAGAGCAAATTCACAACGCCAGCGCAACGGTTTCGGCGTGTGCCCCGCTCGCGGCACGCGACCGAGCACGCATCTGCCGGGCGCTGCGGTCAGGCGGCGTATCAAGGACGGCTCAAGGTGCGAGCGACAGCGTCGCGCCAGCCCGCCCACTTGCGCTCGCGCACGGCCGCGTCCATTCGCGGCTCGAATCGGCGTTCGCAACTCCACATCGCGGCGAAGCCCGGCAGATCCGGACACAGGCCCGCGGCATGCCCCGCAAGGTAGGCGGCGCCCAGCGCGGTCGTCTCCATTACTGCCGGCCGCTCGACCGGTGCGGCCAGGATATCGGCCACGAATTGCATGGTGACGTCGCTCGCCGCCATGCCGCCGTCGACTCGCAAGACCGTGTCCGCTCCCCCCGCCGGCCAGTCCGCGCGCATGGCTTCGAGCAGGTCGCGGGTCTGATAGCCCACCGCCTCCAGCGCCGCGCGCGCGAGCTCCGCCACCCCCGACTTGCGCGTCAGGCCATGCAGGGCGCCGCGCGCATCCGCGTCCCACCACGGCGCGCCCAGCCCGACGAAGGCGGGAACCAGATAGACCTGCTCCGCCGGATCGGCCGCCGCCCCGAGCGCGTTCACGTCGGGGGCGGCGCCGATTACCTTGAGGGCATCGCGCAGCCATTGCACCGCCGCCCCGGCGATGAAGATCGCGCCTTCGAGCGCGTAAGTGCGCCGCCCCCCGAGCTGGTAGGCAATGGTCGCGAGCAGACGGTTGCTCGACGCGATCGGTCGATCGCCGGTATTTATTAGCGCGAAGCAGCCGGTGCCGTAGGTCGACTTGACCATGCCGGGCGCAAAGCAGCCCTGCCCCACCATCGCCGCCTGCTGGTCGCCGGCGATCCCGAGGATGCGGATCGTTCCGCCGAACACATCGGTGGCCCCAAAGTCGCCCGCGCAATCGCGCACTTGCGGCAGCAGCGCCGGGGGCACGTCGAACAATTCGCACAGCTCGCGATCCCACTCGCCGCGATGAATATCGAAGAGAAGAGTACGCGCGGCGTTGGTGGCATCGCTCAAGTGCACCTTGCCGCCGGTGAGGCGCCAGAGCAGGAAACTGTCCACCGTCCCGAACGCGAGCCGGCCCCGGCGCGCCGCCGCGCGGGCACCCTCGACATGATCGATGAGCCAGGCGATCTTGGTGGCGGAAAAATACGGATCGAGCAGCAGCCCGGTGCGTGCCGCGATCTTGCGCTCATGGCCGCCATTGCGTAGCGCGGCGCAGGCGTCCGCCGTGCGCCGATCCTGCCAGACGATGGCGTTGTGGATTGGCCGGCCGGTCTCCCGGTCCCAAATAAGGGTCGTCTCGCGCTGATTGGCGATGCCGAGGGCGGCGATGTCGCGGGCACCCGTGCCCGCCCGCGCCAGCGCCGCGCGCGCCGTCGACAGGGTGGTCGACCACAGCTCCTCGGGATCATGCTCGACCAAGCCTGGCGCCGGATAAATCTGGGTGAACTCGTGCTGCGCACTCGCGATCGGCCTGAGCGCGGCATCGAAGACGATCGCGCGCGTCGAGGTCGTGCCCTGATCGATGGCGAGCAGATAGTCCGGCAAGCGCATCTCCGAAGCTCAGGACGTCCCGGAGAAAATGCACATCGGACATTGCAAGGCAATCGCAGCGCGGGGGACCGCGGCTTGCTCATGCGCCGCCGATGGCTGCGGCCATGAACTTGGCCAGCTGCTCGCGCTGTTGTGGCGAGAAGCGCAAGCCGAGCTTCGTGCGCCGCCACAGCACATCTTCCTCGGTCTGCGCCCACTCCCGCTCCATGAGGTAGCGCACCTCCGCGCCAGTGAGATCGGCGCCCAGCCAGGGCCCGAGATCCTCAAGGCTTCGCGCCGGCCCCAGCACCCGCTCGACGCGCGTCCCGTAGGTCCGCACCAGGCGGCGCGCGTGCCCGTCGCCCAGAAACGGCCGGGCTCGGCGCGTCTCCGCCACCAGCTCCTCGATGCCATCCCAGGGAAATTCACCGCCCGGCAGGGGCGCATCACGGGTCCAGGCCGGCCCGATCTCGAGCATCTCGGAGAGCCGCGCGAGCGCATGCTCGGCCAATCGCCGATAGGTCGTGATCTTGCCGCCGTACACGGTCAATAACGGTGCCCGCCCCTCGCTCCCGTCGACCATGAGCACGTAATCACGGCTCACATCCTGCGCCTTGCCCGCTCCATCGTCATAGAGCGAGCGCACGCCGGCGAACGACCAAGCAACATCGGCGGGTCCGATGGTCGTGCAGAAATGGCGGTTCGCCAAGCGGCAGAGATACCCGATCTCTTCGGCACTCGCGCTGGCGGCGGCAGGATCGCCGACGAAACTCTGGTCGGTGGTTCCGATCAGGGTGAAATCGTGCTCGAACGGGAGCGCGAACACGACCCGCCCATCGCTCGCCTGCAGAACATAGCCGCCGTCATGCTCGAACAAGCGGCGAACGACGATGTGGCTGCCCTTGTCGAGCCGCACCGGGACAGGCACATGCGAGTCCAGCACTTGGTCCGCGAACAGCTTGGTCCATGGTCCGGTGGCGTTGACCAGCACGCGCGCGGTGGCGCGGTCGCGCCGGCCGCGAGCATCGAGCACGAGCTGCCAAACGGCGCCGCGCTCTGCACGCATCGCGCGCGTACGCGTGCAGATCACGGCGCCGCGCTCGGCGGCGTCGAGCGTGTTGAGCACCACCAGGCGCGAGTCGTCGGCGACGCAGTCGGAATATTCGAAGCCGCGGCCATGGCGCCGACGGAGCGGCGCACCAAGGGGATCGCGCGCGAGGTCAATGCTGCGGGTGGGCGCAAGGATCTGTCGGGCGCCGAGATGGTCGTAAACGAACAACCCCGCCCGGAGCATCCAAGCCGGGCGCAGACCCGCTTCCGCCGGCAGCACGAAACGCATGGGCCGCACGAGGTGGGGCGCCATGCGCAACATCACCTCTCGCTCGGCCAGCCCCTCGCGCGTCAGGCGCAGCCAACCGTGCTCAAGATAGCGCAGCCCGCCATGGATGAGCTTGGTCGAGGCCGACGAGGTGCCCGAGGCCAGATCGTTTTGCTCCAGGAGAAGGACACGCAGCCCGCGGCCGGCGGCATCGCGGGCAATGCCAGCGCCGTTGATGCCGCCGCCCACGATGGCGAGATCGAAGTCGGCCATGGCCGTCTGATTCCCTTTTTCCGGGCAGCATGACGCGGTTCGGCCCGCGGGCTCAAGCGCGTGCGCTCACGCGCGGCCTTGCGTGACGCCGGCCATGAGCGATGATGGGCGCCGCGGCGGCAGCAAAGGGAGGAGCCGATGGACTACCGCGATCGCCATGTCGTCGTCACCGGCGGAACCGGCGCGCTCGGCGCCGCGGCGGTCGGGGCGTTGATCGAGGCCGGCGCCATCTGCCACGTCCCGTACATCCACCGCGCGGAAGCCGAGCGCTTTGCCTTGCGCGATCACGCTCGGGTCAAGCTTGTTGAGGATATCGAGCTCACCGAAGAAGCGGCGGTCACCCGCCTCTACCGCGGCGTCCCGACTCTATGGGCGTCGATCCACATTGCCGGCGGCTTTGCCATGGCTCCGGTCGCGGAGACCACGAAATCCGATCTGATGAAGCAGGTCGACATGAATTTCGTCACCGCTTTCCTCTGCTCGGGCGCCGCCGTCAGGGCGATGACCGCGGCCGGAGCGGGCGGGCGCATCGTCAACGTCGCGAGCCGCCCGGCGCTCGAATGGCGCGGGGGCGCCGGCATGGTCGCCTATACCGCCAGCAAGGCCGCGGTGGCCGCGCTGACCATCGCGCTGGCCGAGGAAGTGGCGAAGGCGGACATACTGGTCAATGCGATCGCGCCGTCGACCCTCGACACGCCGGCCAACCGGCAGGCCATGCCCAAGGCCGACCCCGCCAACTGGGCCAAGCTCGAGCACGTCGCGGCAACCATCTTGTTCCTTGCCTCGCCGGAGAACCGCGTCACCCGCGGCGCCGTCGTACCGGTCTATGGTCGGAGCTAGGCAAGCCCCCGAAATTGCGCGCGCTCGCGGCGGCTCGCTCGCCGTGGCCTCAGTACCGGATGAAGATGAGCGCTAAGAGGATCGCGAGCCACACCGCCGGAACGGCGGAAAGCAGCAGCGCAGCGCGCGGCCGTCGCAGCCACATGAACAGCCAGGATATCAGCACGCAAAGCGCGGCAACGGCGGGGAATGCCAGGATGCTCCAGAATATCGCCCACAGCAGCTGGTCCTGCTCGCCGCCACTGTCGAACATCATCGGCGACATTATCGCCATCGACAGGCCAAACCCCGTCAGCGCTAGGTTCACGATCGTGAGCAGGCCAAGCGCCAGCTTCATCCGAAGCCCCTTCGCATGAGCAATATCGGCAAGCCTGGCTGGGCAGTGCTCCGTTCGCAAGGCACAGCGAGCGCAGGCCTCGTTCCGTCCCAATTACTTTCAGAACGAGCTAGTTCTCGACCGGGACCACGTCGCGGGCGGGGGCGCGTACCAAGCGAGTGATGGCGCTGGCGGCGACGATCGCGTGCTGCTGCGCATAGGCCTCGTGGTTGCGCTCGATGTCCTCGAGGTCGTACAGGTAGTTCACCATCAGCCCGTGCGACTGCCGAAGGGCCCGCTCCGAAGTATCCCCCAGGAAATCGAGCCGCTCGAGCCGCGCGCCGTTGCCAAGATGGAAGCGCGCCACCGAATCGAGCGGCATCCCGCGTGGGGTACGAGCGCGCAGATAGTACCAGGCCGCCGCGCGCAGCAACGGTTCGCGCATCGCCTCGGTGGTAGCCTCATCCCGCCACCAATCCGGACGGTCGAGCGCGGCGAGCGCGGCGCAGTCATCCTCACTGATCGCGACCGAAGCTTCAGCCGCGCGCTCACGCTTGAGCCATTCGGCGAAGTTGGACGCCGGCGACAAAGTGACGAAGGTCGACAGCCGCGGAATTTGCCGGGAAATCTCCTCCACCACCTGCTTGATCAGGAAATGACCGAACGACACGCCGGCGAGGCCGCGTTGGCAGTTCGAGATCGAGTAGAACACCGCCGTCGTCGCCCGCTCAGGCTCGATGCGCTCGCGCTGGACGGACAGGATCGGATCGATCGCCGAGGGAATACCCCGGGTGAGTGCGACCTCTACGAAAATCAAGGGCTCGTCGATCAGCGCCGGATGGAAAAACGCGTAGCAGCGCCGGTCGGGCGAATCGATGCGCGCGCGCAGGTCGTTCCAATCGCGGATCGTGTGCACCGCCTCGTAGCGGATGATCTTCTCCAACAGGTTCGCGGGCGTCGACCAGTCGATGGTTCGCAGCACGAGGAAGCCGCGATTGAACCAGGACGAGAACAGGTGGAGGAAATCGTTGTCGATCACGGCGAGATCGTCGCGATGATCCATGGCCTCGATCAGTTGCTCGCGCATGCGGACCAGCGCCGCCGTCCCGCCGGGCGCGAGATTGAGACGTCGAAACAACTCGAGCCGCCGGGGCTCGGATGCCAGATGGACCTCGGCTGCGGTGAGATCGGATGGCGCGGCCTGCCAAGCCGAAACCGACGCCGCGAGCCGCTCCCGATCGGGGCCGAAGCGCCTCCCCAGTGCCTCGAAAAAGCCGATGCGCGGACCGGTCTTCAAGGCGCCATAGCGCAAGAGGATTTCTCGGGCGAGGGCGACGCCGGAGGCTTCGCCGCGGCCGGAGAGCAGATCCTCGCATAGCTGGGCGAGGTTGGCCGAGTGCTGCTCGGCGACGCCGCGCCGGTCGCGGGTGCGCTCGATCAGCGCGCGGCCACGTTCCGCGATGGATTGCAGCATGTCGCCGAAATAGGAGGTGCTCACCGAATGCCCGAATGTCTCACAGGTCGGAGAACTAGATAGTGTCATCCTGACCAATTCACAAACCGTGCCAGACGGGTCGGGGGCTTTTCGATTCGCGATTTTCAAGGCTTTTGCCTCCCTTCTGGCAGGCCTGCGGGCGCGTTCGCCGCGGAGGATCGGGTTTGGCGCTTGGCTGACGCCGCCGTCCGCAGGCCGAGCCGTCACGGCAGTCCCACGCTATGGACAAGTCGCTGTCCTCAGGCCACAGAAGCGGCTGCTCACTGAAGGAGGAATCCCGGATGCCGGGGCCGTTGGCCGGATTACGCGTGCTCGAGCTCGCCCGCATCCTGGCGGGGCCCTGGGCTGGGCAGATTCTTGCCGACCTCGGCGCCGACGTGGTCAAGGTCGAGCGCAAGGGCGCTGGCGACGACACCCGCGGCTGGGGACCGCCCTTCGTTGCGGCCGCGGACGGCGGCCATCTGGGCGCCGCCTATTTCCACGCCACCAACCGGGGCAAGCGCTCGATCGAAGTGGACTTCGAGAGCGAGGACGGCCGGCGCATCGTCAGGAAATTGGCGGCGCGCTCCGACGTGCTGATCGAGAACTTCAAGGTCGGCGGCCTCGCCAAATTCGGCCTCGACTATGCCAACCTGAGCAAGGAGAACCCGCGCCTGATCTATTGCTCGGTCACCGGCTTCGGGCAGAGCGGGCCCTATGCCGCCCGCGCCGGTTACGATCTCATGGCCCAGGGCATAGGCGGCATCATGGAACTAACCGGAACCCCGGATGGCGAGCCCCAGCGCGCCGGGGTGCCGGTCGCCGACATTTTCACCGGCATCTACTCGGTAGTGGGCATCCTCGCCGCCCTCGCCGAGCGCGAGCGGACCGGGCGCGGCTGCCACGTGGACACCGCGCTGGTCGACAGCCAGGTCGGGGTGCTCGCCAACCAGGCGCTCAATTACCTCGTCTCCGGCAAGGTGCCCGCGCGCATCGGCAACGCCCATCCCAACATCGTCCCCTACCAAGTGTTTCCGGTGAGCGACGGCCACATCATCATCGCGACCGGCAATGACAGCCAGTTCGCCAAGCTGTGCGCGGTGCTGGGGGAGCCCGCCATCGCCGGCGAGGCGAAGTATAGGGCAAACTCCGATCGGCTGGAGCACCGCGGCGAGCTGGTCTCGCGACTCTCCGCGCTGACCAGGCGCTGGACGCGCGCCGAGCTGCTGGCCAAGCTCGAATCGATGCAGATTCCCGCCGGGCCGATCAACTCCCTCGATCAGGTCTTCGCCGACCCGCAGGTGACCCACCGCGGCATGCGCATCGACCGGCCTAGCGCGGCGGCAAAGGGCGGCACGATCCCGGGAGTGCGCACGCCGATCGTGATCGACGGCAAGCCGATGGCGGCCGATCGCCCCTCCCCTCGGCTAGGCGAGCACACGGGGGAAATTCTGCGCGAGATCGGCGAGGGCTAGACTGCCTCGTGTGCGGCGCTAGCGGCCGCCCGCGGGCGCCGCGCCCATCATGTGATCGGGCAGCCAGGTGGCGATCTCCGGGAAGACGCACAGGATCACGATCGCCAGCATCATGCACAGCACGTAGGGCAGCGTCCCCCACATCACCTTGGTGATCGGCACGTCGGGTGCGATGGCATTCACGATATAGATGTTGAGACCGACCGGCGGATGGATCAGGCCGATTTCCATGTTGATGGTGAGGATCACGCCGAACCATACGGGGTCGAAGCCCGCGGCGGTGATGATTGGCAGCAGGATCGGGCTGGTCATCAGGATGATGGCGGCGGGCGGAATAAAGAAGCCGCACACCAGCAGGAAGACGTTGATGAGGAACATCAACACCCATTTGTTGGCGTGCAGGTCCGCGATCCCCTGCGCCAGCGTCTGCGTCAGGTAGAGCGATGTGAGCATGTAGCCGAACAGCACGGCGGCGGCGATGATCGTCAGGATCATCACCGACTCCCGCATCGTATCGCGCAGGATGAGCCAGAGCTGGTCCACCTGCCATAGCCCGTAGATGACGATTGCCAGCGCCAGGCACAGCGCGGCGCCCACGCCAGCGGCCTCCGACGGCGTGGCGATCCCGCCATAGAGCACGTACATCACCCCGACGATGATGGCGACGAAGGGCGCGATTTTCGGGAGGCTGGTAAACTTCTGTTTCCAGCTGTAGCGAAAATCGACGGCGTGGGAACGGAAGCCGCGGCGCCAGATCGTGAACAGCGTCCACAGGATGAACAGGCCGGTGAGCATGAGTCCGGGAAGAACACCGGCGATGAACAGCCGCCCGATCGAGGTCTCGGTAGCGATGCCGTAGAGAATGAAGGTGATCGACGGCGGGATGAGAATTCCGAGCGTGCCCCCGGCGCAAATCGCGCCGGTCGCCACCTCGTCGGGATAGCCGCGCCGGCGCATCTCGGGAATGCCCATCTTGCCGATGGCGGCGCAACAGGCGGGCGAGGACCCGGTCAGCGCCGCGAAGATGGCACAGGCGCCGATGTTGGAGATGGCGAGCCCGCCGGGCAGGCGATAGAGCCAGCGATCGAGCGCCTCGTAGAGGTCCTTGCCGGCAGGCGAGGAGCCGATCGCGGCGCCCATCATCACGAACATTGGAATCGAGACGAGCGTGAAGTCATCGAGGCCGGCATAAAAAGTCTCGGCCACCACGCGCATGCTGTCGAAGCCCTGGAAGATCAAAAGAAAAACGATGGAGATCGCGCCCAGGCCGAAAGCCACCGGGATGCCCGACAGCAGCATCGCGAGAGTCACGAGCAGGACGATGAAGCCTTGGGTGGTCGGGCTCATGCGCGCATCCCACCCTCGGCAATGCCGAAGGGCGGCGAACGTCCCGTCACAAGGCAAATCAGCTCGGCAAGGTATTGCAGGACCAGGAGCCCAAGCCCGATCGGCATCGCGCTATAGGGGATCCACAAACGGGCGCGCCACACCGTATCCGAGCGCCAGCCCTTCGCCCAGGACTCGTGCCAATAGATCGTGCACAGCACGAACAGCACCACGCAGAAGGCGAGCGCCGTCAACATCGTGAACAGCGCCAGCCAGTAGCGTGCGCGCGGACCGAGATGCAGCGGCAGGACGTCCACGTTGACGTGGCCGCGCGTCATCAGCACATAAGCGCTGCCGATGAAAGTCGCGGCAACGATACTGTACGTTACGACGTCGATCTGCCAGATGGTGGTCCAGTTGAGGATGTAACGCTCGATTACCATATCGCAGATCACCAGCACGCCGAGACCGATGAGGCAGGCGGCCACGACGCCGGCGAGACGCGACAAAAACGCGACGATCCGAATGTAAGCGTCCATGGGGCGCGAATGTTGTGCTGGATTGCGCTGCGATCGTGGCGGAGCGGCCGGGCGGTTCCGCGCAAGAATCGGCCGGCGAACTCCCCGATCGCCGGCCGGTCTTCTTTAGTCCGATCTATTTGACCGCGAGCGCCTCGTCGATGAGCTTCTGCCCATTGGGCACGTCCTTGGCGAATTTGGCGTAGGCGCTTTTTTTGGCGACGTCGAGCCAGGCGGCGTATTGCGCGTCGTTCAGCGTCACCACCTTCACCTTGTGATCCTCGAACGCCTTGATTGCCTCATTGTTCACCGCGTCGGCCTTTTTCTCGTAGTAGGCCTGGGCATCCTTGCCGCCCTTGAGGACCGCGGCCTGCTGCTCCTTGTTGAGGCGCTCGAAGCTCTTCTTCGACATCAGTACCGGCTCGTACATGAACCACAACGCGTTGTTGCCGGGAGCCGTCAGGCAGTCGGTCACCTCGTAGAGCCGCATCGACGCAAAGGTCCCCAGGCTGGTGTCCGTGCCGTTGACCACGCCGGTCTGGAAGGCATTGTAGATTTCGTTCGAGGGCGGGCTGACGATGCTGGCGCCGGCCGCCTCCCACATGGCCGCGAAGGTCGGGCCGGCGGCGCGGAACTTGACGCCTTTCATGTCCTCAGGTTTCACGATGCAGCCCGTCTTCGCCGCCATGCCGCCGGCGAACCAGGCGTCGGATAGGACGATGACGCCGTTCTTCTCGATCTCGCTGCGTACGTCCTTCATGAACTGCGAGTCGTTGATCCGTTTCGCCCGTTCCTGGCTGCGGATCAGGCCGGGCATCAGGGTCGCGCTGAACGCCGGCACCTTGCCGCTCGCGTAGTCAAGCGGGAACAGCGAAATATCGAGTTGGCCATTGACCATGGCGTTCCATTGCTGGTTCGGCTTGAACAGCGAGGCGCCGGGATAGACCTGAATCTCAAGGCCGACATTGGCGGCCTTGGCCTCTTTGGCGATCATCTGCACCATGTCGTCGCGCACGTCCCCCTTGCCGCCGGGGAATTGGTGCGAGGCCTTGAGCACGGTTTCGGCGTGTCCCGCGGCCGAAAACACGCACAGCGCGGCGGCTGCGGCCAAAGTGGGGATAAACTTTCGCATGGGGCTCCTCCGCTATCGTTGGTGGCGCTTTTCGTTGTCCCCAAGGAACGCAATTTTCCGAGCCTTGTCAAAGCCTAGGTCGTCGCAGCAGGGGCGCCGCCGGACGAGGTTCTTCTTGACCGCGCGACCGCGATTCCGAAGCATTACGCGCCCGACGTGGGCGCACGCGGGCGCAGTTCGGGTGAAAGGAGGCAGCCATGATCAGGCTGTTAGCAGCTGCAACGGCATCGGTGCTGGTCGCCGGCGCCGCGTTGGCGGCCCAGGGCGCCGACGGCTGGCCCGACCGGCCGATCCGTCTGATCGTGCCGTTCCCGGCCGGCAGTAGCACCGACATCATCGCGCGCATCGTCGCGCAGAAGCTCGTCCCCCGCCTCGGCCAGCAGATCGTGATCGAGAACCGCGCCGGCGCCAGCGGCAATATCGGCAGCGACGCCATCGCCAAGGCCGCGCCGGACGGGACGACCATCGGCATTGCCACTGCCAGCACCCACGGCGTGGCCGCCAGTCTCAGCGCCAATCTGCCATACGATCCGATCAACGACTTCGCGCCGGTCGCCATGATCGGCAGCCAGCCCTACGTGCTCGTGCTCTATCCCGGCTTGC
Source organism: Xanthobacteraceae bacterium (assembly GCA_036555745.1). GTDB lineage: Bacteria > Pseudomonadota > Alphaproteobacteria > Rhizobiales > Xanthobacteraceae > VAZQ01. Next base: position 11,756 of record DATBKV010000273.1, on the reverse strand, counting down.
CGGCGCACGATCTGGCGCAGCTCATCGCCCTCGCCAAGGCCAAGCCCGGCACGCTCAACTACGGCTCGGCGGGAGTCGCCTCGCTCGCGCACCTTGCCACGGCGCTGCTCGCGAGCATGGCCGGCATCGACATCGTGCACGTGCCCTACAAGAGCTCGGCGCAATCCGTGACCGATTTGATGACCGGGCGGCTCGACATGCAGTTCGCCACCGTCGCGCCATCGCGGCCCAATATCCGTGCGGGGAAACTGCGCGCGCTGGTCACCAGCGGCAAGACTCGGGTGAGCGCGCTGCCGGAGATCCCGACCGTGGCGGAAGCCGGCATCCCCGGATACGAAGCCGTGCTGTGGGTTGCCCTGGTCGCGCCGGCCGGCACGCCCGCGGCGATCCGCGTGCGGCTCAATCGCGAGGTGAACGAAATCCTCACCTCGGCCGATGGCGAAGCAGCGCTCGTCGCACAGGGCATGCAAGGGGAGGCAGGCCCGCCAGAGGCGGTGACCACGCGCATCACCGCCGACATCGGCAAATGGCGCGAGGTCGCGGCCAAGGCCGGTATCCGCGCGCAGTGAGGCGCGCGGCAGCGCCGTCCGCGTCGGCGCATGCTAATCTGGCGCACCATGCTGCCGGGAAGACAACGGCGAACGGAGGACAACATGCGCACCGCGTTTTTCTTGCTTTCGGCCATCGTCTTCGCCGCGCCCGCCATTGCCGACGACGCTCCGCGCTTCCAAGTCGATGCGTCGTGGCCGCAAACCCTGCCCAACAACTGGATCATGGGCCAGGCGGCGGGGGTCGCGGTGGATGCGCAGGACCACGTCTGGGTGATCCAGCGGCCGAGAAGCCTCACCAACGACGAGAAGGCGGCGGCGCTCGATCCGCCCACCAGCAAATGCTGCGTTCCGGCGCCGCCGGTGATGGAGTTCGATCCGGATGGCAAGTTGGTGCAGGCTTGGGGCGGTCCCGGCGCCGGCTACGACTGGCCGCAGAACGAGCACGGCGTGAGCCTCGACTATAAGGGTTTTGTCTGGATCGGCGGCAACGGCGAGAAGGACGGGCAGTATCTCAAGTTCACGCGCGAGGGCAAATTCGTGCTGCAGATCGGCAAGCAGGGCGAGCAGACCAACAGCAACGATCTCACCCGCCTGGGCAAGCCCGCCGACGCCGAGGTCGATCCCGAGACCAACGAGGTCTACATCGCCGACGGCTATTTCAATCACCGCGTGATCGTGTTCGACGCCGATAGCGGCGCCTATAAGCGCCATTGGGGCGCGTACGGCAAAAAGCCCACGGACGAGAAGCTTGCCCCCTACAATCCGACCTCATCGCAATTCAGCAACCCCGTTCATTGCGTCAAGATCGCGCGCGATGGCCTCGTCTATGTCTGCGACCGCGCCAACAACCGCATCCAGGTCTTCCGCAAGGACGGCAGCTTCGTGAAGGAGTTCGCCTACGAGAAGAACACCAGGGCCTCGGGCTCGGTCTGGGACCTCGACTTCTGGATCGACGGCAAGCAAACCTTCTTGTTCAACGCCGACGGTACCAATAACGAGGTGCGCACGCTGGTTCGTGAGACCGGCGAGGTGGTCGGAAGCTTCGGCCGCAACGGCCGCAATGCCGGCGAGTTCCACTGGGTGCACAACATCGCCGCGGATTCCAAAGGCAATCTTTACACGACCGAGGTGGATACCGGAAAACGCGCGCAGAAGTTCCGCTATCTCGGGCCGCCGGCCGCCAAGTGAGGCCGCGCGCAGGCCCTAGGAGAGCGCACGCCTTTCATCCCTGCTCTATGCGCCTGCAGGCAACACCGTTGACTCCGCGCGCGCCCTCTCCGGGAGCTCGAGATGAGCTCCGAGAACTCAGGTGAATCGCCCATGCGATGAAGCGGCGTAGCGTCGCGGCTGGCCGAATGGCCGCCGCCGCCCTTGCACCGCAGGCGCAAAGCGGCAGAATGCCGGGCAATGCATAACAAGGGCCGCGCGGCTGGTGTTCGCCCCGCACCCGATGACGACATGCGAGGAGGAACGAGATGCCCGAAATCACGCGAACCTGTCTCGGCGGCACTGCGGCGCTGGCCTTGATGCTGGCGGCCGCGCCGGCCGCGGCCTGGGAGCCGAGCAAACCGGTGGAAATCGTCGTCGCCGCCGGTGCCGGCGGGGCGTCCGACCAGATGGCGCGGATGATGCAGGCCGCGGTTCAGAAGAACAATCTGATGAAGCAGCCGATGGTGGTCTCCCTCAAGGGCGGCGCGTCCGGCGCCGAGGCGCTCATCTACATGAAATCGAGCGAGGGCGATCCCAACAAGGTCCTCATCGCCTATTCGCTCATCTACATGTTGCCGCTCTCCGCCAAAATTCCCTTCAATTGGCGCGATCTCACACCGGTCTCGGTGATCGCTCTCGATGAGTTCGTACTGTGGGTGAACACGCAGCTGCCCTATAAGACGGTGAAGGAGTTTGCCGATGCCGCCAAGGCGGCCTCCCCGCCGTTCAAGATGGGCGGCACCGGCTCGCGTCGCGAGGACCACGTGCTGACCGTCTTTCTGGAGCAGAAGACGGGCGCGAAATTCGCCTATCTGCCGTACAAGTCGGGCGGCGAGGCGGCCACCCAGCTGGTCGGCAACCACACCGCCGCCAACGTCAACAATCCTTCGGAAAACCTCGAAGTGTGGCGCGCGGGCCAGGTGCGGGCGCTCTGCGTGTTCGACAAGGAACGGATCGAATACAAGGCCAAGGTGACGGCCGACATGTCGTGGAACGACATTCCCACCTGCAAGGAGCAGGGCCTCGACATCCAATATCTGATGCTGCGCGCCATGTTCCTCCCGGGCAAGGTGACGCCGGAGCAGACTGCCTTCTACGTCGATCTGTTCAGGAAGCTGACGCAGACCTCCGAATACAAGGACTACATGGAGAAGCAGGCGCTCAAGCCGATCTTTCTCACCGGGGGCGACATGCTGAAGTTTCTCGAAGAGGACGACGCGCTGAACAAGAGACTGATGACCGAGGCGGGATTCGTCGCGAAATAGTGTGTCGCCGCCACGGCGGACAAAAACGTCACAGGGCGGCCAGAATCGCCCGCCGACGAACGACTATTCGCACCCATGCCGTAGTCGATTTTGCCGCGGGGAGGGACGGAGCGCGCAGGGATTGCGCGCGCGAGCGGCGCGCATGATCAAGGTCAAGTTCGCCATCCCCGCACGACGAAGCAATGGCCGCGCCGCGCCTCGCGAAATGATCGATGACCTCACCCGAACCTGAAATCGTCGTCGAAGAACCGACTGCGCCGGCGGACAGCTCGCCGCCCGTGGTCAGCACCCGCACCGTCGAGATCGCGGTCTCGGTGCTGCTGCTGGCGCTGGCGGCGCTGCTCGGCTTCGACAACTGGCGGACCGGCATTTCCTGGGAAGCGGACGGCCCGCAGGCCGGATACTTCCCGTTCTATCTCGCCGTCATTCTCGCCGCCGCCTCGCTTTACGGTCTCGCCACCGCGCTGGTGACGGGCGCGGGCGCCGCGACCACCTTCGTCACCCTCGATCAGTTTCGCCGCGTGCTGCAGGTGTTCGTCCCGACGCTGCTGTTCTGCGTGCTAACGCAATGGCTCGGGCTCTACGTCGCGAGCTTCCTCCTGATCGCAGGCTTCATGTGGATCGTCGGTCGCATTGCGCTGTGGAAATCCTTGCTTACCGCCTTTCTGTTCGCGCTCGTCATGTTCGTGACCTTCGACGTCGCGTTTGACGTCATCATGCCGAAGGGGCCGCTGGAAGCGGCCTTCGGCTACTAGGCCTGCGCGATGGAAGCCTTCGGCCTGCTGCTGCACGGCTTCAGCGTCCTGCTGACGTGGAAGGTCCTGGCCGTGATGATGGTCGGGCTCGTGCTGGGCGTCTTCGTCGGCGTGCTGCCCGGGCTGGGCGGTCCCAACGGCGTCGCCATCCTACTGCCCCTCACCTTCACGATGGATCCGACCTCGGCCATCGTCATGCTGTCCTGCATTTACTGGGGCGCGCTTTTCGGCGGCGCCATCACCTCGATCCTGTTCAACATTCCGGGCGAAGCATGGTCGGTGGCGACCACCTTCGACGGCTATCCGATGGCGCAGCAGGGCAAGGCGGCCGAGGCCCTGACCGCGGCCTTTACCTCCTCGTTCATTGGCTCGCTGGTCGCCGTCCTGCTGATCACGTTTTTAGCGCCGGGTATCGCCGCGTTCGCGCTGCGGTTCGGCCCGCCGGAATTCTTCGCGGTCTACTTCCTCACCTTCTGCTCGTTCGTGGGACTGGGACGCGAAGACAAGCACAAGACCATCATTTCCATGACGCTCGGCCTCCTTCTCGCAGGCGTCGGGATGGACACCGTATCCGGCACTTTGCGCATGACGTTCGGGTTCAACGAGCTGCTGCGCGGCATCAATTTCCTGGTCGCGGTCATCGGCCTGTTCGGCATCAGCGAGATCCTGCTAACCATGGAGGAGCGGCTCGCCCTGCGCGGGCACGCCGCCAGCATCAGCCTGCGCGTGGTGCTCAAGGTGTGGAAGGAGCTGCCGCGCTACTGGGCGACGCTGCTGCGCTCATCCGCCATCGGATGCTGGCTCGGGATCACGCCAGGCGGGGCGATTGCCGCGTCGTTCATGGGCTACAACCTGGCCAAGCGCTTTTCCAGGGACAAGGAAAGTTTCGGCCGCGGACGCATCGAAGGCGTGTTCGCGCCGGAGACTGCCGCGCACGCCTCCGGCACCTCGGCGCTGCTGCCGATGCTGGCACTGGGAATTCCCGGCTCGGGCACGGCGGCAATCCTGCTGGGCGGCCTGATGGTATGGGGGCTCAATCCCGGCCCGCTGTTGTTTGTCGAGCACAAAGACTTCGTGTGGGGCCTGATCGCCTCGATGTATCTGGGCAACGTCGTCGGCCTCGTTCTGGTGCTCACTACCGTGCCCGTGTTCGCCGCCATTCTGCGGGTGCCGTTCGCGGCGATCGCGCCGATGATCGTGGTCTCCTGCGCGATCGGTGCCTACGCCATCCAGAACGCCATCTTCGACATCTGGCTGATGCTTGGCTTCGGCGTGGTCGGTTACGTGTTCAAGAAGGTCGGCATTCCGCTCGCCCCGTTCACGCTCGCGCTGGTTCTCGGCAATCGCGCCGAGGACGCTTTCCGCCTGTCGATGATCGGCGCGGAAGGCGATCTCACCGTGTTCTGGTCGAACGGGCTCGTCGGCTCGATCACCACGCTGGCCTTGATACTGCTGTTCTGGCCGCTCATCGGCCGGCTGTTCGATCACGCCGGCCGCCGGTGGCGAGCGACCACCGCGGGCGGCTCGCGCGCAGCGTGATTTTCCTTGCCGTCAGGCGTGATCCTTGAGGGTGCGCCCGGTCAGCCGCCGATAGAGCCATTCCGCCGCGAACGAGGCTGCAGCGATAAGCACGAGCGCGACCAGCGCGGCCGGCTGTTTCTCATAGGTATAGACGCAGAGCACCGCGAACATGGCGAGACAGGTCAAGAGCGACAGCCATACGACCGCCGCGTTCGCCCCCGTGGCGTGCCGCACGTTGAGATGGCCGGCATTCACCGCGGCATAGATCAAGAGGAAGGCCGCGCTGCCCATCATTGCGATGCCCGAGAGGTCGAACAGCAAGGTCACGGCGATCACCAGCGCGGAGGTGAGGATGAGCCCGCCGGTGGCATCGCGCCATTCCGTACGCGACAGGCCAGCCGGCAGTTCGCCGTCGCGCGCGATCATGTAGCAGACGTTGGCCGACCCGAACAGCGTGGCGTTGATGGCGGAGGCAGTCGAGAACAAGGCCGCGATGGCAATCAGCCGGAAACCGAACTGGCCGAGCGAGGGCTTGGCCGCCTCGGCGAGCGCATAGTCCCTGGCGCGCTCGATCTCGAAGTCCGACAAGCTGCCGGTGACGGTGACGGCCACCGTCAGGTAGAGCGCGATCACCAGGATCACGCTGGTGTAGAGCGCGCGGGGCAGCATGGTGCGGGGATCGCGCATGTCGGCTGCGGCGTTGGTCACCAGACCGAACCCTTCATAGCCAATGAACAGCACGCCCGCGCCGAACAGGATCGAGGTTCCCTCGGGCCACAGCTCGGGCGAGAGGTAGCCGGGGCGGATGAACCACAGGCCGACCGCGGCGAACAGGAGAAGGATCGCGAGCTTGACCGCCACGATCAGCGTCTCGGAGCGGCCCATGAACTTGGCCCCGAAGGCGTTGACCGCGGTGAGCGCCACGACGGCGGCGACCGCCAGCACCTTCACCAGCGCCGGCGACGGTGGGGTGGACACGAATGTGCCGGCATAGCTGCCGAACGCGCTGGCATAGAGCGCGAGCGAGATGATGTAGCCGGCCCACATGAACAGGTTCACGCCGCCGGACAGCACGCCGTCGCCGAAGCCTTTGACCAGGAAATGCACCGCCCCGCCTGCGGAGGGAAACGTGGCGCCGAGCTTGGCGTAGGAATAGGTCGAGAGCAGCGCCACGAGCCCGCCGAATGCGAAAGCAAGCCACATCGCATTACCGGCCGCCTGCGCCACGACGCCCAGGATCGAGAAGATCCCGGCCCCCACCATGCCGCCGATGCCGATCGACACGGCGGCCACCATGCCGATCTGGCCCGATCCCTTGCCGGCGGCGGACGGGGGTTTGGAGGAGCCCGTTAAACTCGCGGTCATGGCTCGTCTCGCGCCTCGATTCGCCAATGAGGATAGCCGATAATGTCCGGACTTTGTCCGAAACTCGCAGCTTCTCCTGACGCTAGGCTCGCAATCTAAGTGAGACTAGGTTGAAGCTTCCAAGCCAAGATTGCGGCTGCATGAGAGCACTGGCAAACGCGGCGCGCGGGGTTCGGTACAATCGCCGCACGCCATAAGGCCGCGCTGTGGCCAAGCGCGTCGACATCGAGATCGCGTTGCGCCGCCTGGCGCCCCGCATTCCTGCGCACGAGTTCGGCGCGGTTGTCGACCACGCCCTCGACAGCCCGGGCCTGAGCGTCGCGTCGCCGGAAACCGCAGCGTGGCTGGCGCTGGTGGCTTATGTGCGCCATGCGCTTACCGCCTATGACGAACTCCTGCGCGAGGGCTACGACCAGGACAGCGCCAGGTTTTTCGTCGCGGACGAGATCACCGCGATCCTGGGCGGCTGGGGCGTGCGGCGGCAGCTGAGCGCCCAGGAGTGACAGGCGCCGGCAGCACGCGCCTGCCCCGGCTGGCACCCACCTGCGGTGCTCCGCGCATGCTGCGGCGCTTGCTGTTGCGCTCCGCGAGCCCGCAGCGATCGGACTCCATCTCATTCCGATCGGGCGGTACCGGCACCGCCCGCGCCGGCCTCATGTGACGGACGGGCCCGCGCCCGACGCCGACGAAGCGACGAACATGGCCGCGGCCGCAGGGCGCTTCGCTATCGCGCCCTGCCGCCCTTGCGCGGATGGCGAAGGCCCATCCACTTCGGAGCCTCGCCGAACTCTCCCCCGATCCACAAGATGAAACCTGCCAATCCCAGAATGGCAATCTCTCCGATCATCAGAAGCAGAATAACCACCCATGTCGACTGATGCATGCAGCCCCCCGTTGTTGTGATTGGGCGACATCGCAACAGAAAATTAGTTCTGCACTGTGACGCGATTCAAAAAAAGCTGGAGCGTTGCAAAAATCTCACAGGCTTCGCCTGCGCGACAACGAAAGTAGCACTCTCATACCGGCCGCCTGCATGTTGCAAGCAATCGCCGCGTCGCGGCGCTCGCGCGTCACGTCACCGCGAGCGGCGCGAGCGCCTCGATGTCGGTGGCGACGTCAATGATGACGGGTCGGTTGGCGCGCAGCGCCTGAGAGATGGCGCCAGCGATCTCCTTGGGCTGCTCCACCCGGATGCCGAGCGCGCCCATGTCTCCGGCGACGCGCGCGAAATTGACGTTGCTGAAGGTCCACATTTCGCGCGCCTGCTCCGTCTGGGTACCGCCATAGACGCGATCGAAGCCGCGCTTGGACTGGTTGCCGCTCGCGTTGTTGTTGACCAGCGTGACGGCGTTGATGCCCCAGCGTGCCGCGGTTTCGATCTCGGCGATGTGGTACCAGAGCCCGGCGTCGCCGGTAAAAGTGATCACCGGCCGTTCGGGACACGCGCATTTCGCCCCCAGTCCGGCCGGAAAAGCCCAGCCGAGATGGCCGGCGCTGCGCATGTAGCTCTGCTTGGGGCTGGTGAGATCGTACATGCCGCCCATCCACATGCCGGCATGGCCGGTATCGACGACGACGATGGCGTCGTCCGGCACGTGCCGGGTGAGCTCGGCGCAGATGCGCTCGGGGCGGATCGGCACGGCATCGGAGGCGAGCGCTGATTGGTACTTCGCTGCCCATTCCCGGCAAATTTCCTGCGCTTCCGCGGTCCATGCTTTGCGTCTGGCAGCGCTGGCGCGGTCGGCGCGCGCCAGCATGCGCGCGAGCGCAACCTTGGCGTCGCCGTTGACGCCGGCAAGGAGCGGATAATTGCGGCCGATCGCCTCCGGATTGATATCGATCTGGATTGCCGGCGTGCCGATCTTTGGCACCGCCCAGAAATGCGTGGTCATGCCGCCGGTCTCGCTACCGACGAAGCAGACGAGATCGGCGCCGCTGACCACGCGGTTGGCGCTCTCGCGCGAATAGGTCCCAACGACGCCCACGCAGAGCGGATGCGTGCCGGGAATTGCGTCCTTGCCATTGAGCGAGGTTGCGACCGGAACCTGCAGGGCCTCCGCCAATGCCACGAGCTCCGCCGACGCGCCCGAGGCGCGCACCCCGCCCCCGGCGATGATCACCGGGCGCTGCGCCCGTTCCAAATGCTCGAGCGCCGCCCCCACGGCGGCATCATCGGGCGCGGGGCGAAACGCCGGCACGCGCGCGAATTGCGGCTCGCAGATCGGCTCCATCTCAGCCTCCTCGGCATCGACTTGCCCCTCGTTGCCGCGAAACTGCAGGTGCACCGGACCCGGCGTGCCCGAGGTCGCCACCCGAAACGCCTGTCGCACCATGTCGGGAAAGCGCGCCACGTCGTCGACGGTGGCGTTGAACTTGGTCACCGGCTCGAACGCCGGCAGGTCGTCGATCTCCTGGTAGACCTTGCGAAACTTCGTCTTCGGGTCGCGGCCGCCGGTCATTGCGATCACCGGCGAATGCGCGAGCCAAGCGTCGCGCAGACCTGCGGCGAGATTGAGCGCGCCGATCACCTGCGCGGCGCAGATGCCGGGCTTGCCCGACGCGCGCGCATAGCCGTCAGCCATGTAGGCCGCTGCCTTCTCGCCGTGCACGTGCAGGCGCTTGATACCGGTACGGCTTTCCATCACCGCGAAGGTCTTGCGCAGCACCGCCGGCACGTGGAACGCGTGGGTGACACCGTAACCCTTGAGCATGTCGGCGAGGCATTCCGCCCCGCTCATCCTAGTTGTGCCCATTATTCCGGTATTACTGCGGTTGCCTACTATCTTACCCACCATGCTACCCCGACAGACGCGCGCCCGTTCGATTTGGAGCTCGACCCTAGCTCACCTCGTAGGGCGGCAAATAGCCCACCAGCGACCTTCCTGGCCGCGTCCCGGACTTCGAAAAATCTGCGCGCTGCTGTGACCCGTCATAGGGCGCAGCCTCCTCCGTGATCGCCGCCAGCGTCGCCGCTCCGGTCGTGTCTTTCATCGCGGGATGGGCCGTCTCGGACACGCATGCTCGCACCGCAGCGACGGTTCAGCTTGATCCCTTTGCGCTGATGACGAGCGCAAAGCAGCTGCCCACCGACCACTTCACGGATTATTCCTTCGTGTTCTGAGCCCCTGCCAGCGAGGGTCCGGGGCTTTTTTTGGCTCGGCTTCGCTTCATCGCCAGCGCCGCGCGCCCCAGTCCTCGTCGGCCTCGCGCTTCACCGCCGGCGCGGCTGGGTTCTTCATCTTGAGCCAGTCCGGCGAGCGCCCGGAGCGGTAGCGTGAGCCCAGCCGCTTGCTCACGATGGCCTCAAAGCCAAGCTTGCAGGCGTTGCGGAACACGACGTCCCCGGGCTCGACAATGTGGTCGTTGAACGCCAGCCCTGGCCCGGCCTTCCGCAGCAGCTGGGCAAGCGCCGCTCGTTCTTGCTCGATGGGGAGGCAGTCGCCTGCGACGGCGATGGCGTTCCGGTCTTCGACGGGCTGCGCTACCGTCGCCAGGACGGCCGCGTCTTCCTCTACGCCTTCGACCTCATCGAGATCGAGGGCATGGACCTGCGGTCGAGCCCGCTCGAGGTGCGCAAGGCCGCGCTTCTGCCCGGAGCGCGCCGGCGGCCCGCGGCGATCAGCGGATAGCGCGCCGTCCAGTCGATGCCGTTGCGGGTGAGCAGCCGAACGCCGGCGGCGTCGCGTCGGACCATCATGCGGAAGCCGTCGAGCTTGATCTCATGCATTCAGCCGGGGCCGGAGGGCGGACGGTCGGCGGGGATCGGAGGCAGGGGTGACGAAGCCGGCAGGGGGAGCTGGGCGGGTACGCGACAACATGCCGAGGTAATATCGGCGGCCGCTCGATGAGTCGAATCAGTTCGGAGTACGGCTCATGGCCCATCATGCGCATAGCATCGATCGTTGGGATGACGCGACGGGCGCCAACCTCTACGAGCACCTAGCCGGCGTGAACGACCTGCTCTTCGCCCGGGTCTGCTTCGCGGCCGCGTTCGAGCGCTAGCCGGGCGCCAAGCTCACCCTGCGCAACGGCGCGCGCATCATCGAGAAGACCTGGCCGGCCGAGGACTGAGCGACCAGGGGTGACCACGCGGGCGTTAACTGACCGGCAACCATACCCTGGCAGCCTTTGTCCGCACGGTCACCACGCGGACATCCCATGCCGGTCGAGCAGCTCACCTACGCCCAGATCGCCGAGCGCCTCGGCGTCACGAGCGAGGCCGCGCGCGCCATCGTCAAGCGCCACCGCCTGCCTCGCTCGCGCTCTAATGATGGCAAGGACTCTGGTCGCCGTCGACCTCGACGAGGTGCGGCATAAGCCGCTGCCCGCGCGGTCAGCGGGTGGTCCGCAGCCGGTCATCGACTAGGTCGCCACACTCAAGGCACGCGTTGCTGAACTCGAGTTCGACCTCGCCACCGAACTGGAACGCTCGGCCGGTCACCGGGCGGACTTCGAGCGCGAGCGCGACTGCGCCGACCGCATGGTCACCACCCAGGACAAGTTGATCGCGGAGCTGGAAGCGCTGCGCGCGCTCTCTCGAGGCCGCGCAGGCCGCTGCCCACCCGGTCACCACTCGGACATGGCGCGAGATGTCCTGGCGCGAGCGCTGGGGCTGGCTGCGCACGACTGGCTGACGAGCAATCCAACCGAGGAGAAACCCGACATGAGACTCACCACGATTGTCCATCACATCACGCCGTTCGCCGCTGTCGCCGGCGGGATACTGGTCCTGCTCATGCCGCGGCTCCTGAACTACATCATCGCGATCTATCTGATCCTAGTCGGCGTCATCGGGCTCAACGGCCTCTATCACTTCGTCCGCTGACTGAGTCGGAACTTGCCGCCTGTCGGCGAGCTGAGAGGAGGCGAAGGCCCTGACGCGAGCAGACCCATAGTTCTCCCCTTCCTCTTGTTGCAGCAGCATCCCGCGGCACCCCTCAAGCTACCGCGGCGCTCCCGAGCAGGCGCGTGGCCGCCGCCGATCACGATTGCGCCAGCTCCGCCTCTCCGATGACCAGCTCGCCACCGTGTTACGCGCCGCCGAGCCCCTGGCGGTCCGCGACCGCGACGCCTTTCTGCGCGACGTGGCC
>DATBKV010000272.1:0-24254 GCA_036555745.1 Xanthobacteraceae bacterium | reverse complement strand
GGCTTGTCGTGCCGGATCTCGGCCGGCGGCGACCACGCCGGCTTGAGCTGCTTGCTGGTGATGTAGGAGGTGCCGGTCCATTGCTTGCCGGCGCGGCCGACGCCGACCGGATAGCGCAGGGCCTTGCCGTTGCCGAGCACGTAGTAGAGCTTGCGCTCGCCGGTTTTAACGATCACCGTGCCGGTCGAATACGCACCGGAAAACCCGACGATCTCGCGGGCTTGCGCGGACTGCGGCAGCGCAGCGGACGCAGCAAGCACCAACGCAGCCGATGCGGCTGCGAGCCAGCGTGAGAGATGCATGGTTTGACCGTATCTTTGCCAGTTGTCCCCACGATCGCGTCAGCCATCGTTTCCGCGCGAGATTCCCGTGCGGGCGACGCAGTGACGGATCAGTAACCATGATAATGGAATCAGCCGGCAGCCTCAGCGAAAACCGTGCGGCAGAGAGGGCGAACGCGAATTTTTCCGGCAACTGTGCCGCGCGCGCAACAGTGTGCAGCTGAGCAGGGGCGGGATGCGAATTAATGGCCGCAGATCGTTGCGCTCCGTGCGGGGACAGGCTGCGCGGGCGATGACAGCGCGAGAGGATTGCTCGCGTCGCGCAAGCGCGTAATCCCGAAAACTGTGAACCGGCCTTCGGAACAGATCACCGCGCAACAAGAACTCTACGCGTGCGCCTTCTTGTTCTGGCGGTTGCCGACGAGGTCGTCGACCACGGTCGGGTCGGCGAGCGTCGAGGTGTCGCCGAGATTGCCGTACTCGTCCTCGGCGATCTTGCGGAGAATCCTGCGCATGATCTTGCCCGAGCGCGTCTTCGGCAGGCCCGGCGCGAACTGGATGAGATCGGGCGAGGCGATCGGCCCGATCTCCTTGCGCACCCAGGCGATCAGCTCCTTGCGCAGCGCCTCGCTCGGAGCCTCGCCTGCCATCAGCGTGACGTAGGCGTAGATGCCCTGGCCCTTGATGTCGTGGGGATAGCCCACCACGGCGGCCTCCGACACCTTGGCATGGGCGACCAGCGCGCTCTCCACCTCGGCCGTGCCGAGCCGGTGGCCGGCCACGTTGATGACGTCGTCGACCCGCCCGGTGATCCAGTAGTAACCGTCGGCGTCGCGGCGGCAGCCGTCGCCGGTGAAGTACTTGCCGGGATAGGCCTTGAAATAGGTATCGACGAAGCGCTGGTGGTCGCCGTAGACCGTGCGCATCTGCCCGGGCCAGGAATCGGCGATGCAGAGGTTGCCGGTGGCGGCGCCCTCCAGCACTTTGCCGTCGGCGTCCAGGATCTGCGGCACTATGCCGAAGAACGGGTTGGTCGCCGAGCCCGGCTTGAGCGGCGTGGCTCCCGGCAGCGGCGTGATCAGGATTCCCCCGGTCTCGGTCTGCCACCAGGTATCGACGATCGGGCAGCGGCCTTCGCCGACCACGCGATAGTACCACTCCCACGCCTCCGGATTGATCGGCTCGCCGACGGTGCCCAGCAGCCGCAGCGATTTGCGCGAAGTCTTTTTCACCGGCGCGTCGCCGGCCTGCATCAGCGCGCGGATCGCGGTTGGCGCGGTATAGATAGTGTTGACCTGATGCTTGTCGCAGACCTCCCAGAACCGCGACATCGTCGGATAGTTCGGCACGCCTTCGAACATCATGGTGGTGGCGCCGTTGGCGAGCGGGCCGTACACGATGTAGCTGTGGCCGGTCACCCAGCCGACGTCGGCGGTGCACCAGTAGATGTCGCCGTCGTGATAGTCGAACACGTATTGATGGGTCATCGAGGTGTAGACGAGATAGCCGCCGGTGGTGTGCAGCACGCCCTTCGGCTTGCCGGTGGAGCCCGACGTGTACAGGATGAACAGCGGATCCTCGGCGTGCATATGCTCGCACGGGCATTCCGCCGTCACCATCGCGGCAGCCTCGTGGTACCAGACGTCGCGCCCGGGCTCCATGTTGACCGCGGCGCCGGTGCGTCGCACGACGATGACGTGATCGACGCCGCCGACCTTGGCGATGGCCTCGTCGGTATTGACCTTCAACGGAACCTTGCGCCCGCCGCGCACGCCCTCGTCGGCGGTAATCACGACGTTCGACTTGCAGTCCTCGATGCGGCCGGCGAGCGAGTCGGGCGAGAAGCCTCCGAACACCACCGAATGGATCGCGCCGATGCGCGCGCAGGCGAGGATGGCGTAGGCCGCCTCCGGGATCATCGGCAGATAGATGGTGACGCGGTCGCCTTTGCCGACGTTGCGGTTGCGCAGGATATTGGCGAGCCTGCACACCTCGTCGTGCAGCTCCTGATAGCTGATGTGCTTGGACTGTCCGGGATCGTCGCCTTCCCAGATGATCGCGGTCTGCTGGGCGCGGGTGGCCAGGTGCCGGTCGATGCAGTTGTAGGCGGCGTTGAGCACGCCGTCCTCGAACCACTTGATCGAGACGTCGCCGGGGCCGAAGGAGGCGTTCTTGATCTTGTGCGGCGCCTTGTACCAATGAATGCGCTTGGCCTGCTCGGCCCAGAAGGCATTGGGATCCTGGAGTGCGCGCGCGTACATGTCGTTGTACTTCGCCGCATCGACATAGGCGCGTTTCTTCCACTCCGGCGGCACATCGTAGATCTTGTCCGACATCCTCTTGCCTCCAGCCTCGCGCTGCCTTCCGCGGGCCGCGCGCATGGGTCGTTCCCCGTATTCGGTTCATTCCGGTACGCGCTGCGGATCTCGTGGCGCATCCCGGCTCCGCGGCATTATGCGACGACCGCCGCGCGAGCGACAAGCCGCTCCCGATTGGACTTTAGTGCCGCACGGGCAGTTTCAAATGACACGGCCAATCTGGTGGCGTGGCTCGGGCAACTGGGATGGTGCGAGCGGCTCTAGCGTCCCCGCCCCCGCTTGCGGGGGAGGGCTAGGGAGGGGGCAAGTGCGATGGTAGCTGCGATGGTTTCCAGTACTCCCGCCCGGTTCCTCATGATCTCATGGTTGCTGAAGCGCAGCACGCGAAACCCCTTGCGCGCGAGAAAGGCATCTCTTCGGGCATCGCGTTGTTCGTGGGTTGCTTCGAAGTGCTGGCCGCCGTCAATCTCTATAGCGAGACCTGCGCCATGGCAGACGAAATCCACGATATAGGGACCGATGGGAGCCTGGCGGCGGAAGCTCGTGCCAAACAAGCGACGGCCACGCAGGGCGGCCCATATCAGCCGCTCGGCATCGGTCGAGTTCTTTCGCAGTACGCGAGCTCGGGTGAGCTGTCTCGTCGATAGATGCCAAGTCGGCGACTTTGGTGCGTCAGTCATTGTCAGGCTCTATTGCTTGCCCCCACCCCAGCCCTCCCCCGCAAGCGGGGGAGGGGGCGCACCGAGTCTGCGGCGCCCTTGTGCGCTCATTCGGCGATGCATCACCCTACCGCTTCGGCTGGAACTCCTGGTTCGGGAATGCCGCGGCGCTGTCCGGCGGCTTGATGACGATGAACGGGTTGTCGGTGGTGGCGTGGCAGGCGTTGCAGCCGGCGGTGAGGCGCGCGTAGCTTTCGCCGAACTGATGCGGCTCCTGCGCTTTGATCGCGAAATCGAGCTGCGCGATCGGCTGGCTCACGGCGGCGTCGAACAGGTCCGGCACCGGCAGCCCCTTCCAGCGCGGCACCGCGCGCGCCGCCACCAGGAATCCCTGCCTGAGCTCCTTGAGGGCATAGCCGGCGAGCGGCCAATTTTCGGCCAGTCCCGCCAGCCCGAGCTTGGCGTGGCGCGGCTGGATCAGCATGCTCATGAGCGCGGCCATCTGCGGATTGAATGGCGCGGGCTCGGCGTTGGGATCGCCCATCGGGTTCTGCGCTGCGCCGCGGGTCGAAAGGGTCGCACTGATGGCGAGCGTCGAAAGCCCGGCCGCCAGGATGACCGATAGGATGCGATTGCGCATGTTGCGTCCTCCTCCGGCCGGCAAGGGGCAAACATAGTCCCTGCTGACCGCTCGCGGCCCCGCGTTTTGATCGATTCCTTTCAGCGAACCCCCGTGGCGCCGATGATGGCGCCCATCAGCAGCAGCACGATGAGCCAATGGCCGCCGTCGATCAGCAGCAGGCGCCAATCGCGGCGAGCGAAGCTGTTGTTGACGAGCATCGTCGTGATCACGAAACCGAGCCAGCAGAACGCGGCAGAGATGACGCCACCGCGCAGCGTGAGCGCGCCGATATGGCCAATGAGCCCGGCGAGGATCCACGCCATGACGAGCTCGGCGAGGAAGGCGTAGACAAACGGCAGCGCCGCCGTCTGAATTTTCATCGCTTTGGGCGTGCTTCCGAGCGCCGTCGTCCAGGGCTTGCCGAGCGCTGTGTACCAGAGCGCCCCGGTGAGCCAGGCAACGATAGCGGCGATCACGATCGCGAGATAGTTCGTGCCGGCGAAGGTCATCGTCCTCCCGCATTCGCGCCGAGCCTATCCCCACGCGCGCCGCTTGGGGAAGGGGAGGGGTGGACCGTCCGCGGCGACTGCAATCCGCGAGAAAGGAACCAATTTGCATCCCGCCGCATTGGCGTGCTGCGATTTGGCCTGGAAGGTGTCGTGACCGATGTAGCCGCAGATGCGGGCGAGAGCCGACGCGCCGGCTTTGGGCGCCGCAACGCGGCAGGCCGCGGCGCAAACGCGCTGCTTCAGCAGCTGGGCTTGCGGCTCGTCGCCACCGAGGACCTGTCGATCCGGCGTCGCCGGCGCGGCAAGGGCTTTAGCTATCTCGACGCCGACGGGCGCGTCATTCGCGATTCCGCGACGGTGCACCGGTTGGCGCGCCTGGCGGTGCCGCCGGCGTACGAGGACGTGCTGTATGCGCGCGATCCCTCCGCGCACCTGCAGGCGGTCGGCCGCGATGCTGCCGGCCGGCTGCAATACCGCTACCATCCCGAGTGGGAAAAGGTGCGGGAGCTGCGCAAGGCGCGCCGGCTCGCGCGCCTCGCCGAAGTGCTGCCGCGCATCCGCCGCAGCGTCGGCCAGCATCTCGCCGCCACGGAGCCGACGCGTGAATGCGCCTGCGCCGCGGTGATCGAGCTGGTCGCGCGCAGCGCCATCCGTCCCGGCAGCGAGAGCTATGCCCGCCTGCGCGGCACCCGCGGGGCAGCGACGCTGCTGAAGTCGAACGTTACGGTCTACGGCGAGTCGATCACGCTGTCGTTTCGCGCCAAAGGCGGCAAGACCATCGTCAAGGAGTTCACGGCGCCACGGCTTGCCGAGGTGATCGCACGACTGCGGCTGCTGCCGGGCCGGCGACTGTTCCAGTACCGGGCCGACACCGGCGACGTGCGGCACGTCACCGCGCGCGAGGTCAATGCGTTCCTGCGCGAGATCGCAGCGGCGCGGATCTCGCTCAAGGACTTCCGCACCCTGCTTGCCTCCGCGAGCGCGCTCGAAGCGTTGGCCCTGACCGCGCCGGCGGCGAAAGAGACCCAGCGCCGCAAGCAGGTGCTTGAGGCGGTGCGCGCCGTCGCCGATGATCTCGCCAATACGCCTGCGATCTGCCGCAAAAGCTATGTGCACGGCTCTGTGGTCGCGGCGTTCGAGGATGGCGTGCTCGAGCGCTTCGCCGAAACGCTCAAATCCTGCCGCTCGGTGACGCGTCGCGCACAGGTGCTGGCACAGATTATTGCCGCGGCGGGGTGAATTGCCGCGCCAGTGCGCTGACTTAGCCGATATCTGCACTGTCATGTGCGGAAAAGCGGAAATCAGTAACCCGTGCAGCCGCGATTGAGGCCGAAGCGCCTGGTTTCAAGAGGATGTCATGCGCGGGGACGACACGACTGCGAGTGCGGGCGCGCGTGCCTAATCCTTGTAGCCGCCCATCGCGCAGACGATCTTCCACTCCTGCGCCGTCACCGGCTGCACCGAGAGCCGCGGATATTTCGCCAGCGCCATGTCCTTGAGCCGCGGCTCCGCTTTGACCGCCGCAAGCGTGACCGGCTTGGGAAACGGCTTGAGCGCCTCGACGTCGACCGCCAGGAAAACGCCTTTGGCGTCGGTCGGATCTTTGTAGGCCTCGCGGATCACCTCGACCACGCCGACCACCTGCTTCTGATCCCCGGTGTGATAGAAGAAAGCGCGCTCGCCCTTCTTCATCGCCTTGAGATTGCCGCGGGCGATGAAATTGCGCACGCCGGTCCATGCCTCGCCCTTGGCGCCGCGTTTGACCTGATCGTCCCAGGAGAATTCCTCGGGCTCGGTCTTCAACAGCCAGTAGGACATCACTTTTACTCCGCCCTCGGCGAACGTTCGGCAAGAATAGAGCGGGCTTTGCGACCGTCGCAACGGCTGTTGCCGATTCCGATCCGTTCCAGTCTGTCGTCCCCGCGAAAGCTGGCCCCAGTATTTCGGCGACCAATATATCTCGGATGGTGGGGCCTCGCCTACGCGGGGACGACAGCGGTGTAATGCAACGCTGAAAAAGGCCTCGATCGAGCTATCCCTCGGCGCGGAACGGGCGGGTGAGCAGCGCTTCGATTGCGGCATCGATGCTCGCCGTGCCGGCGAGGATGTCGACCACGGCGGCGGCAATCGGCATCTCGATGCCGTGCGCCTTGGCCATCTCGACGAGCACCGGCGCGGTGAACACCCCTTCGGCAAGCGCGCCACCCGCTCGCGCCGGCGCGCCTTTGCCCAGCGCGACGCCGAGGGAATAGTTGCGCGATTGCGGGCTGGCGCAACTGAGGACCACATCGCCCAGCCCGGACAGACCGGTCAGCGTCTCCGGTCGCGCCCCGAGCGCGCGGCCGAAACGGAACAGCTCGGCGAAGCCGCGCGTCACCAGCGCCGCGGCGGCGCTGGCGCCGAGCCCCCGGCCGGCGACGATGCCGGCGGCAATCGCGAGCACGTTCTTGGCGGCGCCGCCGATCTCGACCCCGCGCACATCGGTGGAGTGATAGGGGCGGAACGCCGCCGAGCCGAATGCCTGCGCGAGCGCCGCCGCGAGCGCCGGCTCGCCGGTTGCGAGCGTTACCGCCGCGGGCAGTCCGCGCGCCACCTCGACGGCGAAGCTGGGCCCCGACAGGATTGCGGGCCGTGCGGCGGGCGCGCTTTGCGCAATCACCTCGGTCATGAACAGCCGGGTGCCGCGCTCGATGCCCTTGGCGCAGGCGACCACCGGAGTGCCGTCGCGCAGCTCCGGCGCGATCGCGGATGCCGCGCCGCGCAGGAGCTGCGCGGGCACCGCCAGTAGAATCGCGTCGTAGCGCCCGACCTCTGGCGCCAGCGGCGCGATGCCCACGCGCTCGTCGATGCGCACCCCGGGCAGCCGCGGGCTTTCGCGCCGCGCGACCAGCGCGTCGGTGCTGGCGCGGTCGCGCGCCGCAAGCAGCACCGGCCGGCCCGTGCGCGCGATGGTGTTCGCGAGTGCCGTCCCCCACGCGCCCGCGCCCACGACGGCGATGTGCTCGAAGGTCATCGTTGGGGAATTCCGATCGATTGTCGTTCCCGCGAAAGTGGGGACCCAGTATTCCAGACGCCGGCGTATTTGGCACGATGGGTCCCGGTCTACGCGGGGACCGCAGCAGAGTATGGAAACGTCAAAGCGAACAGCCGTGTGGTGCGTCAGCCACCGGAGCGATTCGTAGCGATCGCGTCAAGCAGCAGCGAGGGTGTGTCGCGCACCGGCGCCGTCACGTCCTTGAGCGGCCAGCGCGCATGCGGCGGCGTGTCGAGCGCGTCGGTGAGGCCGAGCGCGAGGCGCTCCGCGCCGGCCCACGCGATCATCGCGCCGTTGTCGGTGCACAGCGCCGGCGGCGGCAGCACCAGCACGGTCCCGGCCTCGGTCGCGACCTGCTGCAGTACCTTGCGGATCGCCTCGTTGGCGGCAACCCCGCCGGCGCCGACCAGCGCGGCCGGCGCGCCGTGGCGCTCGCGGAACATCTTCAAGCCGGCACGCAGCCGGTCGGCCACGACATCGATGACGCTTTGCTGGAACGCGGCGCACAGGTCGCGCACGTCGGCATCGCTCAGCGGTGCCATCTTCTCCGCTTCCAGCCGCAGCGCGGTCTTCAGTCCCGAGAGCGAGAAGTCGGCATGCGGGCGGCCGAGCATCGGCCGCGGCAGCTCGATCCGCGCGCCATCGCCGGCGAGCGCTTGCCGCTCCACCTGCGGGCCCCCGGGATAAGGCAGGCCGAGGAGCTTTGCCACCTTGTCGAAGGCCTCGCCGAGCGCGTCGTCCACGGTGGTCCCGAGCCGCTCGTAGCTGCCGACCCCCAGCACCGCCACAATCTGGGTATGACCGCCCGACGCGAGGAACAGGCAATAGGGAAAGGGCGTGGCGTTGGTGAGGCGGGCGGTCAGCGCATGCGCTTCGAGGTGATTGACGGCGATCAGCGGCTTCTCCGTGACCAGCGCGATTGCCTTGGCCGTGGTCAAGCCCACGATCACGCCGCCGATCAGCCCCGGGCCGGCGGCGGCCGCGACGCCGTCGAGCTCGGCGAAACCGATCTCCGCCTTCTTCATCGCCTGCGCGATGACGAGATCGAGCGCCTCCACGTGCGCGCGGGCCGCGATCTCCGGCACCACGCCGCCGAAGGCGGCGTGCTCATCGATCTGTGAGAGCACGACATTGGAGCGGATTCGGCCCGGCCCCGTGGGCGGGCGCTCCACTACCGCCGCCGCGGTCTCGTCGCAGGTCGTCTCGATGCCGAGCACCAGCATGCGGGTTCCTGTCCGTCTTCGCCACGAATTCTGTGTGCTCACTTTCCCGCGCTCGCTTGCGCTCACGCGGGAGGGGAGTAGACCGAATCCGCGGCAACAGAGTGATCGGCGGCGCGACTTTCCCGGTTTCTGCGCGATCCTTATGATCGTGGGTGCATTGGCCGGGCTCGTTGCCGGCGTAGCATTGCGAGGTCATGGGGTGCAATCGCCGTCTCCGCTATTGCGTATCGGCACGCGCGGCAGCCCACTCGCGCTCGCGCAGGCGAAGGAAGTGCGCGCGCGCCTTGCCGAGGCCCATGGTATCGAGGCCGAACGAATCCTGCTTACGGTTATCCGCACCAGCGGCGACATGATCCGCGATCGGCCGCTGGCGGAAGCCGGCGGCAAAGGCCTGTTCGCCAAGGAGATCGAGGAGGCGTTGCTCGCCGGCACGATCGAGCTCGCGGTGCATTCGGCCAAGGACTTGCCGACCGCCTTGCCGCGCGGCCTCACGATCGCGGCGACGCTCGCGCGCGAGGATGCTCGCGACGTCTTCATCAGCCGCAAGGCGGATAGCTTGCGGGAGCTTCCCCGCGGTGCGACGGTCGGCACCGCGTCGCCGCGCCGGGCGGCGCTGGTGAAGCGCCTGCATCCCGATCTCGCGGTCGTGAGCATGCGCGGCAATGTGGAGACCCGGCTGCGCAAGCTTGCCGCCGGCGAGGCCGACGCGATCGTGCTCGCGCTCGCCGGTCTCAAGCGGCTCGGCCTTGCCGATACCGCCACCGCGGTGCTGCCGGTCGACGAGTTCCTGCCCGCGGTGGGGCAGGGGATCGTCGCGGTCGAGGCGCGTGTCGATGATGCGCGCACGCTTGCGCTGCTGGCCGCGATCAGTCACGCCGACAGCGCGAGCGCGCTCGCTGCCGAGCGTGCCTTCCTGGCCGTGCTCGATGGGTCCTGCCGCACGCCGATCGCGGGCCACGCCACGGTGCGCGCGGGCGCGCTCGCGTTTCGCGGCTTGATCGCCAAACCCGACGGGAGCGCGGTGTTGGAGGCCACGCGCGCCGGCGGCGCCGGTGACGCCGCTCGCCTCGGCGCCGAGGCCGGCGGCGAGCTCAAGGCGCGCGCCGGCCCCGACTTTTTCGCGGCGGTGTGACAGCGATGTTCGTGCCGACGATGTTTCTGACGATCGATATTTTTGCGGCTGGCGCAGTCTGCTCCCGTCCCCCGCGAGCGGCAGCAAGCGTGGGGAAGGGAGTGCACCGAGTCGCCAGCGTGCCCTGGCGGGTAGCACCAAGCATCGTGCAACAGCCGGTGCGCGCATGCGCCTGCTGGTGACGCGGCCACAGCCTGACGCCGAGCGCACGGGCGCCGCGTTGCGCGCGTGCGGCCATGAGGTGCTGCTGGCGCCGCTGCTGCGCGTGGAAACAGTCCCTTGCGACATTGCGAATCTTGCCTATGGCGCGGTGGTAATGACGAGCGCCAATGCGGCGCGCGCGCTCGCGAGCCATCCCCGGCGCGCCATGCTCTCCATGCTGCCCGTTTTCACCGTCGGCCGGCACACAGCGGAAGCCGCGCGCGCCGTGGGTTTTAGCGACGTGCGCTCCGCCGATGGCGACAAGGCGGATCTTGCCGCGCTCGTGCGTGCGCAGCGCGGCGGGCAGCGGGCGCCGGTGCTTTATCTCGCCGGCGCTGATCGCGCCGGCGAGCTCGACCCCGCGGCCTGCGGCGTGCCGGTCGAGACCGCGGTGATTTATCGCACCGTCAAGGCCGAGCGCTTTCCTCCCGCACTGGCGGCAAGGCTGCACGCGGCCGAGCTCGACGGAATCTTCCACTTCTCCCGTCGCAGCGCGCAGGCGTATCTCGATTGCGCCCGCCGCGACGGTCTGCTCGCGCGCGCGCTGGCGCCGCTGCAGTTCTGCCTTTCTTTCGCAGTGGCGGAGCCGCTCGCGGCGGCCGGGGCTCGCGCCATCCGCATCGCGGCGCGTCCCGACGAGCGGGCGATCCTGGACTTGGTGGAAATTTGAGCCGCCGGTACTGCCTGACCGCGCTGCGCTCCTGTTCGCGAGCTGCAGTGAAGGGGCGAGCAGGGGATTCGCGAAGTTTGGTCGCCCCTCCGTCCGGCCCGACCTGCTTTGTTCCAGCGGCTCACCCCTCTTTGCAAGCACGGAGGTAATGCGGGGCTGCGGCGAAAATCCCGGATTTCGCTCGCGCTCCATCCGGGCTACAACCCGGGCCTTGCGTCAACCAGGCAAGGATTCCCCGTGAACCCTGAGACTGATCGGCCCACCACGCCCTTCGACGGCGAACCACCGCGCTCCGAGCTGCCGCCATCGGAGCTGCCGCCTGAGTCCGCCGACGCGGATGTCGCGGCCGAAGCGCCGCCGTCGCCCGTCGAAGACGCCTCGGCGGCTTCATCCGGGCAAGAGGACGCGCAGGCTTCATCCGATGTGTCCGCCGCGGCCGTTCCCCCCGAGCCGCCCCCCCGGCGTGCAGCCTCCGTCGGGGCGTTGGTGGGCGCGAGCATCCTCGGCGCCGCCATCGCGCTCGCCGTCGCGGCCGCGGCGAGCCTGTTTCTGTTGCCGCGCGCGGCCGGCGTGCATGCGCTCGAGACACGCTTGGCCGCAATTGAGGCCAAGGTGCGCGAGCTCGCAGCCGCGGCGCCCGCGGCTGCTCGCGATGCGCACGCGCTCGACGACCTGGCCGGCCGCGTCGCCAAGCTTGAGGCCGCAGGGGCCGCTCAGCCGGCGGCTGCCGATGGCGCACTCGCCAACCGGCTCGCCGGTCTGGAAGGCGAGGTGAAGGCGCTCGCCGACACCATCGGCGCGCTCGGCCACCGCACCGACGAGGCAGTGGCCGCCGCCGGCGAGGCGCGCACGCGCGCCGAAAATACCGCCGCCGCGCTTACCGCGCTCACGCAGAAGGTCGCCGCCGCTGCGCCGATCGAGCGCAGCGAGGTCGATGCCAGGTTCGAAGCCTTGAGCGCCCGCCTCGGCGGCCTCGAGCGCAACGAGAAGGCCGTCACGAGCGAGTTGGCCAAGCGCACAGCCGCCGAAAGCGGAGACCGGGCGGTACGGGTTGCGCTGGCGGCGACTGCGCTCGATTCCGCGGTCGAGCGCGGTGATCCGTTCGCCGCCCAGCTCGCCACCGCCAAAGCGCTCGTTGCCGATCCCAAGGCGCTGGCGCCGCTCGAGCCGTTCGCAGACGCAGGCGTGCCGAGCGCCGGGACCCTCGCCCGCGCGCTCGCCGAGCTCGCACCCGCATTGCGGCAAACTGCTGCCGCGCCTAGCCCGGGCTTTCTCCAGAGGCTGCAGGCGAATGCCGAGAAGCTTGTCCGCATCCGCCCGCTCGACGAGGTGGCCGGCAACGATTCCGGCGCTATCGTCACCCGCATCGAGGTCAAGGCCGCGCACGGCGATCTCTCCGGCGCGCTTGCCGAGTTGGCGCAGCTGCCGCCGGCCGAGCGCGCGCCGGCCGAGTCCTGGATTAAGCAGGCGCAGGCGCGCGCCGCCGCGATCGAGGCGAGCCGGCGGTTCGCCGCCGATGCGCTTGCGGGTCTGAGCAAGTGATTGCCATCGACGGCCCGGGGCCACGTGCTCGGTCTGCGCCCCTCGCCTGCGAGCGGCAGCGAGCGCGGGGAGGGGGCGGGGAGACCTTCGATGCAAGAACAGCTGCGCGGCGAAGCAAGAGCCCCCACCCCCTCCCCGCAAACGCGAAGACGCGTTGGGGGACGGGAGCACACCGTGCTCGCGGCGCCGCCGGTAGTACAAACTGCCTACCTTCCATTGTCATGAGTCGCATAGCCCCATGATCCGCGTCCTCGTCTATCTCGTCATCGTCGCGCTCATCGCGTTCGGTGCGGTGTGGCTGGCGGAACGTCCCGGCGAGGTCGCCATCACCTGGCAAGGCGAGCGCATCGACACCTCCGTTATGGTGCTGGTCGCCGCGGCCGTGGCGGTGGCGGTCGTCGCCATCGTGCTGTGGTCGATCGTGCGCGCCATCGTGCGCGCGCCCGATGCGCTGGCCCGCCGCCGGCGCGCGCGCCGCGGCGCGCGCGGCTATCGCGCGCTGTCCCATGGCTTGATTGCGGTTGGGTCCGGCGACGTGCGC
Organism: Xanthobacteraceae bacterium; assembly: GCA_036555745.1. Taxonomy (GTDB): domain Bacteria; phylum Pseudomonadota; class Alphaproteobacteria; order Rhizobiales; family Xanthobacteraceae; genus VAZQ01. Next base: position 11,522 of record DATBKV010000272.1, on the reverse strand, counting down.
GCGGCGCGCAGGTTCACGCAGGAGGCCGGGCGCTTCGCCCCGGGCGAGCCGCTCACCTTGCTGCTGCGCGCACAGGCGGCTCAGCTTGCGGGTGATCGCGCGGATGCCGCTGCCTCCTTTCAGCAGATGGCGGAGCGCGATGACACCCGCGCGCTCGGACTGCACGGATTGTTCGTGGAGGCGCAGCGCAGGAACGACGCGGCGGCCGCGCTGTTTTATGCCGAGGAGGCCGCGAAGCAGAGCTCGGGGCCTGGGTCGGTCTCAGGCTGGGCGGGACAGGCGGTGCTGGAATTCCGTTGCGTCGCGGGCGACTGGAGCGGCGCGCTCACGCGGCTCGAGCAGAACATGAAAAGCGGCCTGATCGACAAGACCGCCTACCGGCGCCAGCGCGCCGTGCTGCTCACGGCGCAGGCGATCGCCGCCGAGGAGGAGGATCGCGAGCGCGCCAAGGCGCTCGCGCTCGAGGCGGTCAGGCTCGCACCGACATTGGTGCCGGCGGCGGCATCGGCCGGCCGGCTGCTCGCCGCGTCGGGCGAGCGGCGCAAGGCGGCGCGCATCATCGAGACTGCGTGGCGCGCCAATCCACATCCCGATCTGGCCGACGCCTACCTGCGGCCGGGCGAATCCGCCCGTCAGCGCTTGGAGCGGATCGAGGGCTTGGCGGCCATGGCCGCGGGCGACCCCGAAGCCGCGATCGCAGTCGCGCGCGCGGCCCTCGATGCCAAGGAATTTTCGGTCGGGCGTGAAGCGCTGGCGCCGCTGGTCGCCTCGCCGACCAGGCGCGTGGCGGCGCTCATGGGCGCACTCGAGCTGCAGCAGGGCGACGAGGGTCGCGGTCGGGAATGGATGGCGCGCGCGCTCAACGCGCGCCGCGACCCGGCCTGGACCGCCGATGGGTTCGTCTCCGACCGCTGGCTGCCGGTATCGCCGGTCACCGGCCGGCTCGACGCCTTCGAATGGAAGGATCCGCTGGCGGGCGAGGAGCATGCCGGCGCGGTCATCGACGCCGAACGCCACGCCATGCTGGAGCCGCCGGCAGCCGGCCCTGCCGAGGCTGCCGATCATGCCGGTCCGCATTCTGCCTCGGCGGGGGCGCCCGCTGAGGCAGCCGCGCTAAGCTCGGCGCGTGAGGAGCCCGCGCCCGAGCGCGCGGTGGACGAGGCCGTCGACCGTGGCGTTCCACCAGCGCACGAGCGCTCGGCGGCGAGCGAGCCGGCCGGCGCCAACGCCGCGCCGCTGCACGCCCCCGACGATCCCGGCCCCGGGGCGCCGGATGCTGCGACCGAGCCCGGGCCCGCGCCCGAGCCGCCGCCCGCGGACGGCTGGAGCCGCTGGCGCTCGCTGTTTCGATCCTAGTCCGCTGCGGTTCACGCGAGCCGCCGGCTGCCGCCCTCACGCCATTTCAAAATTGATTCGGCTCAGCCTCACGCTCGCTCCTTCGCGATATCGAAACAGCCCGGCCGGCGATGCAGCGGTGCGATGGTTTTCGTGCGGCGCTCGCCGCCGGGGCAAGTTGGCGCAAGTCCCGGTTACTTGCGGGCCGCCAGCACCCGCCGCAAGGTCGCGACCAGCCGCTCGAACTCGATCGGCTTGGTGTCGAACTCGTCGCATCCGGCGGCGAGGGCCTTCTCGCGCGCGCCGGCGAGTGCGTGCGCGGACAAGGCGATGACCGGAATGGCTCGGGTGTCGGGGTTGCTCTTGAGCCGGCGCGTGGCTTCCCAGCCGTCGATGCCGGGCATCTCGAGGTCCATCAGGATGACGTCGGGGCGCTCGCTGGCGGCCAGGTCGCATCCCTTCTCGCCGTCTTCGGCCGCCACGACCTCGAAATCGCCGAGCAGCTCGAGCCGCATCTTGAGCATGTAGACGTTGTCGTCGTTGTCTTCGACGTAGAGGACCTTGTTCACGATGCCGCTTCCATCTCGCTGTCCAATACCGGCTTCGCCTGCACCAGCGCGCGGATGCGCTCGACCAGCTCGGCCGGCCGGAACATCTCTTTCACCAGGATCGACTGCACGCCGGAGTTCAATCGCTCGCGCTCCTTTGCATCGAGGTCGCGCGAGGTCACGACGATGACCGGAATGTCGTGCCACAGCGGCTCCTTCTGCATCGCCGCGACCACGGCGAATCCGTCCATCTCCGGCATCATCAGGTCGAGCAGGATGACGTCGGGCTTGCTCGCGCGCAGCCGCGCCAATGCCTGCCGGCCGTCCTCGGCCTCCTGCACGATCCATTGCTGGCCCTCGAGCCAACCGCGCACCCGCTCGCGCTGAAGCGGGTCGTCCTCGACCAGCAGGACGCGCGTCGGCCGCGCGGGCACGCGAAAGCGGCCCATCAGCCGATGCAGCCGCTCGCGATCGATCGGCTTGCTGAGGTAGCCGGCGGCGCCCAGCGCGACGGCGCGCCGGTGCTCGTCCAGGATCGTCACCATGATCACCGGGATCTCGGCGAGCTCGCCATCCTGCCGCAGCGCTGCCAGCACCGACCAGCCGTCGAGGTCCGGCATGATCACGTCGAGCGTGATCGCGCGCGGGCGCAGTTCCTTGGCGAGCTTGAGGCCTTCCAATCCGCCCGCGGCGGTGACCACGGAAAGCCCCTCGGCCTTGAGCTCCTCGGCGATGAGCTCACGCGCTGTGGCGTCGTCGTCGATCACCAGCACGCAATCGCTGCCCGGCCGCTGGCCGTCGGCGGAAGCCGCGCCGGCGCCATCGGGGCTGCCCGGCAGGCGCACCGTGAAAGTCGAGCCCCGGCCCGGCTCGCTCGTCACCGTGACGTCGCCGCCCATCATGCGGGCGAGCTTGCGGGTGATGGCGAGACCGAGCCCGGTTCCGCCGTAGCGGCGCGCGGTCGAGGAATCGGCCTGGCTGAACTCCTCGAACAGTTTCGCCTGCTGCTCCGCCGTCATGCCGATGCCGGTATCGGCGACGGCGAACTCGACCCAATGGCGCCCGTCCACCACCTTGCGCACGCTGAGCGTCACCTCGCCCTGCTTGGTGAACTTGCAGGCGTTGCTGAGGAGATTGAGCAGGATCTGGCGCAGCCGCATCGGGTCGACGGTGAGCGGGCCGAGCCTGTCCTGGGTTTGGACGATGAGCCGATTCTTGTTCTGCTCCGCCAATTGCCGCGCGGTGCCGACCACCTCTTCGATCAGCGGCGCCACGCTGACCGGCTCGGGGCTGAGCTCGAGCTTGCCGGCCTCGATCTTGGAGAGGTCGAGCACCTGGTTGATCAGGCCGAGCAGATGCGTCCCGGCGCGGTGCACGCGGCGCAACGGCTCGGCCGCCTTGTCGGTACCGAAGCGCGTCGCATTGGTGACCATCATCTCGGTCAGCCCGATGATGGCGTTGAGCGGCGTGCGCAGCTCGTGACTCATGCTGGCGACGAACTGCGACTTGTGCTGGCTCGCCAATTCGAGCTGGCGACCCTTCTCCTCGACCTCCGCGAACAGGTTGGCGTTGCGGATCGCCAGCACGGATTGCGCGGCGAAGGTCTGCAACAGGTCGAGCGTGTGCTTGGCGAATTCGCCTGGTGCCTTGCGCCGCACCACCAGCACGCCGACGATGCCCTCGGCGTCGAGCAGCGGCACCACCAGCAGCGCGCGGAACCCGGCTTGCAGCAGGATGCGCTGCACCCCGGACGGCGCCTCCTTGGTGAGATCGGGAAATTGCACCGGCGCGCGATGCGCCGCGGCGTCGGCGATGGTCTTCTCGCCCAGTCCGATGTCCTGGTGCCGCAGCTCCTCGATCAGCTCGTCGCTCATGCCGTGGGTCGCGCGCAGATGAAACCCCTCGGTGGCAGCGTCCATGACGTAGATCGATCCGGCCTCGGTATCGGAAAGCTCCACCGCCTTGGTCACGATCGTGGAGAGCACGGTCTGCAGGTCGAGCGTGGAGTTGACCGCCTGCGTCACCTCGCCGAGCGCGCGCAGCTCCTCCACCGACTGGCCGAGCTCGTCGGTACGGGCGCGCAATTCGGTGAGCAGGCGCACGTTCTCGATCGCAATGACCGCTTGGCTGGCGAAGTTTCTGATCAGCTCGATCTGTTTGTCGCTGAACGGCCGAACCACTTGCCGGTAGATGCTGAGGAAGCCGATCAGCTCGTTCTCCTTGAGCATCGGGATGTAAAGAACCGTCCGAGCACCACCGAGCTCGACCGCGGCGACGGTCTCGGGATGGCGTTGGGCGTAGGCTGGCCCGGCCGAAAGGTCGGCAAGATGGACCGCCTGTTTCGTCTCCACCACCTCGCGTATGTGGGAAGCAGTCCCATGTAGGGGCGCGCGCGTGCGTGCCTCGACCAGCGCCGCCGGTATGTTATGGGCGGCGGCGAGGCGAAACCTCTCCCCATCACGCAGGTACAGATTTCCGAAGTTGGCTTCGCAGATACGACAGGCGTTCTCCAGCACGGCGTTGAAGACTGGCTCGAGTTCGCCGGGCGACGAACTGATGACCTGCAGAACCTCGGAGGTCGCCTTTTGCTGCTCGAGCGACTCGCTCAGCTCATGCGTGCGCTGCTCGACCTTCTTCTCCAGGCCGGCATAGGATTCCTGCAGCTGCCCGGCCATGTCGTTGAACTGGTCGGCGAGCGCCTCGAGCTCGTCGCCGGTCTTGATCGCGATGCGCTGGGAGAGATCGCCGCTGCCGATGCGCGCGGCGCCCGCCCGCAGCGCCCAGATCGGGCCGACCATGCGGCCGGCGAGGAACATGCCGGCGAGCACCGCAAAGCCGAGCGCCCCCAGCAGCACGATGCCGAGCCGCTTGAGCGCGGCGTAGAGCGGGGCATAGGCCTCCTGCGCCGGCAGCTCGACGAACATCAGCCAGCCGAGCGGCGTCACCGGCGCGTAGGCGGTGAGCACCTTGTGCCCTTCGATGTTCTCCGCCTCCTGCAGCGTCTCGGCCGGGTCGCCGGCGGCGCCGGCGCGGGCGGCGCGCACCTGCGCCAGTTTCGACATGTCGGTGTTGCGCAGCACCAGGCTGATGTCGGGATGGGCGATCAGGCGTCCCTGCGCGTCGACCACGTAGGCGTGGCCGCGCTCGCCGACCTTGATCTGCGAGACCACGTCCCAGATCAGCTTGAGATTGACCTCGGCGATGCTCACGCCCGCGTCGCGGCGGGTGCCGGCGATCGCGAGCGTCATGTAGGGCTCGGACTCGCGGCGGAAATAGACCGGCCCGTAGTACACCTTGTGCGCCACCGCCTCGGTGAACTTGGGATCCTTGGAGAGGTCGGTGCCGCTGCCGACCACATCCATGGCGAGCCGCGACACCCGCAGGCGCTCCTTGCCGGTGGCGTCGACCTGTGACAGTTCGGTGATGGCGGGCACCTGGCGCAGCAGCCGTAGCGCGTCGAAGCGGCGCTGCTCGATCGAGCCCGCCGACCACGGCAGCTGCGTGGTCCAGCCGAGCTGGCTCTCGATCTCCTTGATGAACTGCCCGATCTTGGCGGCGGCGGCCTCCGCCTGCTCGTGCTGGATGCGGATCAGCGCGGCCTTGTGCTCCTGGTAATAGAACAGGACGTCGAAAATCCCGTTCGACAGCAGCGCGATGGTCACCACCGCGACGAACAGCGCGACGTATTTGCCGAACAGGCGCCGGCGCGTTCGCGGCACCGGCGCCTCATGCGGCGCGTCCGCGGCCGGCGGTTTGCGGCGGGCGCCGGCACGCAAGCGACCGATGAGCTGGCGAATCCTCATGCCCGGCACTGTAGCAAGGCGGGCCTTGGCTGTATGCCGCGGCGGCCGCGGTTGGCGCTCATTCGATCACCTCGTCGGCGCGGGCGAGCAGGGTCGTGGCAGACGATGGGGATCGCCGACTTCGCCGCCTTGGCCGCGAGTGCGGCAGGCAGCGCGCTCGCGAGGATCACCGCCGCCTGCCGGTCGATGAGGTCCTGCAGGAGGCCGGGCAAGCGGCCGTACTGCCCCTCGGCATATCGGTAGGCGATCGCCACGTCGCGGCCCACCTGGAAGCCGGTCTCCTCGAGGCCGCGCTGGAATGCGCCGAGCCGCGTCGTTTCTCCCGGCGACGACGACGATAGAAAGCCGATCACCGGCGGCGCCGGCTGCTGGGCGTTCCCCGCGCGCGCCCAGACCGCAGCCGCGCCGCCGAGCAGAACGATAAACTCGCGCCTTCTCACTCGATCACCTGGTCGGCAGCCACCAGCAGCTTGTCCGGGACGGCAAGGCCAAGCGCCTTGGCTGTTTTCAGATTGATGACCAGCTCGAACTTGGTCGGCTGCTGGACGGGAAGGTCCGCCGGTTTCTCGCCTTTGAGAATCCGGCCCACGTAAACCCCCATCTGACGATAGTTGGAGCTGAAGCTCGTGCCGTAGCTCATCAGGCCGCCCGCCTCCGCAAACTCCCGCCACGCGAAAATCGCGGGCAGCCGGTAGCGAGCGGCAAGCATGACGATCAGCTGGCGTTCGGCTGTGAACAAGGCGTCGGCGTTGACGATGAGCGCGTCGGCTTGCTGTCGGCCGATAGTTGCAAACGCCTGCTCGATTTCGCCCACGGTGGTGGCGTCGAGCACCATGATGCGCTGTCCGATCGACTGGGCGGTCGCCTGCTCGTCTCGCAGATTGTCCTCGGCCGGGTTATTCGGGTTTGTCAGTAAGGCGATCGTGGTCGCGTTCGGCACCAGCTCGCGCAGCAGTTCCAATCGTTTTGGCCCGAGCGCGCCGGAGATCATGCTCACGCCCGTCATGTTTCCGCCCGGCCGGTTGAAGCTGCTGACGAACCCGAGCCTGACGGGGTCGTCTGCGGCCGTAAACACGATCGGAATGCTCGCCGTCGCCGCCTTGGCGGCGCTCGCCGCGCTGTTGCCGCCGCTGACGATCACTGCGACCTGCGCTTGCGCCAGCTTGACGGCGAGCTCGGGCAACTGCCCCGCACCATCCGCCCAGCGGAAGTCGATGATCACATTCCTTCCCTCGACGTAACCGAGCTCCTGCAGTCCCGAGCGCAAGCCGTCCACACGGCTGGCATTGGCCGCGGCGGGACCGATTCCCAGGAACCCGATCACCGGCAGCGCCGGCTGCTGCGCGCGTGCTGCGAGCGGCCAGGCCGCAGCTGCGCCGGCCAGCGCGGCGATGAATTCGCGCCGCCTCACTCGATCACCTCGTCGGCGCGCGCGACCAGCGTCGGCGGCAGATCGAGGCCGAGCGCTTTCGCGGTCTTGAGGTTGACGACCATTTCAAGCCTGGTCGGGAACTCCACCGGCAGGTCGCCGGGCGCGGCCCCATTGAGGATCTTGTGCACGAAATACGCGCCGCGGCGAAAGCAGGCGCGCAGATCGACGCCGTAGCTGATCAGCCCGCCGTCATCCACATGCTCACGGTAGCCGTAGACGGCGGGCAAGCGCGCGGCGGCGGCGAGCGCTGCGATCTTCCGCCGCTCGGTGACCAGCAGCGATGTCTGCAGCACGATCATGACGTCGGCCCGTTGGCTGACCAGCGCGCGCACGGCACCGTCGAGATCGTCGGGGGTGTGCGCGTCCGCCGCCACCGCGCTGACTTCCAATTTCCGTCCTGCCGCCTCGAGCTCCTCCCACTGCGGCGGCGCCTTGGGGTCGCTCAGATTGGTAAGCACGCCGATGCGCGCGGCGCCGGGCACGACTTCCCGCGCCAGCTCCATCTGCTTGGCCGGTAGTCCGTCCACGTAGGGAGCTACTCCGGTGACGTTGCCGCCCGGTCGCGCCTCGCTCGCGATCAGACCCAGGTGCACGGCATCGGCGAGCGCCGGCGTCACGATCGGGATCGTCGCCGTGGCTTTCTTGGCGGCGACCGCGGGGCCGCTGGCGGGGGCCAGGATCACGCTCGGGCTGAGCCGCACGATTTCGGCCGCAAGCGCCGGCATGCGCTCGAGGTAGCCGTCGGCGAAGCGGTACACGATGTCGAACCCGCGTCCCTCGACATAGCCGTAGTCGTGCATGCCCTGCAGGAAGGCCTCGACGAAAACCCAGGAGGCGGTGCGCTCGCCCAACGAGAGCCAGCAGACTAGCGGCCGTTTGTTCGCTTGCGCGCGCGCCGCGCGCGGCCCGCCTATCGCCGCGGCGAGGGCCGCGCCGAGAAGCCCCGTGAATTCGCGCCGCCTCATTCGATCACCTCGTCGGCCAGCGCCAGCAGCGTGGGCGCCACCGTGAGGCCGAGCGCGCCCGCGCTGTTGAGGTTGACCGCGAGCTCGAATTTTGCAGGCGCCTGCGCCGGCAGCTCGGAAGGACTCGCGCCCTTGAGGATGCGGTCGATATAGGAGGCGGAGCGCCGGAAGATGTCGGCGGTGTCCGGTCCGTACGATATCAGGCCGCCTTCCTTGACCAGCTGGCGATAGGCGTAGATCGCGGGAAGCCGGTGCGCCTCGACCGACTTCATGATGCGCCCGGCGTGCACGAGGGTATACGTCTCCGGCGGCACGATCAGACCGCCGTCCGGCCCGGCGGCAAACTTGGCGATGGCGTCCTCGAGCTCGGCCTCGCTGCGAACGCGCGCGGCCGTCAACTCGACCGATTCATAGCGCGCGTGGGTGGTGAAATCCGGCAGGAACGGCTCGTAGAAGGGAGCCGTGTCCGGGTTGAAGATGAAGCCCACCCGCGCAGCGGCGGGCGCGATCTGTTTGAGCAGGGCGAGCGACTTTCCGAACATCGAATATTCGACGAAGGTGAAGCCGGTGATGTTGCCGCCGGGGTGCGCCAGGTTCGAAATGAAGCCTTGGCCGACCGGGTCGTTCACCACCACGAATACGATCGGGATGGAGGTGGTCGCCTCCTTGAGCGCCGCGAGGTTGGGCGCGCCGTTGGCGACGATGAGATCGGGGCCGGATTGCGCGACCTCGGTGGCGTAGCGGCGAATGCGCGCGATGTCGCCTGCCGACCAGCGCCAGTCGATCTTGAGGTTCTGTTCCTCGCTCCAGCCCAGCGCCTGCAGCCCTTGCCGCAGCGCGTCCGCACGCGCGCGGCCTTCCGGGTCGCTCTCGGCGGTGGTCATGAACACCGCGATCCGCCGCGCCCGCTCGCCGCGCTGTGCGTGCGCCGGCGGCGGCCATGCCCCGCCGGCCGCGGCCATGCCGCCGGCGAGCATTGCAAGAAAGTCGCGGCGTCGCATTCCCATGAACCTCTTGGGAGATTGCCGGCGCGCGCCCGGCGAGGAATGGCCCGGGCGAAGCGCAGCGCATCCGGGAGGTGACCTCCAATTATGCCCTCCGGCGGCCGATCCGTCCTTGGGGTGGATCTGAATCGTTCTGAATCGCCCCTGCCGGATTCTGAACCGGGCAAGGACGATGGCCGTCGAATGGGGTGGGCCGCTCTTGGGTTGGGCAGCGGTCCAGGCCGACTGCCGCTTGGCGCTCGGGCGAGCCGCTTTGCCGCAGGAAACTGTGACCTGCGTCACAGAGCCTAGCGACGGTTCTGGCACATCATGCGCCGTTATTGCTTCGGTGCGGCGCCGGAGCGGGGCGCGGTGCAGGACGGCTATGGAAACGGTGGGAGAACGCGCATGACCGCAGACGAGCCCGATGCCGAGGGCTGGCGGCGCCTGTTCGCCTCGCTCACCGGCAATGCCGCCGTCGATGCCGGCATCTTGCGCACGTTCTGCGATGCGCACCGCGTCACTCCGGCCCGCGTGATGGCCGAGATGCAGAGCCGGCGTCGGCTTGATCGGGCGCAAGCGCCCGGCGGGGAGACCCCGGAGTCCTGACGGGGCTCGCCGATCCCGGGGGGATTGCTTAGGTGGCTTCCGGTAGCTACCTTGTGATCATGCGCGCAGTCGGCCTCAAGGTGCTCAAGAACAAGCTCAGTGAATACGTTCGCTTGGCCTCCGGCGGCGAGACCGTCCTGGTGACCGACCGCGACCGGGTGGTCGCCGAGATCGTGCCGCCGCAGGCCGGACGCAGTCCGCTGCTGGCGGATGCCTTGCTGGCGCAGGCGGTGCGTGAGGGATGGCTGACGCCGCCGGCGCTGGCCGGTCGCGGTCCACCGCCGCGCAAGCCGGTCATGACCCTTCGACAGCTCATGCAAGATCTGCAGCAGGACCGCGCGGACCGGTGATCTATCTGGATTCCTCGGTCGCGCTGGCGCATCTCCTGGCCGAGGATCGCGCGCCGCCCGACACCATCTGGCAGGCGCCGCTGGTCTCCAGCCGCCTGCTCGAATACGAGGTGTGGAACCGCATTCACTCCCGCGGTCTCGGGCGCTCGCACGGCCAGGAAGCGCGTGCTCTGATCGGCCGGTTGGCGCTCATCGAGCTCGAGCCGACGGTGCTTGCGCGCGCCGTGGAGCCGTTCCCGGTGCCCGTGCGCACGCTCGACGCGCTGCACCTGGCCTCGATCGAATTTCTGCGGTCCCGCCGGCAGCCGGTCGAGCTGTTGAGCTATGACGAGCGGCTGCTTACGGCGGCGCGGGCGCTGCGAATTCCGCTGCACGAGCCGTGAGGCGGCGAGCCGCCGCCGTCCCGGAGAGCCAGGGCCTGCCGCAGCTTGCCGATCCTTTCCGCCCTGGCCCGGCTTGCCGCTTCGCGCGTCACTGCGCCGGCGCTGCGAGCCGGCGGAGCGCCAGCATGGTGATGTCGTCCGACGGCAGCGCCGCGCCCACGAATGCGCGCACCGCCGCGCTGACCGATTTCACGATCTCTGCACAGGCGGCGCCGTCAGCGGCACACAGAGCGGCTTCCAATCGCGCCTCGCCGAACAGCTCTTCGGCGGCATTGTTCGCCTCGGTGACCCCGTCGGTGAAGAGATAGACCCCGTCGCCGGGCGCGAGCGCGAGCCGCCCGGTGCTGTAGGCGGCGTCCGGACGCACCCCGAGGATGATGCCCTTGCCGCCCTCGATGGTCGTCACCGTCTGGCCGTTGAGGCGGTAGGGCGCGTTGTGGCCGGCATTACAGAACTCGAGCTCGCCGGTCGCCGGCGTTATCATCGCGAAGAACAGCGTCACGAACATCAGGTCGCCGTTGTCCTGGCAGAGCTCGCGGTTGACGCGCGCGATGATCTCGGCCGGCCCGGCGGCGTCGCCGTGGCGCGCGCGCATCAATTCCGTGGTGATCCGGATCAGGCTCTTGGTGCGCGCCATGAACAGCGCTGCCGGCATGCCCTTGCCGGAGACGTCGCCGATCAGGAAGCACAGCTTGCCGTCCTCGGTGGTGAAGAAGTCGTAGAGATCGCCGCCGACCTCGCGCGCCGGCTCCATGCTCGCGTTGAGCTCGAGCGGGAACGCCGCGCTCGGCTGCGGGAACGCGTGCGGCACCATCGCCATCTGCAGCCGGCGCGCCGCCTCCACCTCCTGCTCCAGGCGCGCCAGATGCGCGGCGATCTCGTCGCGCAGCTTCTTCTTCTCCAGGGTCGAGCCGAGGCGGGCTTTGAGCAGCACCGGGTTGAACGGCTTGAGCAGGTAGTCGACCGCGCCGAGCTCGATGCAGCGCACCACGCTGTTCATCTCGTTGAGCGCCGAGATCATGATCACCGGCAGGTCGCGCAGCCGCGCCTGCTCCTTGACCCAGGTGAGCACCTGGTAGCCGTCGATCTTCGGCATCATCACGTCGAGCAGCAC
>DATBKV010000271.1:0-6009 GCA_036555745.1 Xanthobacteraceae bacterium | reverse complement strand
GCGACATCCTGTTCTGGGTCGCATCGCGCGGCCACCACGCCGATGTCGGCGGCATTTCGCCGGGATCGATGTCGCCTAATGCGACCACCATCGAGGAGGAAGGCGTCTATATCGACAATTTCAAGCTCGTGGACCGCGGCCGTTTCCGCGAGCGTGCGCTCTACGAGCTCTTGACCGGCGGAAAATACCCCGCCCGCAACGCGCTGCAGAACGTCAACGACATCAAGGCGCAGATCGCCGCTAACGAGAAGGGCGTGCAGGAGCTCAACAAGATGGTGGCGCAGTTCACGCTGCCCGTCGTGCAGGCCTACATGCAGCATGTGCAGGACAACGCGGCCGAGAGCGTACGCCGGGTCATCGATCGCATTCACGACGCGTCGTTCGAGTACGAGATGGACCAGGGCACCTTCATCCGGGTCAAGATCAGCGTCGACAAGGACAAGCGCGAGGCCACCGTTGATTTCACCGGCACCTCGCCGCAGCAGCCGACCAATTTCAACGCGCCGGAGCCGGTGACGCGCGCCGCGGTGCTCTACGTATTTCGCGTGATGGTCGATGACGACATTCCCATGAATGCCGGCTGCCTGCGGCCGATCCACATCGTCATTCCGAAGCGATCGATGTTGTCGCCGGAATATCCCGCCGCGGTCGTCGCCGGCAACGTGGAGACCTCGCAGGCGGTGACCGACTGCCTGTTCGGGGCGCTCGGCAGCCTGGCGTCAGCGCAAGGCACGATGAACAATCTCAACTTCGGCAACGCGCGGTACCAGTACTACGAGACGATCTGCTCGGGCTCGCCTGCCGGCCCGGGCTTCGACGGCACCGATGCCGTGCACACCCACATGACCAACACGCGCCTCACCGACCCGGAAGTCCTGGAGTTCCGCTATCCGGTGCTGCTCGAGGACTTCCACATCCGCAAAGGCTCCGGCGGCCGTGGCAAGTGGCACGCCGGCGACGGCGTGCGCCGCACCATCCGTTTCCTCGAGCAGATGGACTGCACGATCCTGTCGGGCCATCGGCGCGTGCCGCCGTTCGGGCTCGCCGGTGGGGAAGCCGGAGAGATCGGCGAGAATTCGGTTCGCCGCAACGACGGCTCCGTGGAGATCCTCAAGGGCGCGGACGCCACCGTGATCAACGCCGGCGAGGCGATCGTCATCCGCACCCCGACCGCGGGCGGCTACGGCAAGCCGGAGCGGTGACGGCAAAACAGAGCTCATCTCCGAAATGCCCGCGTGGTCATCCCGCGAAAAGCGGGGATCCATATTCCAGACTGTGGCTATGGGTCCCCGCTTTCACGGGGACGACAGCAGTGTGCACAACCCGAGTTACCATAGGAGCAAAACAAAATGGCCGGGCGCAAGCCCGGCCATCGCGCGAAGTCTCGTAAATGCCGCGGCGGTCAGCTCTGCTGGATCGCCGAAAGGAGCCAGTGGCCGCCGCGCGCGCGCAGGAAGGTCCAGATCTCGGTGGCCTCGTCGCGGCCGCCATCGACCACGCGGCCGCTTTCCCGATCGACCATCGCGTCGTCGAGCGAGTAGCGCATGGCGACTGTGGCGTAGTCGGTGTCGCCCTCGCGCCAAGCTTCGGCCAAGTCCCCCTGCAGGAGCTTGACGTCGGAGACGCGGTTGACAACGCCCTTGCTCGCATTGGACGCGAGTTCCTCGGCGAAATAGGACACCATCTCCGGCGTGGCCAGCCGCCGCAGCCCGGCGAGATCCTCGGCGCTGTAGACGGCCTGCACGTCGCTCAGCGTCTTCTCGAACGTGCTGAAATCGTCCGGGGTGAGACCGACCTCGTCGGTGCCGGCTGCGCGCGCGCTCGCGCGCGGCGCACTGGCGCCGCCGAGGCCCATGGCGGAACGCGCGTCGCCGGAATGGTAGTCGCGCAACGCCGGGCCACTGGCGAGCGCGGGCTGATTGCGGCGCTGCCACCAGGTCCACACCAGATAGCCGACCAGCGCGACGACGCCGATCTGCAGCAGCAGGCCGATCAGCGAGGCAAACCCGCCGAGCCCGCCGAGGAAACCGTGCCCGAACAGCATGCCGAACAAGCCGGCGCCCAGGAAACCAGCGAACAGCCCACCAAGAAAGCCCGGGCGTTTGAAGAAGCCGCCGAGCGGCGAGGTCGCCGGGCGCTGCGCGAACATGCCGCCCGGCTGGCCCGGCTGCGTCATGCTGCGTTCAATTCCGCGCGCGCTCGGCGCAGTCGCCGTCGACGGCGGCGCGGAGAACGTGTGTGCGCCCCGGCTGCCGAAGCTGAAACCGCGCCCGGCGCGGGCCGCGGCATCGTCGCTCAAACCCAGCGCCAACACCGCGGCGATGGCGCAGAGCGCGAGCAGCGGGCGCAAGCGGAAACGGGACATGGAGTTCCTCCCTGAAGGCCGGTCGAGCCGGTCAGCCGCTTATATCGGCATTCCCCGACCACATTTTAAGGCCTGTCGCAAGCCGCGGCACCCATGCCGACGCCTGCACCAAAGGAGTGATCCGCCGCACGCATTGCGCACGGATCTCGGACATCGCAGGCGACGCCAAGGCTTGATCGGGATCAGTCGTCCTCGCCGTCCTGGCCGGGCTCGGCCATGGGCAGCGCGCGCTCTCGCCATTGGCCGTCGCCGGCATTCGCGCGCAGACGCCCGAGCGACGCGGGCGGGCGCGGCGCGAGCGCGCCGGTGACGGCGGGATCGCTCACCCGCCGGGCGCCGTAGCGTCCGCCCGCGCGCGCGGCGACTTCCTCGCCCGAGACCGCGCGTGGATTGCAGGCGCTATGACCGTCGCGCCGGCGCATCAGATCGACGTGGATATGGTTGTAGTGATAGACGTTGGATCCGGGGGCGAGCACGGTGGTGAATTCGGCGCAGGCGGCGGCTTGCACGTCGCGCAGAAAACCCTGCTCCTCGGGCAGACCGCGCCAGCCGTTCTTCACCGTGATCTTGCGGCCATCGGCGAGCGTGAAGGCTGCGATGTCGAGCGCATTGCCGAAGGCGTGCTCGGAAATGTGCGCGCGCGGATTGCCGTTCATGCCGCGGCATGAATAGGAGGAGATCTGCGTGATCTCCGCCACAGGGGCCCCGAACCAGCGCATCGCCGCCGGCTGCACCGCGCTGCTGATCCAGCGATCGAGCTCGGAGATCATTGGGCAGGCGAGCGTCGCCGGCGGGCTGACGGCGACGGGGCCGCCCGCCGGCGCCGCTGCCGGGGGGCCAAGCGGGACCGCCGGCATAGCCTCGCCGCGCTGTCCGAAGTCGGGCGAAACTTCGCGCAGCGGCGCGCGCGGCGCATCCGGCTCGCGCAGCGGCGCGCGGGAGACGCCGCCGGGCGCGCTGCGCATGGTGGCCGGCGCATCCACCAGCGGCCGGCGTTCGTATGGCTCGGGGGAAAAGTCGTCGCGGGGAGAGACTGGTGCCGGCGGAGGCCGATAGCTTGGCGCCGGCGCCGATGCGCCGTACGGCCGGCGAAAATCGTAAGGCGCCGGCGCAGCCGGTGCCTGTTCGCTCACACCCGGCGCGCTGAGCGAGACCGGCTGGTCGGGCGTGGGGCTGCGCGTGCTGTCCGCGGGCGTGTCCCGCGGCGGCGCGATCGGCCAGCGCGGCGGCGGCGACGGCGAGCGCAGCGGAATGTCAGCGGGCGGGCGCAGGTCGTCGCTGTAGCCGAGCGGCGAGCTCTCTCCCAACACCGATACCTTGAATGGAAAATCGGCCCCGCAGATGCCGGGGCCGCTGATCGCCCTGATGCGGACGACGCCGGGTCCTTCCCTGACCGTGCCCGAATTGAGGCAAGCGACCTCGGCGTCATGCCGCCACGGCTCGCGCTCGGCAAAAAAATAGCCGCCGCCGCAACCCGTCAGCACGCCGAGGACGCCGAAGACGATGGAGCCGACAAGATACCAACGCACGCCCCGCGCCATGGGGCGACAATGCCTGCCATGTCGTTAACGACTCTCCAAGGAGCCGGCGTGCCCGTGCCGCCCGCCAATCCGGGCTTCGCGGTATGGTTAAGAAGAATTAGCCAGAGAGCATGGCCGCGACCGCGAGGAGTTGTCCAATCGAAGCGTGCGGTGCATGCGGTCTTTGTCTTGCTGATGGCTTTCGTTTGCCGATGCCAGCCGCGATGACGTGCAGCTCGTCGACGTCGGCCAACGATCTCCCCGGCGTCCTTCATCGGGCCTACCGCCATCCGCCCGCGCGCATCTGCGGTTACGGGTGACTATTCGGCGCTGTTTGCAACACAAACAGCTTCTCGACAATTCATTATGAGCCATTACAGGTGCCGCCGGTGATCGTTTTGCCTCGAATTATCATCATGTTGCAGGCGCGGATAAGGCCGCGCCGTGGGCGCACCGCGGTGCAATATATTTGTCATTAGGAGGAAGTCGGCTTTGTCTGCTAGACTTTCGTCGTACCCAAAAAGACGGGAGAACTGCCGTGGACCTCGCTTTGCGGCTCAATGTGCTGGCCGTGTTCGCCGTATTCGCGTTCGTCGCCGCCGTGCTGCTGGGCGCGTTCTGATTCGGGTAGCAGAGCACAAACAAAGATCGCCGACGAATTCGGAGGCACCGGAGAGCGCGGCTCTCCGGTGTTTTGCTTTCCAGCGGGAACGAAGACCGGCGAGGCGAGAGCTCGATGCCGCGATCACGGCGATCAGCCTCGTGGCCGCTCCATCGCGGTTGGCGGCCTGCTCTACGAGGCCCTTCTCAACGGCGCCGCGCGACACTCGTCGTTCCATCGGAAATCGTGATGTCATAGATGCGACCCATCCACATCACGGCGGCCTTCGCCTCATGCCACCCGCGCGGGAGCGCCGGAGCAACCGTGATCTCCTTCCAGCCCGTGGATATGCCCATGATGCCATGCACGAGGGCTGCCGGAACCACGACCATGTCCGCGAGATAGCCTTCATCGCCGCCGGGCGAGACATGCCCACGGATATCGATTGAATTGCTGCCGACGAAAGACGTGCGTTCGAAATGGCGCGCAAAATTCTCCAGCAAGCGCAACGCACCCCACTCGCCGTCGACGTTCCCGACCCGCGCCCGGGCGACAACCTCCCAATAGGTCGAAGCAAGCACGCTGCCGCCGTAGAAGTAAGTTCCGAAGCACTGTTCAGACCGTCCGGCAGACAGCGGCCACAACAAGCTGAGCGTCGCCTCGCGCGAATACCCGAAGCGCTGCTTCAGCTCCTGGAGGCGCTTGTCGGCCGTTGCGAGAATCATCAAGGCGCGATCTCGCGGCGCGATGCCGAAGGCGATCAACGGAAATTGTGCAATGTCGATGAAGTGAAGCGCGGGCTTCCCGGTCTCGTCGACCCAGTCTGCATATCGGGGCCCGCCGGGCGCGGCCGGCATCCATAGCTTGGCATTGATGGCAGCCGCCAGTCTGTGCGCCTCGTCTCGGCGAACCTCCGCCTCGCGGGGCTGGCCCGTCAAAACCAGAATGTCGGCCAGATCCATGAGCGCTTGATAGAGAAACGCCTGGTAATAGGTGTTGAAACCTGAAAACTTGATGCCGTCGTAATACCAGTTCGTCCCCGCGAGGGTCTTGAACAGGCCGGTCTCGCGGTCGATGCCGCGGATGAAGAAATCGGCCATGCCGGCAAGCGTTGGCAGGACGCGCTCGGCGAACGCACGATCGCCACTCCTCACGATATAGTGCCTGACCGCTGAGATGACGTGCAGGTTGTCGTCCAAGAGAGCACCCGAGTTCTGCGCATTGAAACCAAAACGGGTCAGACCCCGCTCGTCGACAGTAGCCAGTATCCGCTCGAGATGTCCCTTGAACGCGTCGTTGGCATTGATCGTGAATTCGGCCGAAGCTTTCGTCGGAATGCTGACGGAGAGCGCAAGCGCCTGAAAATCGGCAGAGCCCGCGTAGTTCACATCTTCGCTTCCATTGCCGAAATCAAAGCGCTTCTGGTCCGAGATCACGCCGCCGTTGAGAACCGAGCCATGGAGGTCGCCGAGCCGTTGCGCCAAAGCCCGATCGGGAATCTGCACGGACAGCTGCTCGCCCGT
>DATBKV010000270.1:0-3752 GCA_036555745.1 Xanthobacteraceae bacterium | reverse complement strand
GGTGCGATCATCCGCCGGACGGAGGTGATCATGGTCACCCTCAAGCATGCAGTTGCAATCGCAATCGCCGTCGCAATGGCGATCGCGGGCGCAAGCGCGTTCGGCATCAGCGCCGTCGACTACAGCGCCAGACAGCCGCCCAAGCGCTACACCCCGCCGAAGTCGGAGTTCCGGCTCAGCGATCATCAGCGGCTGAAAAAGATTCTCCTGGGCCAGGACGGCGGGCTGCCGCTGCGATAAGCGCGGGCCGCGCGACCAGCGCTTGTTCCGGAAAACCGGGCACCGGTTTTCCGCCAACGACATGCGCAAAACCAAAAAGTCCAGCCGGCGATGTCACCGCCGTCGACCGGCGAGCGCCGACGCCGCGCCGCCGCTCGCACAAGCCGCGCGCGAGCCGGCTCCGCCGGGAGCATGCGCGACCTCAGGTCTCCCCGGGCGCGACCGGGAATCCCCTTGTCCACTTCTTTAAGTTGTCGGATGATGTTGTTGCGGCCTACGCGGCGCTCGGATCGCGCATTTCTCGGCGCTTGTCGCCGACGTTCCAAGCTACGATTGGAGATCGTTCATTCCCGAGCTCAGCGCCTGGCTTCCCGGAGGTTTCCCGTGCGCCTGACCCGTCGCTCCATCCTTCGCACCGGCACCCTTGCCGCCGTCAGTCCCTGGTTCGGCCAAGCGGCGTTCGCGGAACCGGCACATGCGCAAAACGCCGCGCCGCACTGGCGGCACGGCCTGTCGCTGTTCGGGGAGCTCAAATATCCGGCTGGCTTCAGGCACTTCGACTATGTCAATCCGCAGGCGCCGAAAGGCGGGACGGTACGCCTCGCCGCGCTCGGCACGTTCGACAATTTCAACCAGGTGGTCGCCGGGCTCAAGGGTTTGTTCGCCGCGGCTGGCGGCATGATCTGTGACACGCTGATGACGCCGGCGCTCGACGAGCCGTCGACCCATTACGGGCTGATCGCGGAGGCGGTCAGTCACCCCGCGGACTTTGCCTCAACTTCCTTTCGCCTGCGCGCCGCCGCTCGCCATCACGACGGCAAGCCGATCACGGTCGAGGACGTGATCTATTCCTTCGAGGCCTACAAGAAACACAATCCGTTCATCGGCGCCTTTTACGGCCACGTCGTGAAGGTCGAGCAGAGCGGCGAGCGCGAGGTCACTTTCGTTCTCGATTCCCCGGGCAATCGGGAAATGCCGGTGATCCTCGGAACGCTGCGCGTTCTGCCCAGGCACTGGTGGGAAGGAAACGACGCGTCCGGCAAGAAGCGCGACATCAGCGCCACCACGCTCGAGCCGCCGCTCGGCAACGGCGCCTACCGCATCAAGGAGTTCGCCCCCGGCCGCCGCGTGGTTTACGGGCGGGTTAAGGACTATTGGGCCAAGGATCTCAACGTCAATGTCGGGCGCGACAACTTCGACGAAATTCGCTTCGAGTATTTTCGCGACCCGACGGTGGCGCTGGAAGCCTTCAAGGGAGACCATGCGGACTGGCGCATGGAGAACAGCATCAAGAACTGGGTCATGGCTTACGACTTCCCCGGGGTCAAGGAGAAGCGGGTCGTGCTCGAGCAATTCCCGCAGCGCGACCGCGGAACGATGCGGGCCTTCGCCTTCAATACGCGGCGCGATAAGTTCAAGGACCCGCGGGTGCGGCGCGCGTTCAATTTCGCCTTCAATTTCGAGGAGCTGAACAAGCAGTTCTTCTTCGGTCAATACAAACGCGTCGACAGCTACTTCGACGGCACCGAGCTGGCCTGTTCCGGGCTGCCCAAGGGGGAGGAGCTCGCGATCCTGCAATCGCTGCGCGACGAGGTGCCGCCCGAGGTCTTCACCACCCCTTACACCAATCCGGTCGACGGCACGGCCGAGAAGGTGCGCGCCAATCTGCGCGAGGGAATGCGGCTGATGCGGGAAGCCGGCTACGAGGTGCGCGAGCAGAAGCAAGTCAACCCCAAGACCGGCGAGGCGCTGAGCGTCGAGATTCTCAGCCTCACCAGCGATCCGACGGGGTCGGAACGCTTCATCCTATTCTACAAGCCGTCGCTCGAGCGCCTCGGCATCGACGTCACCGTGCGCAGCGTTGACGATGTTCAATACGAGAACCGGCTGCGCGACTTCGATTTCGACATCATCGTCGCGACCTGGCTGGAAGCGCTCTCGCCCGGCAACGAGCAACGCGACTTGTGGAGCTCGAAGGCGGCCGACACGCCGGGCTCCCGCAACTATGTCGGCATCAAGAATCCCGCCGTCGATGCCTTGGTCGAGCGCGTGATTTACGCCAAGAGCCGCCACGAGCTGGTGGCGACCACCAGGGCGCTCGACCGCGTGCTGCTGTGGCACCACTACGTCGTGCCGCTATTCAACTATGACAAGGTGTCCACGGCGCGTTGGGACCGCTTCGGCCGGCACAATCCACTGCCGGAATATGGCGGCGCGGCATTTCCAGCCGTCTGGTGGTGGGATGCGGAAAAGGCTGCCAAGACCGGGGTTGTGGCGGCGGATTAGCGCATGCCCCGGAAAAGCGCGCACGGGTTTTCCGATAAGGACATGCGCATTCAAAAAGCCATGACGCCCTCAAAGTTCGATCCGATCGCGATGCGCTCCAGGAGTGACTCTTTGGAACACCGTCGTGGTCGATCGAACGCGTTCGTCACGACGAGACGCCGCAGCCTCGGCACGCGGGCAGCTGATGGATTGAGCCGAGGATAGCCGGTTTGGCAGCGAGCGGATGGCAGGCTCGACCCGCCCCCGGACCGCAGGACAATCGCATATGCCGCGAAGAGTGCCTTGCGCGCGGTGGTGCCGCATTTTCAGACGCGCCCGCGGACCGTCGGACCGCGGATTCATCGCACAACAATTGCAAATGCGATCGCCCTGCCCCGGACCGCAAGCCCGGCAGCTTGAGATCGCTTCAGAACAATTCAGCTCTCCCCCAAGGACGCCGGCGGCCGTTGCGAGCAAGCTCGGTCCGGCCAGGCGATCCTCCGCCGCGCCACGGCAAGGGAGAGAGGTCATGCCGCACCCGCATTTGCCCCGCCCCCGACCGCTGGCAGTGCCGGGCATCGGTTTCCCCCAGAATATCTCGATCAGCCAACCGGCGCTTGATCTGACGGCGTTTGCTGACCGGCAAGATGTCCACTGCGCCGGCTCGCCGCGAACGATCGAACGCATCGCTTGGGTTCCGTCGCCACGGCGGTGGTTCGCCTTGCGACCGTGAGGCGCTCCCCTGCCCCCGCGGGGCTATCGCATATGGCGATTGTGGGAGGCGCTACCGTCTCCTGCCGTCGCGTGGCCTGGATCCCGGCTCTTCGCTCGCTGGCGGTCGCTCGTCCGGGATAAGAAATTCGTGTGTCCGGGCGAGTGCAACGAGCGCCCGTGCGCGAGCGGAACACCCGATCTCGGGCTTGCCCGAGATCGGCACTTACATGTGCGCAGGTCGGGTAAGCCCGACGCGCGTGGACCCAGCGCAAGACGTGCGAAGCGCACTGTCGGCAGGAGTGCGGGCTCATATGCGATTGCCCTGCCCCCGCGACGGCGTCCGGAACCTATCTGGCTCCATCGCCGACCAAAATATTGCTGCGGCGGCCCGAACCAAACGCCCTCTGTCGCATTGCCGACAGAGGATGCAAGCCGAAGGGAGCTTCCAGTCGGAGGCAGCCATGCGCCATCCGATCAAGTACCCGCTCGAGACGGCGAAGTTCCCGTTGCTGCTTGCGGGCGGGTTGCGCGCCGCTTTCGCCCACATCGCGTCG
>DATBKV010000269.1:0-5512 GCA_036555745.1 Xanthobacteraceae bacterium | reverse complement strand
CGGCGGCACGGCGGTCTTGAAGCGGCAATAGCCGCCGAGCCGCTGCGCCAGCTCCCCAAAGGCGGGAGTGTGCAGGAACACGGCGAAGGGTCCGCGGATGGTGGTGCCGGCCCCGCGCGGCCCCGAGCGGATCGATTCGAGCAGCGTGCGCTGCTCGTCCGTGAGCTCCTGCTCCGCGAGAATTCGAACGCGCGACGGCGGCATCTTGCCCGCGGGTTTGCGGGCAGGCTTTCTGTCAGATCGCTTCGTGGGCATGGGCGCTCCTCGAGTGAAAAACGGCGGGCCCGCAACGGCGAGAGCGGGCTACTTGAACAACAGCGACTTGATGATGATCGGCACTACGTTGGTGAGCTCGATGACGTTGCCGATATCGACGTAGTCAAATTCCTTGAGTTGTACGCCGTCGATCGCGATCACGTCGGCAACGGGCGCGATCTCATGTCGGATGATGCGGCCGAGGCTCTTGCCCACGTCGCCGTCGACCAGCAGCACCAGCGGCAATCCCTCCTGCAGGGTGCGCGGCAGCGCCGCGCAGATGCCGGCGGCGACAGCGTGGAGACGAGCATGGGAGGGATCTCCGCGCCAGGGGAACGACAGCGCCACGGGGCTTTCCCCTTCCTCGAAATCGGCGCGCGCGAGCGCGCCGCGCACGGCGGCGGTCACCGCTGCGGGAGCAATCTCCTCGCCGACGGCGAGATCGCAGGACAGCACCGGCAGATTTTGCAGCGGTAGCTTGTCCGCATCGGCGATCAGAATCGTGTTGCCGCTGATCTGCACCGAGAACTGGGCCGCGCCGATGACGGTCGCGCGGATGCCCTGGCTTGGGTCCCAGACCGGCGGCAGGTCGCGCCGGTGCGCGAGCGCGTGGCGCAGCTCCTCGGCCAGCTCGGCGCCGAGGTCGCCGAAGCGCCGCGTCTCGCGCTTGTAGAGATATTCCGCTACCCCGCCGGAAAAGGTCATGGCATCGATGCGCTTGTTGGCGAGCCCGGCCGGCCAGGCCTCGGTCACCAAGAGGCGGCGGGCGAGTTCGCCAGGCTGGCGCAGGTCGATGAGCCCCATGACCAGCCGCGCCATGCGCGCCGCCAGGCGCTGGCGCTCATGCGGCGAAAGCGCCTTGCCGGGCGCGAGCTCGATGCCGAGCGCGTTTGCGATCTCTTGCGCGGGCGGCTCGATGCGGGTCAGCCCACGCGCCTCCTCCTCGACGATCAGCCGGCCGCCCACCGCGATGGCGCAGGTGGCGAGCACGCGCCCGTGCTCGATCAGCGCGAGCTTGGTCGTGCCACCGCCGATGTCGACGTTGAGCAGCGTCGCGTTGCGGCCGCGCGAGAGCGCGACGGCGCCGGAGCCGTGCGCCGCCATCTGGCACTCCATGTGATGGCCCGCCGAGGCGCAGACGAACTTGCCGGCCTCCTCCGAGAACAGATCCGCGATGGCGCGGGCGTTGCGGCGCTTGAGCGCCTCGCCGGTCAGGATCACCGCGCCGCTGTCGACCTCCTCGCGCGCGACGCCGGCATAAGCGTAACAGCCGCCAATGAAGCCGGCGAGTTCGTCGACGTCGATGGTGTAGTCGGGCCGATAGGGCGTGAGCAGGATCGGCGACTGCCAGAGGATCTTGCGCTCGACCACCACGAAGCGGCTCGACAGCGCGGCCGACAGGCGCTGCAGATGCACACGCGCGAACATCAGGTGCGACGTCGAGGACCCGATGTCGATCCCGACCGTGATGAGCTCCACATTGTCGGCGGCCCAGGCGACCTCGTTGACCGCGGCGTCGGCGGGGTCGACGTGCAGGTGCTCGAATTCGAGATCGTGCATCGCGAGGGGGAATGCGCTCAGGCCTGGTTCATCGCGTACGGCCGCTCGTCGATGAAGTTCGCCATGCCCGACTTCACGCCGTGCTTGCGCAGCTCCTCGAGGTAGATCCTGTGAATGCGCGGGTCCTGGTGCTCGTATTCGATTTGGCAGCCGCCATCCTTCACGCTCACGTCCATGCCAAGGAAGACGTTGCGCTTGTCGGCGGTGAAGGGGTAGCGCAGGCTGCCGAAGGCGACGGCGAGATAGCGCGCCGGATCGCCCGCGGTGTTGAAGTGCTGGTGCAACATCTGGTCGGGCGGGGCGAATACCCAACCGTGCTTCCAGTCGATGCGCACGAAGTCCGGCTCGCCCTCGTACCACAGCAGCGAGAACCCGTGCCCGGTCACGGCGAAGACGTGGAAGTCGGGGCCATGGCGGTGCGCCTTCTTGTAGGTCCCGACCGGCATCTGCGAGGTGTGTGCGTGCATGGTGCCGTCGGCCAGGATGAACATCATATTGGAGCCGCCGGCGCCGCGCTGTTCCCACGCCTTGAGCTCGAAGCCCGAGAGATCGGGGACGAAATTGGTCTCCCACATGTTGCGGCCGGGCCGTACCGGAATGAACTCGCCTTCGCCGCTGAAGTATTTGGCGGCGCCCTGCCGTTCCGGAAAATCGTAGCCGTTTTCGAATACGAAGGTTTCGTTGTGAAACAGGTTGAGCATGAGTGCGAGATTGTTGGTCGAGGCGAGCCGCGCTCGCTCGCGACCGCTCGAATTGAAGTGCTGATAGCGGGCATTGAGGGGCAGCGCGAACAGGCTCTTGGGACCCCATTCGAAGCTGTGCTTGCGTCCGTCGGCGGCTTCGACCGTAGTGTTGCCGTGGCCGGAGAGCACGTACACCACCTCTTCGAACAGGTGCTTCTGCGGCGCCGACTTGGCGCCGGGCGCGAGATCGAGCACGAAGATCGAGACGAAATCGCCCCGCCCCTTGAGATGCACGAGCCCGCCTTCGATGCCGAAGCGCGGCCATGGCGCGGTCGGAACCGCGAGCAGGTCGACGCCGAAGTCCTCGGTGATCGGCACGCCCTCCTTCGCCGCCCAGGCGGCGTAAGGGTCGAGCAGCATTTTCGGATGCGGCAGGTCGGTGATCGGCTTGTTCATGGCTCACCTCGTTAGCGGGTCGTCTCGACAATCGAATGCGGCCCATGCCATACTTAGCCCTCTAAGTTTAATGCTAACAGGCTGCGCTCGGTCTGTCGAGCGGCGGCCCCGCGCGCACGCGAAATTCGCGGATCGCTTCCCGCTTGGAGAACCATCGTTGAATCGTTTGCGCGCCCGGCCCGTCACGCGCGAGATCCTCCGCCATTGGCGCGAGGCCGTCCCCAACGATCGTCTGGCGCATCTGGTCAAGGACGCGGCGCGGGGCCTCGCTCGCGCCCTGCAGATGCGGCTCGCCGAGCACGCGGTGGCGTACGGGCACTGGACGTTCCTGCGCATTCTTTGGGAGGGCGAGGGCCTCACGCAACGGCAGCTCAGCGACGCGGCCGGAGTGATGGAGCCGACCACGTTCTCGGCGCTCAGTGCCATGGAGCGCCTGGGATATGTGCGCCGGCGGCCGAGCCCCGCGAGCCGCAAGGAGGTCCATATTTACCTGACGCCGAAGGGACGTGCGCTCAAAAGCAAGCTCGTTCCGCTCGCGGAGGAAGTGAACGAGGTGGCCTTGCGCGGGGTTGCGGCCGCCGACGTGGCCGCGACCCGGCGCGCGCTGCTGGCGCTGATCGCCAACCTGGCGGCAGACGAGGCCGCATCCTTGGCGACGCGCCGGCGCATGCCTTCGACCCGGGAGTTGGCGCGCCTGCTCGACGGTTTGGGCGCGGCAAGGGGAAAATCCGCGCCGCGCCGTGGCGCACGGGCGCGGCCACGGGGGCGTTCCCCGGCGCGGTGAGCTTTTCGGGTGCCGATGCCGCGTGCTAAGGCTCAATTGCGCAAGAGGAGTGGGGGGAAAAAGCAACCAATGGCCAAGCTGCAGCTTTCGTTCGCGTGCGGGCTCTACGACCGCATGCAGCCGCTCTATACCGGAGAGGTTAAGCCCGACGGCATCGATCTCAACTTCATCGCCATCGATGAGCCACGCCCGATCTTCGACCGCATGGCGGGTGGCGAGGAATTCGACGTCGCCGAGTTCTCGAGCTCGGAATTCGTGCAACGTTTCGCCAACAAGCAGTGCCCGTTCGTGGCGCTTCCGGTGTTCCCCTCGCGCGCGTTTCGCCACGGCTTCATCGCGGTTCATCGCAAGGCCGGCATCAAGACGCCCAA
Organism: Xanthobacteraceae bacterium; assembly: GCA_036555745.1. Taxonomy (GTDB): domain Bacteria; phylum Pseudomonadota; class Alphaproteobacteria; order Rhizobiales; family Xanthobacteraceae; genus VAZQ01. The sequence goes on along the minus strand of DATBKV010000269.1, from coordinate 1,403 downwards.
GGATCTCGAGGGCAGGCGGGTCGGCGTTCCCTTGTTCACCATGAGCGCAGCGATCTACATCAACGGGCTCTTGCAGCACGAATACGGGGTCGACCTGCGCAAGATCCATTGGGTCCAGGGCGCCATGAACACCGGCGGTGCCCATGGAAGCCCGACCGTGCTGCCCCTGCTCAAGCCGATGAAGATCGAGCAAAACACCTCGAGCAAATCGATGAGCGACCTGATCGAGGAGCGCGCGGTCGACGCCACCCTGGGCACCAGCCTGCCGAAGGCGGTGCGCACCAATCCGGATGTCGTGCGGCTGTTCCCAAACTACGTGGAGCTCGAGAAGGAGTTCTACCAGCGCACCAGGATCTATCCGATCATGCATCTCGTCGCCATCCGCAAGCAGGTCTACGAGAAGTATCCCTTCGTCGCGACCAGCCTTTACAACGCGTTCTGCGAGTCCAAGAAGACCGCGCTCGAGAAGATGTTCAACCTGCGCGCATTGCGCTACATGACGCCGTTCCTGATGCGCGACATCGACGAGATCTACGAAATATTCGACGGCGATCCCTGGCCGTATGGCGTGGAAGCGAACCGGCCGACCTTGGAAGCCTTCGTCACCTATCTCATGGATCAGTCGTTGATCGCCGCCCCCGTGCCGGTGGATGATCTGTTCGTCCCGACCCACTAGCGGCGCGCCCGCGCGCGGCTGCCCCGCACCAACACGCAGCGAGCAATCAAGCCATGAGCAATCTCGACGTCGCAATCAAGGACCTGGTCGTCGCCAATCGCATCCTGTCTAAAGAGGACATCGTCGACGCCTACGGCCACGTCAGCATCCGCAATCCCGACAATCCCAAGCACTTCTACATCGCGCGCTCGGTCTCGCCCGAGCTGGCGGAGCGCGAGGACATCGTCGAACTCGGCCTCGACGGCCAGCCAGTGCGGGAGGAGAAGCGCGCGCTCTATCTCGAGCGCTTCATCCATGCGGCGATCTTCGAAGCGCGGCCCGACATCAACGCGGTGGTGCACGCGCACGCCGAGGACATCCTGCCGTTCGGCATCGCCCAGGCGACCCCGCTCAAGCCGGTGATCCATTCCGGCAGCTTCATTGGCTCGAACGTGCCGGTGTGGGACATCGCCGATAAATTCGGCGACACCAACCTCTTGGTGACCAACATCGCGCAGGGCCGCGACCTCGCCAAATGCCTCGCCGATAATAATGTGGCGCTGATGCGCGGCCATGGCTTTGCCTCGGCCGGGCGCTCGTTGATCGAGGTTGTTCGGATGTCGGTCTATCTGCCGCGCAACGCCCGCGCATTGCTGCGCGCCAAACAGCTCGGCGGCGAGATCAAGTACCTGCGCCAGGGCGAGATCGACGCGCGCAACGCCGGCTACCGACCGTATTCCACTGAAAC
>DATBKV010000268.1:0-19476 GCA_036555745.1 Xanthobacteraceae bacterium | reverse complement strand
TCGGTCCGGCGAGCGCTGGTCAGCGTCTCTGACAAGCGTGGACTCGCAGAGCTCGGACGCCGCCTCCGCGCCCTCGGCGTCGAGATCCTGTCCACCGGCGGCACCGCGAAGGCGCTCGGCGAGGCCGGGATCGCGGTCGTTCAGGTCTCGCACTACACCGGCGCGCCGGAGATCCTGGACGGCCGGGTCAAGACCCTGCACCCGCGGATCCATGGCGGCCTGCTCGGCCTGCGCGACGACGACGAGCATCGCCGGCAGATGGCGGCGCACGGCATCGAGCCGATCGACCTCCTGGTCGTGAACCTCTACCCGTTCGAGGCGACGGTGGCGTCCGGCGCGGACTTCGCCGAGTGCATCGAGAACATCGACATCGGCGGCCCGGCCATGATCCGCGCCGCGGCCAAGAACCACGCCGACGTCGCCGTCGTGGTCGAGCCCTGCGACTACGCGGTCGTGCTGCGCGAGCTCGAGCAGCACGCCGGCGCCACCACGCTGGCGCTGCGGAAAAAACTCGCCGCCAAGGCCTATGCCCGTACCGGCGCCTACGACGCCGCGATCGCCAGCTGGTTCGCGCAGGAGCTCGGCGATCCGGCGCCGGATTGGCGCGCGATCGGCGGGCGGCTGATCGAGCCCTTGCGCTACGGCGAGAACCCGCACCAGGCGGCGGCGTTCTATCGCACTCCCGAAGCGCGCCTCGGCGTCGCCAGCGCGCGCCAGCTGCAGGGCAAGCAGCTCTCCTACAACAACATCAACGACACCGACGCGGCGTTCGAATGCGTCGCCGAGTTCGATCCCGTCCGCACCGCGGCCTGCGTCATCGTCAAGCACGCCAATCCGTGTGGCGTGGCGGAAGGCGCGAGCCTGCTCGCGGCCTATCGCAGGGCGCTGGCCTGCGACCCGACATCGGCGTTCGGCGGCATCGTCGCGGTGAACCGCCCGCTCGACGCCGAGGCGGCGCGCGCCATCACCGAGATCTTCACCGAGGTGATCATCGCGCCGCAGGCGAGCGAGGAGGCGATCGCCATCGTCGGCGCCAAGAAGAACCTGCGCCTGCTGGTCACCGGCGGCCTGCCGGATCCGCGCGCAGCAGGCATTGCGGTCAAGTCGGTCGCCGGCGGACTCCTGGTGCAGTCGCGCGACAACGCCGTCGTCGACGACATGACGTTCAAGGTGGTGACCCGGCGCGCCCCCACCAATGCCGAGCGCGCCGACCTCGCCTTCGCCTTCCGCGTCGCCAAGCACGTGAAGTCGAACACCATCGTCTATGCCAAGGATGGCGCCACCGTGGGCATCGGCGCCGGCCAGATGAGCCGGGTCGATGCCGCCCGCATCGCCGCGCGCAAGGCCGAGGACGCCGCGCACGCGGCCGGATTGAAGGAGCCGCTCACCCGCGGCGCGGTGGTCGCCTCCGACGCGTTCTTTCCGTTCGCCGACGGGCTGCTGGTCGCGATCGAGGCCGGCGCCATCGCGGTGATCCAGCCCGGCGGCTCGGTGCGCGACGACGAGGTGATCAAGGCCGCCGACGACCACGGCGTCGCCATGGTGTTCACGGGCACGCGGCACTTCCGGCACTAGGCTGTTGCGGATCCCGAGCGTATCCCGGCCGAAGCGAGCGCAAGCGAGCGAGAGCCGGGATCCAGGGCGCCGCGCCGGAACCCTGGGTGCGCCGGGTCTCGCTCCGCTCGCCCGGGACACGTTAGTCCTTCACCAGATCCCCTAGCAGGCTCGCCGCCACCGTGAGCTTGGAGAGGGTGAGGCCGGAGTCGGCGATCTCGTTGACCGCCAGGCGGATGCGCTCCACCTGCGCCTTGCGCGGCTCGATCCAGGCCTCCACCGCCGCCGGCCCGGTCGCGGCCCCGTCGGCCGCCATGGCCGCGGTGAGGCGCCGCTCGGCCTCGCCGATCGCGTCGAGCGCGCGGTCGAGCGCGAGGCGGTCGAAATAGTCCGCGATCACGATGCCGCGCGCCGCCGCCGCGATGTGGTCGAGGCGGAAGTACGCTTCGGCTGCGAAATAGGTCGCCGCGACCGCGGCGATGTCCTGCCCGGTACGCTCCGCGACCATCACGATGTCGGGCGCCGCGACCAGCGCGGGCAAGGCCGCCAGCCGGCGCGCGAGCTCGTCGGGCACGTTCTCGCGCCGCAGGCGCGCCGCGCGCGCCCGGCGCGCGGCCGCCGCTGCCTCCGGCAGCGCGCCATCGAGCGCAGCCTCCACCGCGGCGATGCCGGCACGATAATGCGCGACCACGGCGGCAAGCCCGCGCGTGAGCTCGACATTGCGCACGAACCACACCAGCCGGTCGAGCAACAGGTCCTGCACCGAGCGGTAGAGCTCGAGCTGCAGCTTTCCTGCGATCTTGTTGTCGAGCGCGTCGATTGCGGCGTTGAGCGCGGTCATGCCGTAGCTGTCGCGCACGGCGGCAAAGCCGGCAGCGATGCGTCCTGGTGCGGCGCCGGTCTGATCGGCGATGCGCACGACCAGCGAGGGGCCGCCGCGGTTGAGCATGGAATTCGCGAGCTGCGTGGCGATGATCTCGCGCCGCAGGCGGTGGTGCGCGACCGCGTCGGGGAATCTGTCCGTCACCGCGGCGGGAAAGTAGCGGCCGAGCTCGTGGCCGAGATAAGGGTCGTCCGGCACCTCCGACTGCAGCAGCTCGTGATGCAGCGCGAGCTTGGCGTAGGCCAGCAGTACCGCCAGCTCCGGCCGGGTGAGCGCCTGCGAGCGCCGCCGCCGCTCGCCGATTTCGGCGTCGTCGGGCAGGAACTCGACCGCGCGGTCGAGCTCGCCGGCGGCTTCCAGCGTGTGCATCAGGCGCTGCGCGAACCCGAGATCCTCGAGCCCGCGCATCTGCGCGAGCGAGATCGCGAGCGGCTGCAGGTAATTGTTGCGCAGAACCAGCGCCGCCACGTCCTCCGTCATGTCGGCCAGCAGGCGATTGCGCGCCTCGCGCGAGAGCCGGCCGTCACGCATCGGGGTCGCCAGCGCGATCTTGAGGTTGACCTCGACGTCGGAGGTGTTCACTCCCGCCGAATTGTCGATGGCGTCGGTATTGAGGCGGATGCCGCGCAGCGCCGCCTCGATGCGGCCGCGCTGCGTCATGCCGAGATTGGCGCCTTCGCCGATCACCTTGGCGCGCAGCTCCTTCCCGCTGACGCGCAACGCATCGTTGGCGCGGTCGCCCACGGCGTCGTCGCTTTCGGTGGACGCGCGCACATAGGTGCCGATGCCGCCGAAGAAGACGAGATCGACCGGCGCGCGCAGGATCGCGCGGATCAGCTCCTGCGGCGTCGCCTTGTCTTGCGCAAAGCCGAGCGCCGCCCGCGCCTCGGGCGAAAGCACGATCTCCTTCAGCGCGCGCGAATAGACGTTGCCTCCCGGTGAGATGAGCGCGCGATCGTAGTCCTGCCAGCTCGAGCGCGGCAGCTCGAACAGGCGCCGCCGCTCATCGAAGCTCTTGTCCGGATCGGGCGCGGGATCGATGAAAATGTCGCGGTGATCGAAAGCGGCGACGAGCCGGATCGTGCGTTCGCGCAGCATGCCGTTGCCGAACACGTCGCCGGACATGTCGCCGACCCCGACCACCGTAATCGGCGTCCTCGCGACATCGACGTCCATCTCGCGGAAATGGCGCTTGACCGATTCCCAGGCGCCGCGCGCGGTGATCCCCATCTTCTTGTGGTCGTAGCCGGCCGAGCCGCCGGAGGCGAACGCGTCGTCGAGCCAGAAGCGGTGCTCTTGCGCGATGGTGTTGGCGAGGTCGGAGAAGGTGGCGGTGCCCTTGTCGGCGGCAACCACAAGGTAGGGATCGTCATCGTCGTGGCGCACGACATTCGGCGGCGGCACGACGCGTCCGCCGTCGAGATTGTCGGTCAAGTCGAGCAGAGTGGAGATGAACAGCCTGTAGGCGGCGGCGCCCTCCGCCTGCACGGCGTTGCGCGTCGCCTCCTTCGGCATCCGCTTCGGCACGAAGCCGCCCTTGGCGCCGACCGGCACGATGACCGCGTTCTTGACCTGCTGCGCCTTGACCAGGCCCAGGATCTCGGTGCGGAAGTCCTGCGGCCGGTCGGACCAGCGGATGCCGCCGCGCGCGACCTTGCCGAAGCGCAGATGCGCGCCTTCGACCCGCGGCGAATAGACGAAGATCTCGTAGAGCGGGGACGGCAGCGGCAGCCCCTCCAGCCGGCGGCTCGCGAACTTGACCGCGATCAGCTCCTTCGGCCGGCCTCCGGCGCCGATCTGGTAGAAGTTGGTGCGTATCGCCGCCTGCACCGCGTTGACGAAGTGGCGCAGGATGCGATCCTCGTCGAGGCTCAACACGCCCTGCAGCGCGGCCTCGATGGCGGCGGCGATCTCGGCCTCGCGCGCGCGGCGCGCGGACGTGGAGGTCTCGCCGCGCGGATCGAAGCGCGCTTGGAACAGGCGCAGGATATCGGCGGCGATCGGCGCGTGATTGACCAGTGTCGTCCACATATAGCCCTGCGAATAGGGCACGCGAATCTGGCGCAGGAAGCGCGAGAGTGTGCGGATCAACGCCACCTCGCGCCACATCATGCCGGCCGCAAGCACGAGCGCGTTGTAGCCGTCGTTCTCGGCGCCGCCCCGCATCACCACCAGGAACAGCGCTTCCAGCGCGCCCTTGCTCGAGGCGAGCTCCACGGCACGGCCGTCGGCGCGTTCGAGCAGCATGTCGTGAAACCACACCTCGACACGCTCGGCGGTGTTGCGGGCGATCAGGTAGGTGCGCTCGTCCACCACCTTGAAGCCCATGTTCTCCAGCACCGGAACGCGCTCGGACAGCGGGATCGGCCGGTTCCAGCTCCAGACCTTCAGCCTCGCGGCGCTGTCCTGATCCCAGGGTCGGCGGTGGAAGTCGACGCCCAACGGGCGCTCAGGCGTGAGCCCCTCGATGACGCGGATGTCGGCCACGGCGACGGCGGGGGAATAGACCTCGCGATAGCCCTCGGAGAACGCCTCGCGGTAGCGCTCGAACAGCGCGAGCGCGCGCGCCGGCTCGTAGGCGCGGGTGAGCTCGCCGGCGAGCTCGTCGTTCCAGGTGCGCACGATCGCCGCCACCGCCCGCTCGAGCGAGGCGCGGTCCGGGTTGGGAGCGTCGCCCGGCGAGAGCGCGATGATGAAATGAACGCGCACCAGCGGCCCCTCGGGAAAGAACGGATAGAAGGCGGCGACGCGGCCGCGATAAACCTCGGCGAAATGATCGCCGATCGCCCGGCGCACCTGGCTGCTGTAGCGCTCGCGCGGGACGTAAACGAGAATGGAGACGAAGCGATCGAAGCGATCGCGCCGCGGCAGCACCCGAAGGCGCGGCCGCTCATCGAGCTGCAACACCGCCATCGCAAACTGATAAAGCGTGTCCTCGTCGAGCTGGAACAGCTCGTCGCGCGGGTAGGTCTCCAGCACGTTGACCAGCGCCTTGCCGGAATGCCCCTCCGGGTCGAAGCCCGCGCGTGCCAGCACGGCGTCGACCTTGCGCCGCAGATAGGGGATCGAGCCGGCCGAGCGGGTATAAACGGTGGAGGTGAACAGGCCGACGATGCGCAATTCGCCAATGAGCCGCCCGGCGCGGTCGAAGCGCTTGACCCCGACATAGTCCATATGGACGTGCCGGTGCACGCGCGAGCGTATGGCGGCCTTGGTGATGATCAGGAGCTCCGGCGCGTGCAGCAGCGCCCGCATCTCCGTGGTGAGGACGAGCGGCTGGTTCCAGCGCTGCAGCACCCCCAGGTCGCGCGCGCGCAGGATCCCGAGCCCGCTCTCGAATACCGGCTCGAGCTTGTCCTCGCCGGCCGTGAGCCGGTAGTCGCGGATGCCGAGGAAGGTGAAATTATTGTCGACCAGCCATTGCAGGAACGCTTCGGCCTCGGCGATCTCGGCCGCCGGCAGCGGCGGCGGAGTGGCCTTGAGCTCGGCGATGGTCTCTTTGACCCGCGCCACCATCGCGCGCCAATCGGCGACGCAGACCTGCACGTCCGCGAGCACCCGTTCCATGGCGGCGACGATCTCGGCGCGGCGCGCCTCCTCGCCGATGCGCTCGAGGTGGATGTAGATGACGCTCTCGCGCAGTGCGCCGGGCGCGGGCCGGGTGCCTTTGAAAGCGGTGAGCCGCCCCTGCCGATCGCGTTTCACCGTGAACACGGGATGCACGACCAGGCGCACGTCGAGGCCGAGCTCCGCGAGCTCCGCCAACACCGAGTCGACCAGGAACGGCATGTCGTCGTTGACGATCTCCAGCACGGACTCGCTGCGCGGCGGCTCCGCGGCGCTCGCCGGCGCGAGCGCATCGAGCCGGATTTTCGGCACGCCCGGCTTGCGCACCGCCAGCAGCGACCAGGCCTGTGCCGCGAGCTCGGCGAGCTGGCGCGGGTCGTAGCGCATGAGGTCTTCGGGGACGGCGTAGGCGAAAAGCCCGGAGACGAAATCGTCGGGCACCTCACGGTCCTCGGCGCGCAGGATGGTGGCAGCTGCCGCGATCAGTGCCGCCTCGGCGCGCTCCTCATCACTGGCAGGCAGATCGGCGGCTGGCATCACGTTGTCCCTGCGCGCGCGACCGTGCGGCCGCGCTGACTTGGCTGAGCACCGTTCCCAGCCCGCGGCTTCAACCCGCACGCTCGAGCGGGGTTCGAGGCTGCAGGCCATTGCATCGAGTCTTTCCGATCGACGGTGCGGCGTCGAGGGCTAAATTTCCGCGCCGCGATCGGCGATATCGCTCGTCACGCAAAGACGATAGGATCGGGCCGTTGCAGAAGAGGAGACCGCGACCGTGCCGAAGCCCGCCAAAGAGGCCGCCAAGAAGCGGCCGATGCCCACCCGCCGCTCGCCGGTTCTCAAAGGCGCCAAGCTCGCCGGAGCGCACCCCGGCGCCGAAGACGACGTCAGGATCACCGCGCTCAAGCTGCCGGCGGCGAAACTGTCGCCGGAGATGGACGGTTATTTCAAGAAATGCGACGAGAGGCTCGGTTTCGTGCCGAACGTGCTCAAGGCGTTCGCATTCGACGATGGCAAGCTCCAGGCGTTCGTCGACTACCGGCAGCAGCTGGTGCAGAACGCGGCCAACCTGTCGAAGCTCGAGATCGAGATGATCGCCACCGTGGTGTCGTCGCAGAACCGCTGTTTCTACTGCATCACCGCGCACGGGAACGCGGTGCGCCAGCTCGGCGATCCCGTGCTCGGAGAGATGATGGTGATGAACTATCGCGCGGCGCGGCTGAGCAAGCGCCAGCGCGCCATGCTCGACTTTGCGGTCAAGCTCACCAATGCGCCGTGGGAGGTCGAGGAGGAGGACCGCGAACGCCTGCGCCGCGCCGGCTTCGACGATCGCGACATCTGGGACATTGCCTCGGTCGCCGCCTTCTACAACATGACGAACCGGCTCGCTTCCGCGACCGATATGCGGCCAAACAGCGTCTATCACGGGCAAGCGCGCTAAGCGCATGTCCCGGAAAAGTGGGAACCGGTTTTCCGACAAGGACATGCGCAGACGCAAGAATCGCGAGCAGGTTGCGGTTCACGCCAACGGGGGTTCGTTCTAACACCGTCCCGAGGAGCAAGCCGCCGCGCGCGGGGTTTCAGATCTCCACGAGCTTGTTGGGCAGCTCGTCGGGATTGAGCGCTCCCGGCGGGAAGTGTTGGGCCAGCACCGCGCCGCAGCGTTCGATCGCGGCGACGAAGCCGTCGCCCGCCCGCCCCGCCTTGATGGCGGCAATCAGCACGGCGATCGCCTGTTCCCATATGTCGGGCGTCACCTTGGCGTCGATGCCGGCGTCCGCCACGATCTCGGCGTAGCGCTCGGCGACCGAGGCGAAGATCAGAACGCCGGTGCGGTTCTCGGTGTGATGCAGGCCGTGGGCAAAGAATTGCCGCATGGCCTCGACATGGGCGCGCTCGCGCTGGGTGCGGCGCGGCACGATGTGAAAGCGAATCGCCGGCAGCGACAGCACCAGCGCGGCGACGATGAAGCTGACGAGCTGGATGAGATAGATGAGCGCCGCCGGCCAGAGCGTGAGGTAGATCAGCGGCGCCGGCACGAGCAGCGCCAGCGCCGCAGCCCAGGCCAGAGGCACCAGACGGTAGTCGCTCGAGTGCCGCGCGATCACGCAGAAGATCTCGCCCGACGTCTTCGCTTCCGCCGCGCGGATGGCATCGGCGATGCGCGCTCTGTCGGCCGGCGAGATCATGGCGGGTATCCCGACTCCAAAGCTCGCAAGCCTCGGCGGGCGCCCGCCGATGCGAACCTCGGAATCGCGACATTAGCAATTTTATGAGTCTGACGCCCGTCTCGAACGCGAAGTTTGCGATCGCATCTAGGGACAGTGGGCACCGACGTCGGGTTCGGGGCACCAGCCGGGCCGCGCACTTATCAACTCGCAGATCGCAAAAAGCTGAGCAAGGGAGGAGCATGTCGGCGGCGCGTTGCGTCCCACAAACCGGACTCGCGCGCCGCCTGTAAGGCAATTCGTGTCCAGGAAGGCGTTAGCTCGCGGGACCCATGGTGATGGTCCGAACCCTGTTACGAGCTTGCTCCGCGGCGCCGCTGTCCAGGCTGGTGCCGACCACCTCGATGAATGTCCTTGGCCCCTGCGACAGGCAGGTGACCATGACCGCGACACCCGCTCCGTTCAGCGTTCCGGCGCCTCCGATGTGCGGGCCGGAGGTGAAGCTCACCCGCAATCCGGTCTCGGTGATCGCGAAATTCGCATCTCTCATGCACTGCGTTGCTGATTTGCCCCGCGTGTCCGAACCTACATGGACAGCGGGAGCTTGCTGGGCCACGGCTTGGGTGGCCGATGCAGCCAGCGCGAAGCACAAGGCAGTAAGGGGCACTGCGGCGCGCGCGATTCGGTGAAACATGGTTGTCTCCTTTGCGTGGTTGGGAGGCCTAGTCCGCGAACGCGGCCCATCGGCGACATTCCCGAGAGGACCGATTTGGCGACGCTCGCTTGCCGGAGACATAGCACGGCACACGCAATGGAAGAGTGAGAGTAGTCACACACGTTTAACGTGATGACCCGATCGGCCAGCAGGCGCCCCTCACCAGCTGCCGGAGGCGCCGCCGCCGCCAAACGAGCCGCCACCTCCGGAAAAGCCCCCGCTGTCGGAGAAGCCGCCGCCGGAGGAGCCCGAGGACCAGGATGAGCCCGAGCCGTAGGACGGGCCCACCCACCAGCCGCCTCCTGACCTGCGGCGGCCGCGGTTGCTGGGGATGATTCCAAGCAGGATGAGGAAGACCAGCGCGAACACGACGAAGACCAGCACCAGCACCAGCACCAGGACCCCGCTCCACTGCGTCGCCGCCTCGGGCCGCGTCGCCGCGCGCTGCTGCCATTCGGCGGCATCGCCGGTGAACACGCTGATGATGTCGTCGACCCCGCGGCTGATCCCGCCGGCATAATCGCCGGCGCGAAAGCGCGGCAGGATCGCGTTCTCGATGATCAACCGCGACACCGCGTCGGTGAGCTCGCCCTCGAGACCGTAGCCGACCTCGATGCGCACCTTGCGCTCGCTCGGCGCCACGATCAGCAGCGCGCCGTTGTTCTTGTCCTTCTGCCCGATCCGCCAGCCGCGGCCGAGCTCGACTCCGAAATCCTCGATCGAGGTGCCCTGCAGCGATCTCAGCGTCACCACCACCAGCTGATCGCTGGTCTTGGCCTCGAGGGCGGCGAGCTTGTCGGTGAGCGCCGCTCGCGCGGCGGGGTCGAGAATGCCGGCCTCGTCCACCACCCGCCCGCTGAGCGCGGGCAGCTGGAGCGCCAGCGCCGGCAGCACGGCTAGCAGCAGCGCAAGCAACACGACCGGCGCGCGGCGCGCATGGGGGCGCGGAGCGCGGACAAATCGAAATGCAAGGCCAGACAGACTGCAGCCACCGCGCATCGCGATCATCACCATCGCCCCGAGGCGCCGCCGCCGCCGAACGAGCCACCGCCGCCGGAAAAGCCGCCCGATGACCCGGAGCCGCGACCCGCGAACGCCAGTGACGCGACCAGCCGCAGGATCATGTAGCACAATGCGCCCCCGAGCATGCTGCAGACCATGACCACACCCATCACGATCAGCGCGAACCAGATCGCCGGCCAGATCGAGTCGCTGCGCGTCGAAGGCGAGGGTGAAAGCGTGTCCGGGCGTCGCGCCGCGCGCTGCTGCCATTCGGCGGCATCGCCGGTGAGCACGCTGATGATGTCGTCGACCCCACGGCTGATGCCGCCGGCATAATCGCCGGCGCGAAAGCGCGGCAGGATCGCGTTCTCGATGATCAGCCGCGACACCGCGTCGGTGAGCTCGCCTTCGAGCCCGTAGCCGACCTCGATGCGTACCTTGCGCTCGCTTGGCGCCACGATCAGCAGCGCGCCGTTGTTCTTGTCTTTCTGCCCGATCCGCCAGGCGCGCCCGAGCTCGACTCCGAAATCCTCGATCGAGGTGCCCTGCAGCGATCTCAGCGTCACCACCACCAGCTGATCGCTGGTCTTGGCTTCGAGGGCGGCGAGCTTGTCGGCGAGCGCCACTCGCGCGGCGGGGTCGAGAATGCCGGCCTCGTCCACCACCCGCCCGCTGAGCGCGGGCAGCTCGAGCGCCAGTGCGGGGGCGAGGAGACCCCAGCCGACGAGCGCGAGCACGGCAGCGCGCGCAAGCCGCGACCCGCCGCTTCCCCGCGCGGCGAGGAAGCGCAGCCCATTCGCACCGGGAGAATACGCTCGGCTCACGCTGGCTTGCGGCGCGCGGCTGGCGCCGTCAGAACTTCACCTGCGGCGGCTTGGTCACGTCCTCGGCGACCGTGAAAGTCTCCATCGGCTTGTCGCTTCTGTAGAGCGTCGACGCCCAGATCACGCCGGGAAAGGTTCGCAGCTCCGTATTGTACTGCCGCACCGCCTCGATGTAATCGCGCCGCGCCACGGCGATGCGGTTCTCCGTACCTTCGAGCTGCGATTGCAGCGCCAGGAAGTTCTGGTTCGACTTGAGATCGGGATAGCGCTCCGACACCGCCAGCAATCGCCCGAGCGCCCCCGTGAGTTGCGCCTGCGCCTCCTGGAAGCGCTTGAATGCTTCCGGATTGTTGACGATGTCAGGCGGGATCTGGATCTGGGTGGCGCGCGCACGGGCATTGGTGACCGCTTCCAGCACCTGACGCTCCTGCGAAGCGTAGCCCTTCACGGTCTCGACCAGGTTGGGGATGAGATCGCTGCGGCGCTGGTACTGGTTGAGCACCTCCGACCATTTCGCCTTGGCGCTCTCCTGATAGCTCGGAATGTTGTTGATGCCGCAGCCCCCGACCAAGAGGCCGAGGCACACCACCCCCACGGGAATGTGAACGAGCCGCAATGCGCGCCATGCATAGCTCATGACCATCCCTCCGTTGCCGATTCATATTCATAGCAGCAGCGCACGCGCTGCTACAGTCGGTTCGGATAGCTCTCGTGCATCCCGCCGGTGCCGCGCGACCATTTGCAAGCCCTCGCCTCGGCGACGGCGACGCATTATAGCGATGCCCATCCGCGGAACCCGGCGGGGCGCGGGCGATCCCGGGTCCAAAGCGCGAGCGCGAATGGCGAAATGCAAGTTTTCAAGGATGCACGGAAGCGTGAGCTGATGGGTTTGTCCCGCCGGAGCTTGCTGGCGCTGCTGGCGCCCGTGGTGGGCCTCGCCTGCCTTACCGGCCTCACCGCGCAAGCGCCGCTCTCGCCGGAAAGCGCGCGGCCCGGCGGACCGCTGGTGCCGGTGGTGGCGCGCCACGGCATGGTGGTGGCGCAGGAGGCGCGTGCGGCGCGCATCGGCACCGAGATCCTCGAGCAGGGCGGCAATGCGGTCGATGCCGCGGTGGCCACCGGCTTCGCGCTGGCGGTGACCTATCCGCGCGCCGGCAATCTCGGCGGCGGCGGCTACATGCTGATCCATCTCGCGGACCGCAACCTCGACACCGCGATCGACTACCGCGAGACCGCGCCGGCGGCGACCAGGCGCGACACCTTCCTCGACGAACACGGCGAGGCCGATCCGCGCAAGTCGCGCGACTCCGGGCTCGCCGTCGGGGTCCCGGGCAGCGTCGCCGGGCTTGCCTATGCGCACGAGAAATACGGCTCGGGTAAATTCACGCTGGCGCAGCTGATCGCGCCGGCGATCGTGCTCGCGCGCGACGGCATTGCGGTCACCGACGACAGCGCGGACTCGCTGCCGCTATCGCAATCGCGGCTCGCGCGCTGGCCTTCCACGACGAAGATCTTCTTCGCCGCCGGCGCGCCGCTCGCAGCCGGCGCCACCTTGGTGCAGCACGACCTCGCCGACACGCTCACGGCGATCGCCAAGGAGGGGCCGCGCGCCTTCTACCGAGGCGCGGTCGCCGGCAACATCGCCGCGGCGGTGCGCGAGGCCGGCGGCCTGATGACCCCCGAGGACCTCAAGAATTACCGGCCGCTCGAACACGCGCCGGTGCGCGGGCGCTATCGCGGTTACGATGTCCTCTCCATGCCGCCGTCCTCCTCCGGCGGCGTGATTCTGATCGAAATGCTCAACATCCTCGCCGGCTACCATGACCTTGCCGCCGACGACGCGCGCCGGGTCCACCTCTTGGTCGAGGCGATGAAGCTCGCCTACGCCGATCGCGCGGCCTTTCTCGGCGATCCCGCGAGCGTGGAGCTGCCGATTGCGCGGCTGACGTCGGAGGCCTACGCGGCCGAGTTGCGCGCGCAGATCGATCCCGACCATGCGCGCCCCTCGGCCGAGATCCGGCCAGCCCTGGCGCCGCCGCGCGAAGGCGGCAACACCACGCATTTCTCCGTGGTCGACCGCTTCGGCAACGCCGTCGCCAACACCACGACGCTCAATTTCAGCTACGGGCTCGGCCTCGTCGCCGAGGGCACCGGCGTGCTGCTCAACAACGAGCTCGACGATTTCGCCGCCAAACCGGGCGCGCCCAACGCCTATGGCCTGCTCGGCGGCGAGGCCAACGCGCCGGCGGGAGGCAAGCGCCCGCTCTCCTCGATGACACCCACCATCGTGCTCAAGGACGGCGCGCCCTTCCTCGTCACCGGCTCGCCCGGCGGCAGCCGCATCATCACCGCGGTGCTGCAGGTGATCGTCAACGTGATCGACCGCAAGCTGCCGCTCGCCGACGCGGTCGCGCAGCCGCGCCTGCATCACCAGTGGTGGCCCGACGTGGTGCTGGTGGAGCGCGGGTTTTCACCCGACCTCATCCGCGCGCTCGAGGCGCGCGGCGATCGCGTGGTCGAGGCGCTGCCGCCGACCTCGACCAACTCGATCCTGGTGACGCCCGACGGCCTCGTCGGCGCCGCCGACAACCGCAGCCGCGGCGCGCTGGCGGCGGGGTATTAGGGTGCAAACAACGCGCGCTGCGTGAGTGGCAGCGTGGCTGTCGGCCGCGCCGCGAATTTGCCGATGTACTACAGAGCGAAGAGCGAGACCCGCAGCGCCCGCGCTGCCGCCAGCATCCGCTCGTCGTAGCTGGCCAATTCGACCGTCTGGCCGCGCTCGCGCAGAAACTCGAGCGACGCCACGTGCAGCGCGCCGAGCGTGCGCAGCGGAATTGGAAACGGCTCCAAGGCGCGCGCGAGAACTGCCGGCGCGAGCTCGATCAAGCCACACGACCGATCAGCAGTCGGGCCTCCTCGCCGTGGATCGGGAGAGTCCACAGCTCGTATTCGAGCAGACGGCTCGCGATCAGCTGTTCCTGCCACAAGGTGGCGGGCGGTGAGCGATCTTGCGCCAGCAGATGGGCCAGAGCGACCGAGGTATCGAGATAGATCATCGGTCGTCCCGGTCGTGCCGCAACTCCTCCATGAGCGTCCGAAAAGCCGCGATCGGCTTGCGCGGTGGCGCGGCTCCGCCGCCGAGCGCGGGCGGCGTGACCCATCCCTTGCGCACCGCCTCGGCCAGCATTGCATCGCCCAGCAGCTCGCCCCGGCCCGCGCGCGGCGGCGAGAGCTCGGCCACGACGCGGTCGCGATCCGTCACCAGCACGGTTTCGCCATTGGCGACCAGACGAACATATTCGCTCAGCCTGTTCTTGAGCGCTTTCAAGCCGACGGCACGCATGCCCTAAAGTAGCTACTGGAGGCTACTTTGTCAAAATCGGCATTTTCAAAGGTGATCGAATGAAACGGCGGCGCGACTTCATTGCCTTTCTCGGCGGCGCGGCGTGTCTTGGCCGCTCACCGGCAAGGCCTTCGAACGAGTGCTGCTTCCCCGTAGAGATTGCACAGACCGGGGAAGCGGTCGTAGGGGTATTACGGAATCCGTGAACCCGTTCGGACCGAAAGTGCTACCCATGTCTCCGGAATAAACCGTAACCCATGTGTCCGGAACGGACCTTAGAAATCTGGAGCGGGCCAAGGGATTCGAGCTTGATCGTCCGCCGGGCTAGTCGAGCGTTTCGGCGTGCCCTCGAAGGCGGCGGACCACGTCGCACACGTGTGCGACAACCTTCGCGCCGTGGACTCGGACTAGCAGGTTGCGTTCGTCCATCCCGACCTTCGCGGCATACTCGCGCACCGTCATGGCGCTGCCGAGCCTTCACCGCTCGGCGCTCGCGCGGATGCCGCCGCCGCGTCGCGAGTAGCGCGGCTCGATGCGGGACGGCGGACCGACCGCGGGGCTGTGGAATTCGCCGATCGTCGCACGCGCGACGCGAGCGACGACTCCATCACCGATCTCGGTGCATAGCACACCTCAGCTACGGCGGAGACTGCTGCTCGCGGCGCGTCGAAAATTATTTACCGGTTCAGTTCCGTAAGACAGTAAGCCGCCGAGTTCAGCAAAAAAACGAAATGGATAGGCGGCAGGCAGATGCTGGCGGGCAGCCAGCGATAAGACCTCCATGCGATGAACGTTTAGGAACGTCTCCGGCATCACGATCACGCCGTCATTCGGTTCGCGTGCCAAAGCGACAACAGCGGATTTGAGCTGGGACAAATCGCTAACAGGTGCGGTGATCGCCTCCACAGCGAGGTCCGTGCCGCAGCTTTGAACGAGTCTAGAGAATAGGTAGCAAACGGCGCCGTTGTAGGGTTGAATAAGAACGCGAGACGGTTAGTGCGCGGCGCAGTCTCCTTAAGCAGTTCCAGCCATTTGCCGCTCACTGAGCCTTCAAAATTGACGAAACCAGTGACGTTACCGCCCGGTCGTGAAAAGCCCGCGACGAACCCGCTGCTGACCGGGTCGGAAACGAGCCCGAAACTTATGGGGATGCTGCGTGTTTGTGGCAGCATCGCCGCAGTGCCGGGCGTGTTTTTGGGTAAGAATGATATCGGGGCTGGTGCGCGACGAGTTCCTTCGCAAATTGTTGCATCAACTCCACGTCGTCCGCCGCCGGCGAAGGTCAATCCGCATATTGCGCCCTCCACCCAGCCGACGGTCGATAGCGCAGCGCGGTGCTTGTCGATTTCGGCCGCGACGTGCTTCTAACCACCCCAAATTTAGGGTCGTTGTATTGGTTCAAGCACGGCGACGGAAGAGCACGAGCGAGCCACTCGGCGTTAAAGGGCATCGGTGAGCTGACCTATCGGTGGCCCCGCGATAGAGTGTGCGATCTACCGATCGCTGGAAACGCTAATGTAAAGCGCGCTATGATCTAATCGCGCCGCCCATGCGCTCCGCTAATTGGAAATTGGGAATGGCACAACGGCAGCTTCTGACGAACGCGCGAGGTAGATGCGGAGCCAGATCGCGCCTCCCGCTCGAACGTACCAGATGTCTCAGGCAACGACGGATGCAGCCCAAGAGACAGAGCGTATTGCACCAGACGAGGTCATAAGGCCATGAGAATTGGATTCGTGGGCTGCGGGAAATTGGGACTGATGGTCGCGCTGGCGATCGAAACCCGCGGTCATCAGGTCAATGGCCACGACATCAGCCCGAACGTCGCGGGCTACCTCAACGGGGTTCCGTACCCCTTCGAGGAAGAGGGTGCAGCCGACCTTCTTCGGAAGACGAAGATCCAAATGCTCCCGTTGGCGGAACTTTGCGAGTGGGCCGAAATCATCTTTCTCGCGCCGCAAACGCCGCACCAAGACATTTACGAAGGCCACTCGCCCCTCCCCGAGACGCGCGCGGACTTCGACTATCGACACCTGCGCACTTGCGTCCAGGACGTAGACCGGCATCTCAAGAGGCCGACGACCTGTGTGATCATTTCGACCGTGCTGCCGGGCACGCTCGATCGCGAGGTGCTGCCCCTTCTCGGCCCCAAATTCCGGCTGGTCTACGGGCCGCTATTCATCGCGATGGGCACGGTCGTGACGGATTACCTGAACCCGGAGTTTGTTCTCTGTGGCGCGCATGATCCTGATGCAGCGCAATACCTGACGGCCTTTTACGCAACTATCCACCGCAAGCCGTTGTTCTGGACCGACCTGCGCACTGCTGAGGGGATCAAAGTCTTCTACAACACGTTCATCACCGCCAAGATCGCACTCGCCAATCTGTACGGGGAAATGGCTCATAAGCTGCAGATGAACGTCGATGACATCTCGGACGCTCTATCGCTCGCGACCGATCGGCTTATTTCGCCGAGATATCTGCGCGCCGGGATGGGCGACGGGGGCCCCTGTCATCCGAGGGACAATATCGCACTCTCTTTTATCGCGCGGAAAATCGGCCTATCTTTCGATTTCTTCACCGCGCTGATGGAGGGGCGAGAGAAGCATTGCGAGTGGCTGGCCGACTTGATTGAGGAGCATCGTGGTGCGCGGCCCATCGCGATCTTGGGCAGGGCCTTTAAGCCGGAGACTAATATCTCGACTGGCTCTCCGTCGCGTCTGCTTTCTTCGATCTTGCATCGGCGCCAAATCCCGCACGAGATTGGTGATAACATCGTACCGACGAAGTGCGGCCTGTATTTCATCGGTACGTGCCACGCGCGTTGGGCGAAGACAGTATTTCCACGCGGCAGCGTCGTTATCGATCCTTTTCGCTGCATCCCGGATCAGCAAGACGTACAGGTGGTTCGCATCGGCTATGGCCGCCGCGCGCCCACGAGGGAAGCGGTCGAGGCCGAGCAACGGATGGAGCGCCCAGCCGAGCAGATGGCGCCCACGAGTTCAACAACCACGCCGGCGTGCACCGATGACTCGTGCATTGCAAGGCGCACAAGCAATAGGTCGGAGAGAGGTCCCGGGCAGTGTCTTGTCCCGGCAGGGCTCTTGATTCCCGGCGTCAGCGGTGAGTCCTTCGTCACACCGCGGCTGCAGAGCTGCGATGGTTCTGTCACGGAACGACGCTCGCGACCCAAGGCCGGGAACCTCACCATGACGGATGCTCGCAGCAACAGCGGGGCCCCACGTTGTCGTCGCAGGCGCCGCTATGAGGATAGCGGACCTGCTGATCTCCTAACGTACTGCAGTCTAAACTTTCCGGAAGACGGGAAGCCCGCGTGGCTCAACGTGGACCGGCAGCGAGTGAACCAGTGGCCCATGATCGCCGAGCTGCAGGGGCTCCGGCATCGACTGGTGACGCTCGGTGCGTGCAACGAATGGCTGTTCTTGGGCGACCGGTTTCTGTACCTGCAGAACGAGGACTCCCAGGCCATCCTCGCGACCGCCATCCGCAAGGCCTCCCGGGTCGTCATCAACGACCTTGCGCATGCGATGGAGGGCCAGCATGGGTGGTTGACGACTGGTGTACCGGCCTGGATGCCGGCGCGCGATTACGACCTGGTGACGAACTCCCAGACTCGTTTGTCGGCGCCTTCCAACGTCAGAGTCCATCAGTACGATTTTCTGTTCAACCGAACAAAGGCCTACTACTCCGGGTTCCCGTTCACAGGGTCCACGTGGTATGACGCCGGGCGTGAGAACTACCGTGCGCCCGTCGTCAAGGACAACGCAGTCGACAAGAAGAAGATCTTCATTTCTCCGTGTCGGCTATACCTCGACCAGAATCGGACGTTTTATCGCAAGAAGCTGTTTGACCTCACCGCGCAGTTCCGCGACCGCGGCTACCGCTCCGGCCCTGGCCGTATCCGTAATGGGATGCTCGATAAATCCGGCACCGGGAGTTACCTACTTTCCACGACCGACGATCCCCTCATCAATTTTCAGAAGGTTGGCTGGTGCTTCGATCCAGAAACGAAGCACGCGGATATTGACGTCAATCGGTTGCACGCGTGGCGGGGCGCCGAATGGCATGGCTACAGCCCGGTGCACAACCACTATTACGACAATACCTTTGTTAGCGTTTACGCTGAAACCATCGAGCATGGGGGGTTTGTGGTCGTAACCGAGAAGACCTACGAGCCTCTCATCAAGGGACACTTCATTCTCCCCTTTAGCAACCACGGCTTCCTCGCTGCCGTGCGTAACCTGGGGTTTTTGCTCCCCGACTTCATCGACTACTCGTATGATGACATCGAGGATAACGACGTCCGGTTCGAGCGCTATGCCGCCGAGGTCAGCAGGATACTGACCCAGCCGCTCCCGACCTGGCGGCGCCACTGGCGATCGCACCTCAAGCTGCTACAGTACAATCAGCGTCTCTTCTACCGCCGGGAATACGACCCCCTGGACATTTTGCCGAGTGTCGACAGCCGCCTGCCGCGGAGGTCAGCAGAATACTGACCCTGCCGGTCCGGGTCGCCAACGGCGGCCCAACCTCCCGAATCGACCGACACGCGGCGGCGATGCATGCGAAGCCGCGCACTTCTTTGGTCGATGAATGACCCCACCAAAAGTAGTGAACAGCCCATGGAGTAAGCGCACCCCATCGAATCGAAGCCAAACGCTGACGTACGCGAGTGTTAGCAATGCCGCGACGAATGCCCAGGATCGCGCCAACCGGATCAGCGGCGGTCGCGAAGACGATGGGAACGGTCCGGCTGCAGTGCCTGCACAATCGGCACCGTCGTGGCTAAGACCACATCTGGCGCAAGCGCAACCAATTCCACTGCGCCTTTGCGCATGCGCTGGGATCAAAATTGCTGGCGCCCCAGCGGTAGTCGATCCGCAGAACGGCGCACCAAATAAGGCTGCAATGGCGGTGATAAACGACCCAACAACGGCTGCGACAAAGGGCCAAAAATGGCTGCCGCTAGCGTCTGTTTGGTCAAAAACTTCGTGGGCCAACCGACCGGCAAATTTTCTTCAAGATATCGCAAGGCCTCTGTAGCGGTCGGACTGTAATCGGTGACCTTGCTAAGATTTGCGACCAGAGGAAGGTTGGCCGCCCACCGAGCCTTCAAAATTGACGAAACCAGTGACGTTGCCGCCCGGTCGTGAAAAGCTCGCGACGAAGCCGCTGCCGCCCGGGTCGGAAACGAGGCCAAAAAAATGAACGGCTCGACGTGCTGCACGAAGAAATCGGGCGGAGCTCTACATAATCCGTTGCTGAGCGGCCCGAGACATAGGTGACATTTCGTACCGGACACATGGGTAACACTTTTCGCCTTTTGCGGGCGGGAGGTGTTGATGCCGTGGAAAGCGAGTTCGGTGATGGAAGAGCGCCTTCGCTTTGTGGCCCGCCTGCTG
>DATBKV010000267.1:0-10527 GCA_036555745.1 Xanthobacteraceae bacterium | reverse complement strand
TCGATCAGCGCGGTCGCGATGATGGTGAGCGAGCCGCCCTCCTCGATGTTGCGCGCGGCGCCGAAGAATCGCTTCGGCCGCTGCAGCGCATTGGCGTCGACGCCGCCGGTGAGCACCTTGCCCGATGACGGCACCACGGTGTTGTAGGCACGGCCGAGCCGGGTGATGGAATCGAGCAGGATCACCACGTCGCGGCTGTGCTCGACCAGGCGCTTGGCCTTCTCGATCACCATCTCGGCCACCTGCACGTGGCGCGAGGCCGGCTCGTCGAAGGTCGAGGACACCACCTCGCCCTTCACCGAGCGCTGCATGTCGGTCACCTCCTCCGGCCGCTCGTCGATCAGGAGCACGATCAAGTAGCATTCCGGGTGGTTGGCGGTGATCGCGTGCGCGATGTTCTGCAAGAGCACGGTCTTACCGGTGCGCGGCGGTGACACGATCAGCGCGCGCTGGCCCTTGCCGATCGGCGAGACGATGTCGATGACGCGCGGCGAGAGGTCCTTCTTGGTCGGGTCCTCGTGCTCCATCTTGAGGCGCTCGTCCGGATAGAGCGGCGTGAGGTTGTCGAAGTTGACCTTGTGGCGCGCCTTCTCCGGGTCTTCGAAATTGATGCTGTTGACCTTCAGCAGCGCGAAATAGCGCTCGCCCTCCTTGGGCGAGCGGATGTGGCCGTCGATGGTATCGCCGGTGCGCAGTCCGAAGCGCCGGATCTGCGAGGGCGAGACGTAGATGTCATCCGGCCCGGGCAGGTAGTTGGCTTCCGGCGAGCGCAGGAAGCCGAAGCCGTCGGGAAGCACCTCGACAACGCCCTCGCCGACGATGTCGGTCTCGCGCATCGAAAGCTGCTTGAGGATGCCGAACATCAGCTCCTGCTTGCGCATGGTGCTGGCGTTCTCGACCTCGAGCTCCTCGGCGAAGGAGACGAGCTCGGCCGGGGTCTTGGCCTTGAGGTCCTGGAGTTTCATTTCCCGCATGCGGGGCAGTCCTATGGAAAGATCGGTGACTGAAAAAAGCTGCCGATCGGCATTGAGGAGGGGGTCGCAGGTCTTGGCGTCGAGCCTTTGGCCCGATGCAATGGCCGATCCCAACCTGGGGCCGGCTACTGACTGCATCTGCCTGCGTTCGGGGAGATAACCCAACATAGGAAATGCTGGTTCCACGCGCAAGTAGCGGCGGCGTGGAATGGAGTGGAATGGAATCGCGGGGCTCTTGCGCGGCGGGCGTCTCAGAACGGCTTGACCACCGCCAGGAGCACGATACCGATCATCAACAGGGTCGGCACTTCGTTGATAATCCTGTAGAATTTCTGCGAATGCGGGTTGCGGTCGGCGGCGAAAGCGCGCACCCAGCGCGCGAACAAGCCATGCAAGGCCGAGAGCAGCAGCACCAAGGCCACCTTGGCCTGCAACCAGCCGGCCGTATAGGCGCCGCTCGCCCAGGCCAGCCAGAGGCCGAGCGCCCAACTCGCCACCATGGCCGGATTGATGATCACCGTCAGGAGCCGCCGCTCCATCACCTTGAAGGTCTCCGATTGCCTGGAGCCCGGCGGCGCCTCGCAATGGTAGACGAAAAGCCGCGGCAGATAGAGCATCCCCGCCATCCAGGCGATAATCGCGATCACGTGCACGGCCTTGAGCCAGGGATAGAGTCCCGCCGGTCGCAATAGCGCGAGGAGACCGAACAGCACCAAGGTGATGGCCACCCCAAGCCCGGGTCGCAGCCACCGCATGCCCCCATCCGACACCGTCAGCCCCGCATCCCGCGCACCCGCGCCAGCATCCGCTCCACATGCGCGACCGGCGTTTGCGGCAGGATGCCGTGGCCCAGGTTGAAGATGAAAGGCCCGTCGGAGAAGGCCTCGAGGATCCGATCGATCGCCCGATCGAGCGCCTCGCCACCGGCGACCAGTACGAGCGGGTCGAGGTTGCCCTGTACCGGCACTCGCCACTGGATCGCGTCGCGCACCAGCACCGGATCGACGGTCCAGTCGAGACCAATGGCATCGATCGGCACCTCCTCGACATACCGCACCAGGTTCGTTCCAATTCCACGCGGAAACCCGATGATTCTCGCCCCCGGCACCTGTCGGCGCACCTCGGCAATCAGCCGCCGGGTGGGCTCGATGCACCAACGCTCGAGCTCCCGTCGCGGCAGGATTCCAGCCCAGGTATCGAAGATCTGCACGGCGTCGGCCCCGGCCTGGAACTGCCGGATCAGATAGCTCGCGGACGCATCCACGAGCTGGTCGATCAGCTGCCCGAAGCCGTCAGGATCGGTATAGGCGAACAGCCGCGCCGGCTGCTGGTCCACCACTCCGGAGCCCGCAACCATGTAGCTCGCAACCGTCCACGGCGCGCCGCAGAAGCCCAACAGGGTGACCTCGGGGGCAAGTCTCGCTTTGACCTCGGCGATTGTCTGGTAGACCGGCGCAAGTTGCTCATGATCGAGCTCGTGCCTGAGCCGCGCAAGTCCATTGCGATCGGCGATCCGATCAAGCTGCGGCCCCCCGCCCGCACCGAACCGCACGGATTGTCCAAGCGCGTGCGGTACGATCAGGATGTCACAAAACAGGATTGCAGCATCGAGGCCGAACCGTCGCACCGGCTGCAGCGTGATCTCACTGGCAAGCTCCGGCGTCAGACAGAGCTTGAGAAAATCGTCGACCTTTTCACGCAATGCCCGGTATTCCGGCAGATAGCGTCCCGCCTGCCGCATCATCCAGACCGGCGGTGGCATGCGCCGCTGATGATCGAGTACATCGAGAACAGACTTGTTCACCGTGCCATCCACCATGATCTTTTCTTCAAAACCAAATCTTAAAGACTCTTGTTGTGATTCTTGGAGTGTTGATTGAACTCCTACATCGGCATCCACATCTCATCCACTTCCAAGAAAGATTCTACCGAAGCCCGCGGCGAGGGTACGCCAATGACGTTTCAGTGAAGATGGTCCGATCAAAGCAGGATTTCGGAGTCGGGGGTCCACTGCTGTTCCACAGTTCATTGACATCTACCCGCTGCTCCCGCCCAGCCGCTGCGAGTGCGTCCAGAGGGTGACGATGTGGAAAGCCTGCGCCGGTTTTTTGCCGGCGGGCTTGCGCTGCGGCCCCGCCCGTGGCCTCCTCCCCAGGAATTCACAACGGGTCCCGCGGTTATCATGCCGCAGCGTGCTGGCAGCTATTTTCATCTGCACCTCGTGTCCGACGCCACCGGCGAGACACTGACCACGGTCGCTCGTGCCGCAACTGCGCAGTACACCAAGGTGCAGCCGGTAGAGCATGTCTATCCCCTGGTGCGGACCCAGAAGCAGCTCGACCGGGTGCTGGCGGAAATCGAGGAATCCCCCGGGATCGTGCTCTACACGCTGCTAGAGGAAGACTTGGTGCAGCGCTTGGAGAGTCACTGTCGCGAGCTCAGCTTGCCGTGCCTGTCGATCCTGGGACCGGTGCTGCAACTGCTGCAATCCTATCTCGGGACCGAAACCTTGCACCGCGTCGGTGCGCAGCACATGCTCAACGCCGACTATTTCAAGCGCATCGACGCGCTCAACTACACCATGTTGCACGACGACGGTCAGCATCTCGAGGGGCTGGAGGAGGCTGACGTCGTCCTGGTCGGGGTGTCGCGCACCTCGAAGACTCCGACTTCGATCTATCTCGCCAACCGCGGCGTGAAGACCGGGAATGTCCCGATCGTGCCGGGAGTACAGGTGCCACGCCACGTCGAGGAGCTGTCGCGACCGCTGGTGGTGGGGCTCTATGCCAGTCCCGAACGCATCGTGCAGATTCGGCAGAACCGCCTGCTCGGCCTCAAGGCCCATCATGACGATGCCCAATACATCGATCGCAAGGCGGTGGCCGAGGAGGTCGCGTTCTCGCGCAAGCTGTGCGCCAGGCACAGTTGGCCCAGCATCGACGTCACCCGGCGCTCGATCGAGGAAACCGCGGCGGAAGTGATGAGCCTGCTCGTCGCACGTCGCCGTCAACCGGCCGCCTGGTGATGTCGCTGTGGCGCGCCGAGCATCCGTTGGTGCTGGCGTCGAAGAGTGCGATCCGGCGCGCGCTCCTGCGCGAGGCCGGCATTCCGCTCGAGGTCGATGCCGCCGACATCGACGAGCGTGCGCTCGAGCAGGCAGGCGCGGTCCGCGCCGCGGACGAGGTGGCGGCTCTGCTGGCGCGCGCGAAGGCGCAATCCGTCGCCAGCCGACGCTCCGGCCGCCTGGTGCTGGGCGCCGATCAGACCCTGGCGCTGGGCGATCGGCGGTTTTCCAAGCCCCCCGACCGCGCCGCCGCGCGGTCGCAGCTCGTCGCGCTGCGCGGGTGCAGCCACCAGCTCCATGCCGCCATTGCGGTGGTGCGGGACGGCACCGTGCTGTTCGAGCACCGCGAGAGCGCGCGGCTGACCATGCGTGCCTTTTCGGACCGCTTTCTGGAAGACTACCTTGACGCCGTGGGCGACGCCGTCACCACCAGCGTCGGCGGCTACCAGCTGGAGCGGACCGGCATCCAGCTGTTCGAGCGGATCGAGGGCGATCATTTCGTAATTCTGGGATTGCCGCTGCTGCCACTGCTCCGCCATGCCCGCGAGGCCGGATGGCTTGCCGCGTGAATTGCCGGCGCGCTTGGGCTATGCAGGCGGCATGTTCATTCTCGGCCTCACCGGCTCGGTCGGCATGGGAAAATCGACGACGGCGCGCTTCTTTGCGGAGGAGGGCGTGCCGGTGCACGATGCCGATGCGGTGGTGCACCGCCTCTACGAGGGCGAGGCTGCCGCTGCCATCGAGGCGGCGTTTCCCGGCACCACCACAGCCCGCAAGGTCGATCGCGACAAGCTCGCGGCGCGCGTTCTTGGCGACCCGGCCGCGCTCAAGCGGCTCGAAGCCATCGTTCACCCGCTCGTCCGAGCGGCCGAGCACCGCCTGATCGCCGAGGCCGAGGCGCGCGGGGAGCGCGTTGCGGTGCTCGACATTCCGCTGCTGTTCGAGAGCGGCGCCGACGAGCGTGTTGACGCCGTCGTGGTGGTGTCGGCGCCGCCCGAGGTGCAGCGGGCGCGCGTGTTGGAGCGGTCCGGCATGAGCGTGGATAAGCTCGAAGCGATCCTGGCGCGGCAGCTGCCCGACAACGAGAAGCGCGCCCGCGCGGATTTTGTGGTGGACACCTCGCAAGGCTTCGAGGCTGCGCGCGCGCAGGTGCGTGCGATCCTGGCCGCGGTTGCTACAATGCCGAAGCGGCGCCGCTGATTCGGCGCGCCGTGCTGACGGCGCGGGACTTGGACATGCGCGAGATCGTGCTCGACACCGAGACCACCGGGCTCGACCCCTTCCAGGGTCACCGGCTGGTGGAGATCGGTTGCGTTGAGCTGGTCAATCGCATCCCCAGCGGGCAGCATTTCCACGCCTATCTCAATCCGGAACGCGATGTACCGCCGGAGGCCGTGGAGGTCCACGGGCTCTCCGCTGATTTCCTCAAGGACAAGCCGCTGTTCAACGAGATCGTGGATGAGCTCTTCGGGTTCATCGGCAACGCTCCAATCGTCGCCCACAACGCCCTGTTCGATCTTGGCTTTCTCAACGCTGAGCTCGAGCGCGTGGGACGAACGTTGATCGCGCGCGAGCGCCTGGTCGACACTTTGCTGCTGGCGCGGCGCAAGCACCCAGCCGGGCCCAATCGTCTCGACGACCTGTGCCTGCGCTACAACATCGATAACAGCCGCCGTACCAAGCACGGCGCGTTGCTCGACGCCGAAATCCTGGCCGAGGTCTATGTGGAGCTGATCGGCGCCCGCCAGGCCCAGCTGATCCTGGTGGAGGCCGAGATCGGCGCTGGTGGCGCCGCCGGCAGCTCGGTCGTGATCCGCGTGCGGCCGCAGGCGCTTTCGCCCCGGCTCACCGCAGATGAGCGCGCGGCGCATTCCGCCTTCGTAGCCACTCTGGGCGAGATCGCGATCTGGCGCCACTATCGGGATCAGGGCGGCAGCGAGCTTGCCCGCAGCGCGTGATCGCCCGCAATTCCGTCCTTAGCGCATGTCCCCGAAAACCGGTTTCCGGAGCAGGTCATGCTCCAGCAATAGCCTGAGGGCACGAACAGCGAGAGCGCGATGGGTCAGCTCTGCGGCGGGGTGGTGGGCTGCCCGGCCTGCACCTGCGCCGCGCGTTGCTGGTAGAGTGCGACAAAATCGACGGGATCGAGCAGGAGCGGGGGGAAGCCGCCATTGCGAACGGCGTTGGCCACGATTTCCCGAGCGAACGGAAATAACAGTCGCGGACACTCGATCATGATGATCGGTTGCAGCGTCTCCTGTGGCACGTTCTGGATGCGGAAAACTCCGGCGAACGTGAGGTCGAACGCGAACAGCACCGATCCGGCGCTCTCCGCCTTGCCTTCAAGCTTGAGCGCGACCTCGTAATCGGTCGCCGCGAGCTGCTGGACGACGACATTGATCTGAATGTTGATCGCCGGTTGCGTCTGGGTCGGCGTCAGCGACCGCGGAGCGTTCGGGTTCTCGAACGAGAGATCCTTGATGTATTGGCCGAGGACATTGAGCTGTGCTTGGACCTGCGGAGCGCTCGGGCTCGGCGCGGGGCCGCCATTGCCGGGGTTCGCCATCGGACTCTTGAACCTCTCGCCGTTCGCCATCGCCGCAATCGGCGGCGTGGCTAACACACGGCCTGCACTCGGACAAGGATATCAGGCCTCGCCCTCGGGTTTGCGGCGGCGGCGGCGCCGATGGGGGATCCGGCGCCACTCGCCGGGCTCGAGATCGATGACGCGGTGGTCGCGAGGATAGCGCCGCGTCCGGGCCGCGCGCATGCTGAGCTTGGCAGCGGCCCAGCGACGAAATGCCGGCACCAACAGCGCAACGCCCAGCATATCGGTTATAAAACCCGGAAATACCAAAAGGATTCCCCCGAGTGCGGCGCCGACGCCCGGTGCATCCGGGCGGATCGCCCGGATTCCGTTCTGGGCGAAGGCCTCCCGCAGGCGGGCGAGGTTGATGCGTCCCCACCTGCGCAACAGCAGGACGCCCACGACCGAGGTCGCGATCAACAGGGCAGCGGCCCATAGCCAGCCGACCAGCGACGCCACCAGCAGGAATGCCAATAGTTCCGCCACCGGAAGCGCGAGCAGCCCGATAAATAACCATTTACCCAATGACATCCGCCTCGCTCCGTGCTCGCTCTCAGCCATGTTGGCGCCACGGTTGGGATCGTCTATGGTCCGGCCCAAGCGACGACATGCGCCGGTCGCTCGGCGCAAGCCCCTGGATCAGCGTGGTCGCGTGCCTACATATTGGTGCGGGAACCGATCGCCGCCTGTGCGGATGTCCCGGCTACAGGCGTCCCACTGATCCTGCGGTTCCGTCACGGCTGCCGAGAGCGTGCGACGTGTTCGACATCTACACCATCATCTTTCTGGCGCTGGCAGTGTTCATTTTCCTGCGCCTGCGCAGCGTGCTCGGTCAACGCACGGGCCGGGAACGGCCGCCTTACGACCCGTATGCCCCGCGTGATGCGGTGCGCGGAGCAACCAGCGACAATGTGGTAACACTGCCCGGCCGTGCCGCCGAGAGCGCGCCGAAGCCGGTCGAGACGCCCGAGCCGACCGAGCGCTGGAAGGGGATCGCGGAGGCGGGCTCGGCGATTGCCGCCGGGCTCGATGCTCTCGTCAAGGAAGATCGCACCTTCGACGCCAAGCATTTCGTCGCCGGCGCGCGTGCGGCCTACGAGATGATCGTGTTGGCCTACGCCGAGGGCGACCGGCGCACGCTCAAGAACCTCCTCTCGCGCGAGGTCTACGAGGGCTTCGAGGCCGCGATCCGCGACCGCGAAGCCAAGGGCGAGACCGTCGAGACGCGTTTCGTTTCGATCGACAAGTCCGACATCACCGGCACCGAGTTGCGCGGCCGCACCGCGCAGATCACGGTCCGTTTCGTCTCGCAGCTGGTCTCGGTCACCCGCGACAAGTCCGGCAACGCGATCGAGGGCAATCCGGACAAGGTCACCGACGTCACCGACGTGTGGACGTTCGCGCGCGACCTCTCCTCGCGCGATCCCAATTGGAAGCTCGTCGCCACCGAAGCCGGGCAGTAGCCGGAGCGGACTGCGATGGTGCGTCTGTGCGTGCTGCTCGGAAGCATCGCTGCGGCCACGCTCTCGCTCGATGCCAGCGTGACGGCGCAGGAGGGCGACGAGCCGTTCAAGCTCGCCGATACCCAACTCGAGCCGGTGCGGTGGAGCGAGCTCGAGGGCTGGGCGGCCGACGACCATCTGGCCGCGTTCACGGCCTATCAGGCGAGCTGCCGGATCCTGCGCGCCGGCAAGCACCCCGCTGACGAGCGGCCGATCTCCAACGCGCTTGCCGAGGGTTGCCGGCGGGCGGCGGCGCTGCGGCCCGCGAGCGCGCCGGCGGCGCGCGCCTTCTTCGAAGACAATTTCCGGCCGGTGCGCATCGCGCGTCTCGGCGAAAACCAAGGTTTCCTGACCGGCTACTACGAGCCGATCGTGCAGGGCTCGCGCTTTCCCAATCCGGAATTCCACGTGCCGCTCTACCGCCGCCCGCCTGACCTGGTGGCGGCCGGCTACAAGGCCGGCGGCGAGCCTTTTCCCAACAAGGGGGCGCTAGTCGGTCGCCGCAATGAGAAGAACGAGATCGTCCCGTACTATGATCGCGGCGCGATCGAAGCCGGCGCGCTCGACGGGCAGAAGCTTGAAATCTGCTGGCTCAAGGACCCGTTCGAGGCGCTCTCGATCCAGATCCAGGGATCGGCGCGCGTCATCCTCGAGGATGGCACGCCGCTGCGCATCAACTACGATTCACACAACGGTTATCCCTATACCGCGGTCGGCCGCGCGCTGATCGAGCGCAATCTCGTCCCGCGCGAGGAAATGTCGATGCAGCGCATCCGCGACTGGATGGCCGCCAATCCCGACGAAGCCCCGAAGCTGCGCGCAACCAATCGCTCCTACGTGTTCTTCCGGATCACCGGCTTGTCGAACAACGGCGAGCCAGAGGGCGCGCAAGGGGCGCCGCTGACCCCTGGTCGCTCGATCGCCGTCGACAAGATGCACGTCTATGGCACGCCGTTCTTCATCGAGGCGAGCCTGCCGATCGACAGTCCCAAGCCCGCGACGGCGTTCCATCGGCTGATGATCGCCCAGGATACCGGCTCCGCCATCGTGGGGCCGGCGCGTGCCGACCTCTATTGGGGCGCCGGTGATGATGCCGCCCGCGTCGCTGGCCGTATCCGCCAGCCCGGACGCTTCGTCATGCTGCTGCCGCGCGAACTCGACATGGTCGAGGCCGGCAGGCATATGCCGCTGCCGGTGTCGAAGCCAAGCATCCCGGATGCCGAGGCCGGGAAGGGCGATGCCAAGGCGAAAGCGGCGGCGGCAGGCATCAGCGACGGCCACGCTCGCCCGCCCCGCAAAGCGCGCTGGCATGGCGGGTGGTCGATCCGATGGCGGCCGCGCTCATGAGTGGGGACGACCGACGGCGGCTCAGCGCCGAGGATCGCACGCTGTGGGCCCGGGTCACCCATTCGGTCAAGCCGCTGCGGGAAGGCACCACGCCTGGTCGCGCGGCGCCGACAGTGGCCGCGCCGCACCAGCCGCCGGCGAAGATCTCCGCCCGCGGCGCGGCGGCTACGCACGCGCCCGCCGCCAAGGCGGCGCCGGTGCTCGCGCCGCTCGACCGGCGCGTGAAGGCGCGGCTGGCGCGCGGCAGCGAGCCGATCGACGCGCGCATCGACCTGCACGGCAAGACCCAGAGCGAAGCCCATGGCGCGTTGCTGCGCTTCCTGCGGCGCGCGCAACGCGAGGGCGCCCGATTCGCCCTGGTCATTACCGGCAAGGGCGCGCGGGCCCACGACGAGGCAAGCGAGCGCGGTGTGCTCCGGCGGCAAGTGCCGCAATGGCTGCGATTGCCGGAATTCCGCGCCTACGTGGTCGGCTTTGAGGCCGCCCATGTCGGCCACGGCGGGGAGGGCGCGTTGTACGTGCGCATCCGCAAATCGTCGGGCGCCGATCGGCGATGAGACGGGCGATCGTCCGGAAACAGATCGCCACTGGACCGCACTGATGCTGGCCGTTGCCGCGCCAGCGGGAATCCATATTCCAGGGTCGGTGGCCACGCGCCCCGCTTGCACGGGCATCAGCGCTCGATTCGTCTCGCCTCAGCGAGTCACGACGACCGTCGTCCCCCAACCCACGCGGTTGTAGAGATCGAGCACGTCCGCATTGTACATGCGGATGCAGCCATACGACACGAAGCCGCCGATCGAGCCGGGGCTGTTGGTGCCGTGGATGGCGTATTCCCCGCCACTGAGCGTCATGGCGGCCGCACCCATGGGATTGCTGGGGCTGCCGCCCGCAATCACGCTCGGCAGCGAAGGCTTGTCGTGCCGGATCTCGGCCGGCGGCGACCACGCCGGCTTGAGCTGCTTGCTGGTGATGTAGGAGGTGCCGGTCCATTGCTTGCCGGCGCGGCCGACGCCGACCGGATAGCGCAGGGCCTTGCCGTTGCCGAGCACG
>DATBKV010000266.1:0-19651 GCA_036555745.1 Xanthobacteraceae bacterium | reverse complement strand
GAGAGGCGGCCTCCCGGTTGCGCGGGAGGGCCATGCCTCGCAAGCGTGGCGTCGCGCGTTACCCGCGCGACTGAACTGCAAGGCTGGACGTCTCCCGGCGCTCCGCCCACCCCTCGCTCGGGGCGGGCTGCGACGACGGTGTGAAAGAGAAGGCGAACAACCCGGGCGCAGCAACGCGCCGGGAACGAAGAACACTGCGCTGTTTGACATTGTGAAGAACGAGCATCGTGGCATGGGTTTCGCTTCGCGCAACCCACCCTCCACTTGCTCGCCGACAACGCACTC
Organism: Xanthobacteraceae bacterium; assembly: GCA_036555745.1. GTDB lineage: Bacteria > Pseudomonadota > Alphaproteobacteria > Rhizobiales > Xanthobacteraceae > VAZQ01. The sequence goes on along the minus strand of DATBKV010000266.1, from coordinate 19,366 downwards.
GGGATTGTCCGGAGGGCGCGCTCCGGCACGCCTGGGATCGCTGCGCCGGTCCGTGTCCCGGCCGAGCGCAGCGAGAGCCGGGACCCAGAAGCCACACGACGCGCTATGCAAGGCGGACATTGCGCTTCGTACTTTGCGCTGCGCGCTTCTTGCGCTGGGTCCCGGGTCTCCACCCGCTCGGCCACGCGGCCTCGCTTCTGTCGCCCGGGACACGAAGGAGGCTGCTTGCGCGTTCGCATCCACGTTGCGGGCCGGGCCTGGGCCATGGTTGCCGCACGAACTTCACCGAGCCTCGCTCTCGCGCAGCACCTCGACGGCGATGCGGTGCGCCTCGTTCGCCGCCGGGATGCCGCAATAGAGGGCAACCAGCAGGAGAATCTCCCGGATCTCCTCGGCGCTGCAGCCGTTGCCGAGCGCGCCCTTGAGGTGGACGCGCAGCTCGCTCGCGCGGCCGGCGGCGGCCATCATCGCGATCATGGCCAGCGACTTGGTCGCCAGCGGCAGCGTCGGGCGGCTCCAGACGTCGCCGTACGCGTAGGCGTTGATGATGTCCTGCAGCGGCTCGCCGAACGTCCCGAGCGCGTTCATGCGCGCATCGACGGCGTCGCGGCCCAGCATCTCGCGGCGCAGCTTCAAGCCCTTCTCGCGCAGCTCGTGCGTGTCCATGCGTGCTCTCCCTCACCACCCCGCCGGCGTTCCCACCTTTCCCGGCGGCTCGCTGGCAAGCCGCGCGGCGTCCCATTCCTTGGCGATGATCCGGCGCCCGGTCACGCCGTCGGAGCGTGGCGACATCAGCCAGGCAATCGGCGCCACCATGACCTCGGGTTGGATCAAGGTCGCGCGGTCGGCGACCTCCGCCGCCGGGATCATGCGGGTGTTGGCGGGCCCGCCCGGCGCGAGCGCATTGACGGTGACGCCGGTGCCGGCGAGGTCCTTGGCCCAGATCACGGTCGCCGCCTCGAGCGCGGCCTTGGACGGGCCATAGGGCGAGAAGCCCTCCATCATCATGGTGTAGCTGCTGGTCTCGATGTTGACGATGCGTCCCCAGCCCTGCGCCAGCAATGCCGGGACGATCGCCTTCGCCATCATGAACGGGCCGTTGACGTTGACGTCGATGCTGTGGCGCCAGACCTCGGCATCGACCTCGTAGAACTTCTTACGCGCGCCGACGAGAACATTGCCGATGTCCTGCATGCCGACGCCGGCATTGTTGACAAGGCCGTGAACGGCGCCGAACGCGGCGACCGCCCGCTCCACGGCGGCGACGCAGTCGCGCCAGCGCGTGACGTCGCATTCGACGGCCTGGATGCGGTCGGCGAAGCCGCGGCTGCGCGCGTGCTGCGCGAGCGCGTCGAGCTCGGCCCGGCTCGCCGACAAATCCGCCACCGCCACGCGGATGCCGGCCTCGGCGAGGCCGAGCGTCATCGCGCGTCCGAGCCCGCGCGCGCCTCCGGTGACGATGACGGCGGGACGAGACGGAGCGGCGGCAGTCGCGGACATCGGTTGATCTCCCCGCGCGCGGCGCGGGTTTGCCGCACCATCGATGATCGCGCCAGACAACGAGGCTTTGCGGCTGTTTGCAAGAGCAAAGCGCGGCCAGGCCGGCGACCGCTTAGACGCGACGGCGCAGCGATGCTAGGCTGACAGGCAAAACTCGGCCCGGACGGGAAGCGCGCCACATGCAGTTCGGAATCTTCGACTACATCGACGACCGCGGCGAGCCGCTGCAGAAGACCTACGAGGAGCGGCTTGTGCTGCTGCGTGCGGCCGAGGCCGCCGGCTTCTACGGCTATCATCTCACCGAGCACCACGCCACGCCGCTGTCGATGACGCCGTCGCCGAGCATCTTCCTTGCCGCCGCCGCGCGCGAGACGCGGCGCATCCGGCTCGGCACGCTGCTTTATCTGCTGCCGCTCTACCATCCGCTGCGGCTGCTCGAGGAACTGTGCATGCTCGATCACCTGAGCGGCGGCCGCCTTGATATCGGGGTCGGCCGCGGCATCTCGCCCATGGAGTTCGAGGCCTACGGCGTCGAGTTCGAGCGCTCCGGCGCCGACTACGAGCATGCCTTCAACGTGCTCTGCCAGGGCTTCACGCAGGACCGTATCGACTACGAGTGCGATCGCTACGGCTTCAAGGACGTGCCGGTGGTGATGCGGCCGCTGCAGCGTCCGCACCCGCCGTTCTGGTACGGGCTACGCGGCGATCATGGGCCGATCTTCGCCGCCCGGCACGGCATGCACGGCGTCACGCTGGGGCCGGACGACAAGGTCGCAAAGATGCTTGCGACGTTCCGCGCGCAGTGGGACGCGCAGGCCGAAGAGCGCAAGCGTTCGCGTTCGCCGGTGGTGACGCCGCACTGCGGCGTCATGCGCGCGATGTTCATCGCCGATTCCGATGCGGAAGCCGAGCGCATCGCGCGCCCGGCCTACCAACGCTGGTTCGACAGCCTCGCCTGGCTGTGGGTCGAGCGCGGCTCGTTCCCGCCGATCTCGATCTCGGCCGACTACGACCAGTCGAAGGCGGCCGGCACGCTGGTGGTGGGAAGCCCCGACACGGTGCGGCGCATCCTGACCGAGCAGGCCGAGCGCATCGGGCAGAACTATCTCGTGCTGCTGCTCGCTTTCGGCTCGCTCACGCATGCGCAGGAGATGCACTCGCTCAACCTGTTCACGCGCGAGGTGATGCCGACGCTCGCGGCGATGAATCGCGAGGTGCCGCAGCCTGCCGCCGCGCTGGCGACCGCATCATGAGCCCCGGAGCCTTCGACTTCGCGCCGCTGTTGCGGCCGGGGCTGCCGCCGCCGGCGCCGCGGTGGACCGGCCTGGCCAAGTACAGCTTCATTGGCGGCAACAACGACCCCGAGCAGGTGCCGCTCGAGGCGCTGATGGCGGCCGCCGCCGCGGTGCTCGCGCGCGAGGGCCGCACGCTCGCCACCTACGGCCTCGCGAGCGGCCCGCTCGGCTACCTCCCGTTGCGCGGCTTCCTGGTGGAGAAGCTCAAGCGCACCGCCGGCATCGCCTGCACCGCCGAGGAGATTCTGATCACTTCCGGCTCGTTGCAGGGGCTCGATCTCGTCAACGGCGCGCTGCTCGCGCCCGGCGACACCGTCCTGATCGAGCAGGAGAGCTATCAGGGCTCGCTGTCGCGCCTGGCGCGGCTCGGGGTGAACGCGGTCGGCATCCCGCTCGACCGCGACGGCATGCGCATCGACGCGGTCGCCGCCGCGCTCGCCGACCTCGAGCGCCGCCGCATCCGACCCAAATACATCTACACCATTCCGACGGTGCAGAACCCGACCGCCACCATCCTGCCCGAGCAGCGCCGCCTCGACCTGCTCAAACTCGCGCACGACTACGGCGTGGCGATCTTCGAGGACGACTGCTACGCCGACCTGACCTGGGACGGCCGCCGCCCGCCCGCGCTCTACGCCATGAGCGAGCACGGTGGCGTCATCCACATCGGCTCATTCTCCAAGTCAGTCGCGCCAGCGCTCCGGGTCGGCTACATCGTGGCGCCGTGGGACATGCTCTCCCGCATCCTCGCGCTCAAGACCGACGCGGGCTCCGGCGCGCTCGAGCAGATGGTGCTGGGCGAGTTCTGTGCGCGCCACTTCGCGGAGCACGTGCCGAAACTGACCCGAGGCCTGCGGGCCAAGGCCGAGACCCTGATGGAGGCACTCGCCGAGCAGTTCGGGACTGCGGCCGAGTTCGAGGATCCCAAGGGCGGCATTTTCCTGTGGGTCAGGCTGCCCGACGCGGTGGACACCCGCAAGCTCGCGCAGGCGGCGCTGGCAGCCGGTGTCGCTATCAATCCCGGGCCGGAATGGTCGACCGATGAGGGCTACAGCCGAAGCCGCATGCGGCTGTGCTTTGCCAGCCCCTCGCACGAGGCGATCCGGCAGGGTGTGGCCGCGCTCGCCGAGGTCTGCCGGCGCGAGTTCGGCGTGCCCGAGCGCATCGCCAATGTCGCACAGCGCGCGCGAGCGTAGCCGGTGCCGGCGCGCAGAGTGCGCTCGGTCTACTCTTCGACTTGTAGCGGCAGGCGTACGGGATGGCCGGATGCCGCCGCGCGCTCGATCGCGATGGTGGTCTCGAGATTGATGCGGGCCTGCTCCGGCGTGGTGTGCACCGTGGGCGCGCCGGTCGCGAGATGATCGAGCCAGGCGCGGGTCTCGTTGCCGAGCGGGCCCCAGAAGTCGCCGACCGCCCAGTCGCCCGCCGTGGTGCTGCCGAGGAAGGCCATGTCGACGGCGTGGTCCGGCACGTAGGCGTGCGGGATGCCCCGCTCCGAGAACATCAGGTGATCGAGGTGGTCGTCGTCGATGATCATGGTGCCTTCGCTGCCGAGGAGCTCGAGGCGGTCCGATTGCCCCAGCGTCGGATAGCGCGCCGGCAGCGCGTAGCTGACGCCGAGGTTGATCACGGCGCCGTCGGCGAAGGTGACGATCGCCCAGGTGACGTCGTGGGCGCCGTAGCCGGCGTCCCGGAAGATACCGTGCTGGCCGCGCGCCACCACCTCGACCGGCCGGTTGCCTTCCAGGAACCAGCACATGAGATCGACGTAATAGGTGAGCACGTCGAGCACGGGGGTGGCGTGCGGATCGCGCTTGAGAATGGCGAAGGCCTGGGCGCGCGAGTTGTACACGCGCGCCATGCCGCCGATCACCCGGCCGAGACGGCCGTGCAGCATCTGCTCCTTGGCGCGCAGGAAGCATTCCTTGTAGCGCCGGCTGTAGCCGACGCGCAGCTCGCCCTTGGTCGCGCGCAAGGTCGCCAGGATGTCGTCGGCCTCGCGCAGCGAGAAGCCGATCGGCTTCTCCACCAGCACCGGCAGGCCACGCTCAAGCGCCCGCAGCACCGGCCGGGTGTGCTGCTGCTCCGGGGTCGAGACGATGACCGCGGTCACCCGCGGATGGTCGATCACCTCGTCGTTGTCGCCAGAATGGAGATCGGCGCCGGCGGCCTCGGCGAGCCCGCGGGCGCGGGCTGGATCGCGGTCGGAGACCGCCAGGAATCCTACCGCCGGATGCTTGGCGACGAGCCGCGCCCGCAGCGTCCCGATGCGGCCGGCGCCCACCACGGCAATGCCGATATTGGATTGCCTCGTCTTCGTCGCTTGCGTCATGCCACTCGCCGGACCGGGACGTCGCGCCGATGCCGGCGGACCCTGTCCTCGTCCACGTCGATGCCGAGGCCGGGGCGGTCCGATACGTCCACATGTCCGCGCTCGATGCGGATGGGCCGTGCGGTCAGGTCGTCGGCGAGGCCGTCGTTGGAGAGCGTCAACCCCCAGGCGAGCTGCGGCAGCGCGGCAGCGATATGCGTCGCCGCCGCGCAGGCGATGCTCGACTCGCCGGTCTTGGCGGCCACGTTGACCTTGAGCCCGAGGCGATCGCACAAGCGGCCGGCCTCCATCACGCCGCGCATGCCGCCGAGCTTGATCGTTTTCAGGCTCATGCCGCGCGCGGCGTTGCGCTCGTGATGGCGGCGGATGTCCTCGAGCGAATGAATGCCTTCATCGGCGCCGATCGCGATGTCGGACGCGGCCGCCGCCACGGCCGTCATCCCCGCAATATCGTCCGCCGGCACCGGCTGCTCGAAGAAATCGAGGCCCGCGCCGGCCACCGCGCGCGCGTATTGCACCGCCTCCTCGCTGCACCAGCCCTGGTTGGCGTCGGACGAAATCAACGCCCCGCTCCCGAGCACGGCGCAAACGCGGCGGGTGCGCTCGCCGTCGATCAGCGGCTTGTCGATGCCGACCTTGATCTTGAACGCGGTGTAGCCGTCCGCCTTCTTGCGCTCGGCCTCGCGCAGGTCGGAGGCAAGATCGCCGGTGCCGATGACCCCGAGGATCGCCATGCGGCTCCTTTGCTTGCCGCCGAGCAGCGCGTAGGCGGGCTGGCCGGTGGCGCGCCCGACGAGATCATGTAGCGCCATCTCGATCGCGGCCTTGGCAGCGCTGTTGCCGTACATGCGCGCACCCATGGCGACCAAAGTGCCGGCAATGTCTTGCGCCGGCCGTCCCTCGACCGCAGGCATGAGATAGCCGATCGCCGCCATCATGCTATCGACCGTTTCGCCGGTCATGGTCGGGGCGGAAGCGGCTTCGCCCCAGCCCACGACGCCGTTGTCGGCCTCGATGCGGACCAGCACGTTGTCGGCCTGTCTGACTTCCTCACCCGCCATGACGACGGGCTTCTTCATCGGCAGGCTGACCGCGATCGGGTCGACGCGCTTGATCCTCACGGGTGCGAACTCCGTTGACCGGACGGCTTGGGCGGTGCGCCTCGAGGGCTCAGATCACCTTCTTATCGCGCAATTCGACGATCGCTTTGTCCTCAAGCCCGAGCTCCCCGCGCAGGATCTCGTCGTTGTGCTGGCCGAGCGTCGGCGGTGGGCGGCGCACGGAGCAGGTGGTGTCCGAGAACTTGAACGGAATCCCGAGCATCTTCAAGCTGCCGATGGTGGCGTGCTCGATCGTCTCGATCATGGCGCGCGCCGCGGTGTGGGGCTCGTCGAGCGCCTCGGCGACCGAGTTGATCTTGCCGCAGGGCACCCCCACCGCCTTGAGCTTGTCGAGCCAGCTAGCGGCGCTGCCGCGGGCGAGCGCCGCGTTGATCAGGCCGTCGATGGTGGCGCGGCTTTCGACCCGTGCGCGGTTGGAATTGAAGCGCTCGTCCTGCGCCCATTCCGGATGGCCGAGCACCTCGGCGCAGCGCGCGAATTGACGCTCGTTGCCGATGCCGATTGCGATCATGCCGTCGGCGGCGTGATAGGTCGTGTACGGGACGATGCTGGGGTGCCCGTTGCCGAAGCGGCCGCCGTTGCGTCCGACGGTGAGATAGTTCGAGGCGACATTGACGAGCATGGCGAGCGAAGTCTCATAGAGCGAGAGCTCGACCTTCTGGCCCTTGCCGGTGCGCTGGCGCGCATTGAGCGCGGCGAGGATCGCGTTCGAGGCGAGCATGCCGGTGCAGACGTCGACGATGGCGACGCCGTACTTGGTCGGCACGCCATCAGGCTCGCCGCAAATGCTCATGAGGCCGGACTCGGCTTGCAAAATGAAGTCGTAGCCCGGCAACGCCGCTTTCGGTCCGCTCGATCCATAGCCGGTGATCGAGCAACGCACGAGGCGCGGCGCGTGCGCATCGAACCAGGCGTCGCTGAAGCCCCATTTCGCGAGCGTGCCGAGCCGGAAATTGTCGATGAGCACGTCGGACTTTGCGATCAGCGCGGCGAGGATCTTCTGGCCCGCCGGCACCGCCATGTTGAGCGTCAACGAGCGCTTGTTGCGGTTGACGCCGAGAAAGTAGCAGGCCTCGCCGGCGACGAAAGGCGGTCCCCAGGAGCGCGTGTCGTCCCCGCTTCCCGGCGGCTCGACCTTGATCACCTCGGCGCCCATGTCGCCCAGCATCATGGTGCAGAGCGGGCCCGCCAGGATGCGCGTGAGGTCGAGTACGCGAATCCCGGCGAGCGGGCCATTGGCGACGTCACTCATGGAGTGGATCCCGCATCACTTCCCGCGCATCGAGGGCGGCGCGTTGAGGTTCTGGGAGCAGCCGTCGAGATACTCTTCGAGCGCGCGTTTGTTGCGCAGGCGGAATTTCTGGAAGTCGGGTTTGCGCCCGGCCAGGAAGGCGTTCATGCCCTCGAGGCTTTCCTCCGAGCCCCAGACATGGGCCAGCAGCTCCATGCCGTGCTGCCAGGAGGCGTAGAGCAGATCGGACTCGAAGTTGAGGCTTTTCTTCGTCATGCGCAGGGTCTGCGGGCTGTGCCCCTTGATGGTTTCGCACCAGATCAGCGTTTCCTTCAGCAGGTCCTTCTGCGGAACGCATTTGTTGACGAGGCCGATCTCGACCGCCTCCTGCGCGGTGAAACGCCGCGCGCAGAAGATCATTTCGCGCGCCAGCCGCTCGCCGATGATGCGCGGCAGATATTGCGTCGCGCCCACGGTCGGGCAGGCACCGACGCGCGCGCCGGTCTGCCCGAGCACGGCATTGTCCGAGGCGATGACGAGATCGCACCACAGGGCGAGCTCGTGGCCGCCGCCCATGCACCAGCCGTTGACCATGGCGATCACCGGGATCGGCAGGCCGCGGATGGTCATGGCGAGCGCCTGCATGCGGTCGTTCCACATCGCGCCGTTGACCCAGTTGAGCCGCTTCATGGCGTAGAAATCACCGCCGGCCGAGAACGCCTTGTCGCCGGCGCCGGTGACGACCGCGCAGGCGATCGAGGGATCCTCGCGCGTTGACTTCAGCGCGTCGGTGAGCTCGTCGAGCGTCTGCTCGCGAAAAGCGTTGAGCACGCGCGGCCGGTTGATGGTCACCCACGCGACGTGATCCCTCACCTCGTAGAGAATATCGCCATAGTGCCGCTGCTTGGCGTTACGCTTCTTGGCTGCGGGCTTGTTCGCCATATCTTTTCACCGTCTCCTCGCGCGTTCTGGCATCATAGGCGCGGCGCGTCGCTGCCGGCAATGCCGCATCCGATCGCGCGCCGAAAGCAGGAGTCGAACGATGCAGGAGCTTCTCGCACGCGCGCATGAGGTTGCTCGCCTGCTCAAGGCGCGCAGCGAGACGATCGCCGTGGCGGAATCCTCCACCGGCGGCCTCGTTTCGGCGGCGCTGCTCGCGGTGCCGGGGGCGTCTGCTTATTTCCTGGGAGGCGCCGTCGTCTATACCGCGGTCGCGCGACGGGTGCTGCTTGATCTGCCCGACATCACCGCGCTCGGCATGCGCGCCTCGACCGAGGCCTATGCCCGGCTGTTGGCGCAGACGGCGAGGCAGCGTTTCGCCGCGACTTGGGCCCTGGCAGAGAGCGGCGCGACTGGCCCCAGCGGCAACCGCTACGGCGATGCTGCCGGGCACAGCTGCATCGCTGTTGCCGGCGCGCGCGAGCGCGCGATCACGCTCGAAACCGGCAGCGCCGATCGTGCCGCCAACATGCGTGCGTTCGGCGCCGCCGCCCTCGACCTGATGCTGGAGCTGCTCGACGGTTCGGCGGTCAATCCGTCCTGACGCCGCTACTTGGCCGGCAGGCTGACCGTGAAGCAGTTGCCGCGCGCGGGATCGTAGGCGACGTCGCCGCCGTGCCGGCGCGCAATCTGGCGCACCAGCGCCAGGCCAAGCCCGGTGCCCTGCGGGCCACCGCCTCCGGGAATACGGTAGAAGCTCGAGAACAGCCGCGCGCGGGCGTCCGCAGCGATCACCGGCCCGCGGTCCAGCACGCTGAGCATCGCTCGACCATCGTCTCGCGCGATGGCCACCTCGATGGGCGGTTTGCCGTGCAGGCGGGCATTCTCGACCAGATTCCTGATCATTCGGCGCAGCAGCATCGGATCGCCGCGCACCGCGACCGATGTCCCTGCGACGCTGCAATCGTCGTAGCGCGCGCATTCCTCGGCGGCGAGCGCAGCCAAGTCGATGTCGTCGCGAACGTCCAGCGCATCGGTCGCCTCGAGACGGCTCGCCAGCAGGATCTCGTCCACGAGCTGATCGAGCTCGGCGACGTCGTGCGCGAGCTGCGCCTTGCGCTCGGAGGGTGCGTCCACCAATTCGAGACCGAGCCTGATGCGCGTGAGCGGCGTGCGCAGCTCATGCGACGCATGGGCGAGCAGCATCTTGTGGGCCTCGACCAGGCTCTCGATGCGAGCGGCGGCCTGATTGAAGCTCTGCGCCAGGCGCGCAACCTCGTCGCGGCCTTCGACCTTGACCCGCGCGCGCAGATCGCCGGCGCCGAGCGACTCGACGCCGCGCTGCAGCCGCTCGAGCCGGCCGGTAAGCCGACGCACGACGGGACGAGCGCCGAGCGCGACCACGAGCGCGATCGCTCCGAGGAAGGCGGCGACCACCAGTGCGCCCGGCCGTTGCCGCGCCGGAAGGCGGGCGACGAGCCGCCGGCCGTCCGGCAGCGGGATCGACAGCGCCGGTCCCCCCGCCGTCGGCATCCAGCCGCCGTTGCGGCCGATGCGGCCGGGCGCCGGCAGCGGCCGTCCCGCCGCCGCCAGGAGCTCGTTGCCGCGCCCGAACAGCGCGAGGTCCGCGTCGAAGCGGCGGGCCAGGCGATCGATCGCCTGCTGTTGAACCTGCGCCGGCGCAGCCACCGGCGGAACGAGCTCGGCGATGATCTCGCCGGCGACCTCGAACTGCTGGCCGAACGGGCGAAAGCCCGAGGTGAAGTGCCAGATGAGACCGGCCGTGAGCACGACCAGCACGAGGCTCGCCACGATCGTCAGGTAGACTTGCAGATAGAGTCGTCTCATCCCAGACCGGGCCTCTCGATCACATCAGCGCGGCGCCGCCGCTGCCGGCGGCGGTGTGAGTGTCAGTCCTGCGCCCGCGCGAACACGTAGCCTGCGCCGCGGACCGTGATCACGCGCCGCGGCTTTTTCGGGTCGTCTTCGATCGCGGCGCGAATGCGCGAAATGTGCACGTCGATCGAGCGGTCGAACGCCTCGATCGGCTCGCCCTTGACCAGGTCCATGAGCGCGTCGCGCGACATCACGCGACCCGCGCGCTCCGCCAGTGCCAGCAGCAGCGCGAACTGATAGCCGGTGAGCGGGCGCGGCGCGCCGTCGAGGCGGACCTCGCGCGACCCGCGGTCGATCTCCAGGCGCCCGTAGCGAAGTACGTCCGCGGGCGCCGGGCCGGCGCGGCGGCGGCGCAGGATGGCGCGCAGCCGCGCCAACAGCTCGCGCGGCTCGAACGGCTTCGGCAGATAGTCGTCGGCGCCCATTTCGAGCCCGACGATGCGGTCCATGGGATCGCCGCGCGCCGTCAACATCAGGATGGGAGTATCTGAGCGAGCGTGGATCTGCCGGCAGATCTCCAGGCCGTCCGCGTCAGGCAGCATCAGATCGAGGATGACCGCATCGACCGCCTCGCGCCCGTGCAGCGCCAGCCCACGGCTTCCGTCCTCGGCGTGGATGACCTGAAAACCCGCCTTGCCGAGGTACTCGCCGACCATCTCGGCAAGACGGGAATCATCTTCGATCAGGAGCAGCCGTTCGCCCACGACGGTCCATCAGCCGGAGTTCTTTACCCGTGATGCCAGCGTGCCCAGGGAGCACCGTCCGCCATCCAGTCGGCCACCTTCTTGCGCTGCTCGGGGTTCAGCACGTCGGCGGCATCGGCCAGCGCCTGTGCGAGGCGTTTGCTCGCAGTCTCCGCCAGCCCGATCTGTTCGGCGCGCAGGCGCTCGATTGCACTACGATCGATGCTGGGCGCGGTCAAGAGCGCGATCGCCTGGCTGCGCGCGGCGTGCGCCTTTTCCCGCAACGGCCGCAGATCGGCGACCGCCGCCTTGGCGATGCTCGCGAGCTTGGCCTGCTGGTCCGCGCTTGCATCGAGCTCGATCGCCATGTGCTTGGTGAAGCGGTCGATGCGGTCATCGATCTGGGCCGGGGTCAGTGGCCCGCCGAACAGGCCGGTATGGTGCCAGTGCACGCGATGCCAGCCGAAGCCTTGACCGAAGGCGGTCGACAGCAGGTTGCCGGTGACTCCGGCCAACAGCGCCACCGCGAGCAGCGCAATCAGGAAGGTGCCGCGCCGGCTGCCGCGATGATCCGCGGGCGGGATCGGTTCCGGGTTGGAAGAGTTCGCATCGTTCTGGTCAACCATGCTCAGCTCCTGTGTGATCTCAGGCGGTAGCGCCTGTGAGCCAAGCTAGCGGATGGCGTTTTCCCGCCGGTTTCGCGCAGGTAAAGTTTTGTAAAGTCGCCGGCCGCGGCGACGACGGCGGTAACGGGGGAGAGCCAAAACGCTGCGCGCTAGGCGCGTGTGCGCGCAGAGGCCGGCAGCGCGACCTTGCTCTCGTAATATGACCACAGCAAATTGAACAGGCGCGGGTTATAGGTGCTTTCCGAGCAGTCGCGCGCTTCATCGGCGGTGAGCGCGATCGCTCCGCCCATGATCGCCGCTTCCAATTGCTTGCACGCGTTCTCCTCCAGGAAGGTACAGCCGAAGAAGGCGGCCTCCGCGCTTTCGCCGACCACGACGCTGCCGTGCCCGCGCATCTGCACCGCGATCTTGTCGCCGAGCGCGCGCGAGAGGTCGGCCGCCTGGTCCTCGGTGACGACGAGCCGCGGGTTGTTCCAGGTCGGCACGCCGACGTGCAGGAACGAGCCATGCAAGAACACCGGCACGATCTCGTGCCCGGCGATGCCCAGCGCGGTGGCGTGGCGGGCATGCAGATGGGCAATGCACATGCAGTCCGGGCGATCGCGGTGAATGCGGGTGTGGATGCGCCATTCCAGCGGGATGAGACCGCCGGGATGATGCAGGATATTGCCGTCGATATCGAAGACGAAAATGTCCTCCGGCTGCACTGCGGCCTTGTCGGTGCCGCCGCCAGGGCTGAGCAGCACCCGATTGGTGCCGGGCACGCGCACCGACACGTGTCCGAACATGCCGATCGTGCCCTGCAGGTTGAGCATGCGCGTCAACACCGCGGTCTTACGGCGCAATACCGTCTCGTCGTCCATGCGCGTCTCGTGCTTTTCCTGCGGCACTCGACGATTTCTCGAGCCCGCATCTGCTCATATCGGCCGATCAGCGGTGCCGGCTATGCCAGACAGGCCCGCAGGAACGCGACCAGCTGCGGCGAGGCGATCACGGTCGCGGCCGCGTTGGCGGCCGGCTCCTTGCGGTGCATGAAGCCGTGCTCGGCGTCGGGATAGTATTGCCAGACCGTGGGCGCGGCGCGCTCGTGGAGTTGCGCGTGGAGCGCCGCATAGGTCTCCACGGTGGCGACGTGGTCGTGCCCGGGCTGCACCACGTGCACGGGGCAGGCGATGTCGCCCGCCAGCGCGACCGCGTCCTCCTCCTGGTTGGCAAGCCGCGGATTCTCGATCGACGGATAAGCGGCGGCGCAAGCCTTGATGCGAGGATCGCGCGCGGCGGCCATCAGCGCGTAGCGGCCGCCCAGGCAGAAGCCAAGCACGCCGACCGAGGTCAATCGCAGGTCGCCGAGCATGTGGTCGACCCACTTTTTCACCTTGGCATGCATGCCGGCGTCGGCGAGCTTGCGCGCGCGCGCTTTCGATTCCTCGTAGTCCGTCGTCAGAGGCAAGCCTTCGTAGTGATCCCACACCGCCGCCGCGAGCCCGGCGCGCGCCAGCGTCTCGGCGTAGCCGCGCACGAAGGCATTGACCCCGAAGATGGTCGGCAGGATTACGACCCCTCCGGTCGTCGGGGCATCGGGCTGCGCGAGAAAGCCGAACAGGCCGGAGTGCTTGACGTCCTGAGACTTGGGCGACATGGGTGATTCTCCCTTCGCGTTTGGCTGCTGGCGCCGGCGCTATTCCGCGGCCACCGATTTTCCGAGCGCGGCATTCACCGCCGGCATGACCTTCTCCGCCATGAGTTCCATCGACCTGCGACCGAGGCGCGCATCCGCCCAGTCCTTTCCGCAGTACAAGAGCGTGCCGAAGTCGCCGACCTGTTCGTGCAGCGCGAGGATGCGATCGACGACCCGGTTCACGCTGCCGCGGATCACGATGTTCTCGAAGATATACTCGTAGGTAATGTCCTCGTCGGGCATTTCGGGATGCGGCTTGAACGCGACCATGCGCCGCGCCTTCTTCAGCTTGGCGGTAAGCTGATTCATGTAGAAGCGATAGGGGCTGTTCGGATCCTCGCCGCCATAGCTTCTCGCGGTCTTGTCATCGTCGGCGACGAAGATCGAGCGCGCGATCCGCCAGTTGGCGCGCTCGGCCTTGTGGGAGCCCTCGGCGCAGCCCGTCGCATAGTTGGCCCATTGGCTCTTGAGGCAATTGGGATGCAGGAAGTGCGAGGAGATCGGCCACCAGCCGCGCCGGCCGAGCGCGATCAGACCCTTGGAGTCCGGATCGGTCGCCGTGCCGGCAATCGGCGGGTGCGGCTGTTGATAGGGTTTGACGATGTCGCCGATTCCGACCTCCGGCCATAACGTCTTCATTGTCGAGATGGTCCAGTATTTCCCCTTCAAGTCGATCGGCGCCTTTCCCGTCCACAGCGCGACGATATGGTCGATCGCCTCCGCGAACATGGCATTGCGGTCGGCATCGAGCAGCCCGAGCGCCTCGGCGTCCGAGCGCAGGATGCCGGCGCCGATGCCCAGGATGAACCGCCCCTCGAACAGGTTGTCGAGCATCGCCGCGTTCGAGGCGACCACCACGGGATGGCTGTGCGGCAGATTGACCACGGCGGTTCCCACCTTCATCTGCCGGGTGACCCCGAGCAGGGTGGCGACGAACATCATACTGTTGGGGATGTTTTCGACCGCGTCGGTGAGGTGTTCGCCGCAGTAGCCTTCGCTGTATCCGAGGCGGTCGGCGAGAATGAAGGCTTCGCGATCCTCCTTGAGCGTTTCTGCGTAGGCCCGCGCCGGCGGATGCACCGGCATCGTGAAAAACCCGAGTTTCATGCGTTTCTCCGCGCCGCCCGCAAGCCGGCGGCGCATTCTTGTCTCGCGGCGCCCTGCCGCACAAGAGCCCGATCGCGGTGCGTGGAGTCGGCAGCAATTTTGGCGTGTGCGGTGGAAGTCGGACAGGACGTGCTAGCTTGCGGCGCAAACGGGAGTTGTTGATGGCGCCGCGCAACGGACGCGAATTCATCGCCGGCCTGCAGCGCCATCCGCGCGAGGTCTGGGTCGCGGGCCGGCGCGTTGACGACGTCACCAGCGACCCGGTTTTTCGCCGGCCCGTTCATTCCATCGCGCAGCTCTATGACCTGCAGACGCAGCCGGAGCACCGGGACGTCATGAGCTATGAGTGCGAAGGCGGGCGCGCCGGCAGCTCGTTCATGATCCCGCGCACCCATGCCGACCTGGTCAAGCGCCGCGAGTCGATGAAAGTGTGGGCGGACGCCACTTTCGGCATGGTCGGGCGCTCGCCCGACTATCTCAACACTGTGGTGATGACCTGGGCCGAGGGCGCCGACTTTTTCGGCCGCCGCGGCGAGCGGTTCGCGCGCAACGTGACCGAGTATTACCGCCATTGCCGCGATCGCGATCTCTTTCTCACTCACGCCATCGTCAATCCGCAGAGCGACCGCTCGAAGGCTTCGCACGAGCAGGACGACGCCTTCGTGCATCTCGGCGTCGTCAACGAAACCGAGGATGGCCTGGTGGTGCGCGGGGCCAAGATGCTGGCCACCCATGGGCCCACCGCCGACGAGCTTCTGGTCTATCCGCAACCCGGCCTCCGCGCGGGCGAGGAGCGCTACGTGCTCGCCTTCGGCATTCCCGCCGCGACGGCGGGGCTGCGCTTTATCTGCCGCGAGCCGTTCGATGCCGGAACGCAATCGGAGTGGGACCATCCGCTCGGCGCGCGCTTCGAGGAGCCGGACGCGGTCTGCGTGTTCGACGACGTGCTGATCCCGTGGGAGCGCGTGTTTCTCTACGGCGACGTCGCCATGGGGAACGCGCTGTTCGCGCAGGCGAGTATCCGCAACCACACCGGCCACCAGACCGCGGTCCGCGGGCTGGCGAAATGCCAATTGCTGACCGGCGTCGCGATCGCGCTCGCCCGCACGGTCAAGAGCGACATCCACCTGCACGTGCAGGAGCAACTCGGCGAGCTTCTGGGCTATCTGCAGCTGATCGAGGCGGCGATCCTGATGGCGGAGCGCAACGCCGAGCCGACCGGACGCGGCGCGCTGCGTCCGGCCTACGCGCCGCTGCAGGCGCTGCGTTATCACCTGCCGAAAATGTACGAGCGCATGGTGCAGGTCGTGCAAGTGCTGGGCGCCGGCGGCCTGCTGATCAATCCGACCGAGGCGGATCTGCGCTCCGCCGTCGCAGCCGACATCGCGCGCTACTACCGCGGCGCCGGCGTCGACGCGGAGAAGCGCATCCGGCTCTACAAGCTCGCCTGGGACGCCACCGGCACGCAATTCGGCCAGCGCATGCTGCAATACGAGCGCTACTATGCCGGCGACCCGGTGCGCGTGGGTGCCTCCTACTATCTCGACCACGATGTCGCGCCGCTGCTGGCGCAGGTCGAGCGCGCGCTGAGGGATCAGGCGTAGCGGCGAGTCTTGCGTTGCCTTGGCACGCAGTCGGAAAGACGTATACTTGGCCGACGCTCAATCACATCCAGCACGCGCTACGCGGGCGGAGGCCGGTATGGGCAGCGACAGCGGAAACGGCAAGGCCGGCGCGACCGAGGAGGCCGTGCTGTTCGAGCGCCAGTATGTCTGGCCTGGCGACCTCACTGAGATTCCGGATTGGGTTTATACCGACGAGCGCATCTACCAGCGCGAGGTCGAGCGCATTTTTCACGGACCCACCTGGAACTACGTCGCGCTCGAAGCCGAAATTCCGAACACGGGCGACTTCATCCGCTCGCATGTCGGCCCGACGCCGGTGGTGGTGGCGCGTGTGGGCGACGGCTCGATCAGCGTGGTCGAGAACCGCTGCGCGCATCGCGCCGCCGAGTTCTGCCGCGAGCTGTCGGGCACGGTGAACGAGTTCGTCTGCCCGTATCATCAGTGGACTTACGACCTGAAGGGCAACCTCATCGGCGTGCCGTTCAAGCGCGGCGTCGCCGGCAAGGGCGGCATGCCGCGCGACTTCAACCAGGCCGAACACGGGCTCACCACGCTCAACGTCACGACCCACCGCGGCGTCGTGTTCGCCTCCTACCGGCACGACATGGACTCGCTCGCCGACTATCTCGGTGCGGACATTCTGCGCGAGTTCGAGGCCACCTTCGACGGCCGCAAGCTCGTGGTGCTCGGGCATTACCGCCATTCGCTGCCTGGCAATTGGAAGCTCTATCACGAGAACCTCAAGGACCCCTACCACGCCACCCTGCTGCACACCTTCCTGGTGACCTTCGGGCTGCTGGTCGCCGGCAACCGCTCGCTGATGCTGACCGATGCCAGCGGGCGTCATGGCGTGATGGCCTCGGCCAAGTCTGACGCCAACAAGCTCGCGGCCGCCGACAAGAAGGAGATGCGCGCCTACAAGGAAGGCATGACCTTGCGCGAGCCGCGCTTCATGAATTTCGTCGAGGAGTTCGACAGCCCGTGGTCGGTAACCATGTCGACCATCTGGCCGAACCTGATCGTGCAGCGCGAGATGAACACGCTCGGCATCCGCCAGATCGTGCCGACCGGGCCGCACGAATTCCTCATGAAGTGGACCATGTTCGGCTTCGAAGGCGACGACGAAGCGATGACGCGCCATCGCCTGCGCCAGGGCAACCTGATGGGGCCGGCCGGCTTCCTCGGGCTCGAGGACAACGAGGCCATGAAGTTCGTGCAGGACGGCATGCGGCGCGTTCCCGACAAGCGCCACCTGGTCAAGCTCGATCCCGCGCACGAGGCCGGCACCTCGGACACGCTGATCTCGGAGTCGGCGATCCGCGCAATGTACAAGCACTGGCGCCAGGAAATGGGCGTCTAGAGCGCATTCCGATTGGCTCGATTCGCAATGCGCTCTAGCTTCTTTCGTTTGCGCATGTCCTTATCGGAAAACCGGTTCCCACTTTTCGTGGACATGCGCTAGCAGGAGCCCGTGCGATGCTTGACGTTCCGCCGGCCGCGACCCGGGATCCCGCGCTCACTGCGCTGCTGCTGCATCACGAGGTGGACAAGTTCAACGCCGCCTATGCGGCGGCCCTCGACGAGCAGCGGCTCGCCGATTGGGTCGAGATGTTCACCGAGGACGCCTTCTATATCGTCATCTCGCGCGAGAATGCCGACAAGGGCCTGCCGGTCGGACTGATCTACTGCGACAGCAAGGCGATGATCTATGACCGCGCCTTCGCGCTCGAGAAGACCGCGATGTTCGCGCCGCGCTACCTGCGCCACATCATCGGCAATTTGCAGATCCTCGGCGAGGATCAGGGCGCGATCC
Source organism: Xanthobacteraceae bacterium (assembly GCA_036555745.1). Taxonomy (GTDB): domain Bacteria; phylum Pseudomonadota; class Alphaproteobacteria; order Rhizobiales; family Xanthobacteraceae; genus VAZQ01. Next base: position 1,520 of record DATBKV010000266.1, on the reverse strand, counting down.
GCGCGCGCGCGAACTACGTGGTGATCCAGGTATTGTACGACCGTCCGGAAGCCAAGCTGCACCAGGTCGGCGTCTATCACGACGTGTTCCGCCGGGTCGACGGCGCGCTCAAGCTCGCCGAGCGGCGCTGCGTCTACGACAATCTCCTGGTCGACAACGCGCTCTGCCTGCCGGTCTAGGACCCGGCCGAGCACGAGGATCGATGCGCGCGAACGTCAGCCGGCCGCCTTGTTGAGGATCTCGTCGGGCGTAGACGATACGATCTCGACGTATTTCGGAACGAACTTCCCGCCTTCGATATACTTGATGAATTCCGGCTTGATGTCGTTGGCGAGGATCTTGCGGATGCGCGCGTGCTCCTCGATGTCCGCCCATTCCGCGATCAGGAAGAAGCGCTGCGGGTCCTCGGTGTCACGGCACAGGACCCCGTCCTTCACCTGCGCCTTGGACTTGTGCATCGGATTGCCCTCGGAGTAGTCGAACTTCTCGAACGATTTGATGAACTCCTCCTCGCGGCCTTGCTGAACGCGGAAGTCGTAGATGTGGAGATAGTTGCCCTTGGTCGCCAGCGGCTCCTGTGCCATCGCGTCCTCCTTTAGGTCATCGATATTGCAGCACACATCCTACATGCAGTCGCTATCCGAACTTGCGCGCACCGTGAAGCGCGGTGAGGGCGGCGTTCGCCACCTGCCGGTCCTGCTCGCCGGTGCCGGAGCCCACGCCGATGCCGCCGATGATGTGGCCGTCGACGATCACCGGCAGGCCGCCCGGCAGGTTGATGCGCTTCCCGCGCGTGGCAATGGCGAGCTTGAGGTCGATGCCGGCGGCGATATCGCCGGTGGGCACCCCGTAGGAAGCGGCGGTCTTCGCCTTCATCAGCGAGGTGTCGATCGATTGCGTGAACGCCCCGTCCATGCGGCAGAAGGCGAGCAGGTGTCCACCGCCGTCGACGATGGAGATGCACTGCGGGACGCCCATCTCCTTCGCCTTCGCGATGGCGGCATTGAGGAGCTTCATGGCGCCTTCCGAGGTGAGCTTCAGCGCAGCAACCGTATCTGCCATGGCTTCATCCCTGTGAGCGTCCGACCTGTTGCACGTGATAGCCGGCGACCTTCTGGTAGCGCTCGAAGATCGCGCGCAGCTCGTCCGCGCTGACCACGTCCTCGAGCTTGTCGAAACGCTTGTCGCCGGTGCGCTGCTCGACGGTGTCGACGATGAGGTTCGGGGGCGCCGAGCGGTTCTGCAGCACGATGCGGCTGGTCGGCGGCAGGCGCGCAGCCTCGTAGGCCTTGAGCGCCGCGGCGGGATCGGCCTCGCCGGCAAGGAGCCGCGCCAGCGTGGCGGCGTCGATGATCGCCTGCGCGCCGCCGTTGCCGCCCTGCGGATACATGGGATGGGCGGCGTCGCCGAGCAGCGTGACGCGGCCGAAACTCCAGCGCGCGAGCGGGTCGCGGTCGACCATCGGATAGGAGAAGATCGCGTCGGCATCCCGCATCATGGCCGGCACGTCGAGCCAGTCG
>DATBKV010000265.1:0-13581 GCA_036555745.1 Xanthobacteraceae bacterium | reverse complement strand
GGATACCGCCGCGGAAGCCGCGCAGGTGGTCCGGCGCGGTGCCATGGATGCCGAGGATTTTGTCCGCCGGACCATCGAGGAGCGCCCCTACACCACGGCTTTCGCCGCGCTGTGCATCGGCTGGCTGATCGGCCGCATGGGCCGGCGGGACTGAGCGCCTTGCCGGCGGAGCGTGGCGCCGTGGACGAATATCGAGCAGCCCGACGGACGGGGAATTGACTTCGTCAGCGTCGTCGTAACGTCGGGCGCGAGCCGGCACACGCGTCGCGCGAGTTGGCCGCCCTTGAAACTGCGCTGGCGCCGGCCGAATACAGCCGCAGCGTTCGCGCTAGCATGGGACAATGGCCGCGAGTGGCCGATCGTCGCATCGGCTACGCTAGCGAGCCGCCGGGCAGCGAACTAAAATGTCGCAACAACATTCGCCCCGGACATACGCTCGGAATCAACGGCCTTATGTCAATCGCCACGCCGCCCCTGGGGCGTCTGATCAAGAACGTTTGGCTCTCGCTCGCTAAAAATCTGACGCATTGGGCGGTGGTCGGCACGATCATTGCGGCGACCGGCTTCGGACCCGAACATTGGTTCGCCGCCGTGTTTCACTTCGTGCAGCTGCCGGAGCCCTTGGGGCGGCTGTGGCCGCCGTGGCTCGATCTGCGTGCCGTCATCGTCTGCATCGGCGTCGCGATCGTGGTCGCAGATGTGCTGGTTCACCGGCGCGCGCTACGCCGGCAGGAAGGTCTCAGCAGCGTGCCGGGAGCGAGCGCCCCGGCAGCCGAGCGGACGGCGGATCCCATGCAGCCGTCCCTCGGCGCGCAGGCGCGCCAGCCGATCGGCGCCGCTCAGGCGAGCACGTCAGGCGCATCGCCATCGCTCGCCAGCCAGCCTTCGATCGTGGTGCTGCCCTTCACCAACATGAGCGGCGAGGCCGAGCAGGAATTTTTCGCCGACGGGCTCACCGAGGACATTATCACCGAGCTGTCGCGGTTTCGTCACTTGTTCATCATCTCCCGCAACTCCGCGTTCAAATACAAGGGCGAGGCGGTCGATGTGCGGCAAGCTGCGCGCGATCTCGGCGTGCAGTACGTGGTGCAAGGCAGCGTGCGCAAAGCGGGCAATCGCGTCCGCGTCAGCGTGCAATTGATCGATGGTCCGGCGGATCGCCATATCTGGGCCGAGCGCTACGACCGGGAGCTCGAAGACATCTTCGCCATCCAGGATGAGGTGACCACCGCGATCGTCGCCACGCTTCCGGGCCGAGTGGATGCAGCCACGCGCGAGCGTGTGAGCCGCAAGCCGACCGACAGCATGGCCGCCTACGAATGCGTGCTCGCCGGCAAGCTTCATCATCACCGCGCCACCGCCGCGGACAACGAGGCCGCGCTGCGACTGCTCGATCGCGCGCTCGCGCTCGACCCCAGCTACGCTCACGCCCATGCCTGGAAAGCCTGCACCCTCGGCCAATCCTGGGTCTACGGCTATTGCGCCGATCGCGAAGCCACCTGGAACCGGGTCATCGACGAACTGCAAAGCGCGCTCGCGCTCGACAGCAACGACAGCGACGTCCACCGCATCCTCGCCGGCGTCAATCTGGCCTGCGACGATCACGACAAGGCCCTCTATCATCAGCAACGGGCACTCAGCCTCAACAGCAATGACGACCTCATCGTCGTGCAGCAGGGCGAGATCCTGACCTGGCTCGGCCGGCCCGAGGAGGGTGTCGAGTGGATCGAGAAAGCCATGCGCCTCAACCCCTATCATCCCGAGCGGTTCTGGAATCATCTCGGGCGCGCTTATTTCGTCGCGCGCCGCTACCAGGACGCCATCGCAGCCTTCGGGCACATCACGGCGCCCGACCAATTCCAGCATGCGTTCCTCGCCGCATGTCATGCTCGGCTCGGCGACCAACACTCCGCGTCGGCGCACGCAACCGAGGTGCTCAAACGCGCGCCGACGTTCACGGTGGGGGACTACCTCGGAACCCTGCACTACAAGCGGCCGGAAGACCGCGAGCATCATCGCCAGGCGCTGTTGCAGGCCGGTCTGCCTGCGGGCTCCGCAAGCCTCCGCGAAGCCGCGGCGCGGGATGCGGGCATCGGCAAGCCTCCGCCCTGAGCCATGCGGGCGACGAGATCATGTTCGTAGCGGGCAGCCCCTCGCCACGTGCTCACATCCCAGGCTCGATCGGTCTATCGATCGCGCCGCCGCTCTCGCTCCAGTCCTTGAAGGCGCCGAGATTGTAGACCCGATCATATCCCATGTCCTTGAGGACCTTGCCCGCGAGCGCGGAGCGTCCGCCCGAGGCGCAGTAGAGAATGAGCGTCTTGTCCTTGGCGAAGTTCTTGTCGTGGTAAGGCGACTCGGGATCGGCGCGGAATTCCAGCATGCCGCGCGAGACGTGGACTGCGCCGGCAACCTTGCCGCTCTTTTCAAGCTCGGGCGCATCGCGCACGTCCACCACCAGCGTATTGCCCTTGGCCATCATCTCGCGCGCCTGGGCCGGGGTAATGCGCGGGACGGCGGCGTTGGCGGCCTCCATCATTTGCTTGACGCTGGTGGCCATGTCGTCCTCCTCCGGGTGTGCGCTCCGTATGCGTAAGGCAGCGCCAACATCCTGAAAAATACGCCTATTCACCGGTATTCGAAACAGGTTGTTTCTCGGTTGGACGCATGGCCACAGCTCGCCGCGTCTCATGCGAAGTGCATCGGATCCTGCGAGATGGCGATACTCCTCGGACGCGAGCCGCCGGGCGATCCGGCCGAGCCTGTTCAGGGCGTGGCCGCCAGCAATTGCGCGAACCCGAAGTCATAGCGCTTGAGCCGAGGATTCTTCACCTTGCTATAGCGCCCGAAATCGACGCCGTCGAAGCCTGCGCTGAAGCGCTTGATGTAGCGATCCGCGAGTTGTGGAGTGAATTGCGCGAACATCGGGCGCTCCAACTCGATGCCTTCGTCGGCAAAGTCGTGGCCGTGGTCGTAATCATAGAGCATCACCAGCGCCCACGCTCCGGTGATGAAGTGGCCGCCCGCGAGCGACGCGAGGCGTCCCGATTTGATCGCCAGCAGCGCCTCGGTCGAGGTGTTGATACCGCTGAACCAGGCGTCCACTCCGGGCTTGCCGCCGCGCTTTTCCCAACTCGCCATGGCGCCGAACGCCATCAGGTCGTTGCCTGCCCACACCAGCCGGGCATCCGGATAGTGCTGGTAGAGCCACTCGGATTGCTCGGCGGCGATCTCGCGCGTCCAGGCCGCGTACACTTCCTGCTCGAGCACCACGCCGCCATCTTCTTCGACCGCGCGGCGCATGCCCTCGTTGCGCTTGAGCGACGACGGCGTGGATCGGTCACCGGCGATCGCGATCATGTGCAGCTTGCCGTCATCTCCGAACGCCTTTTCCTTCTTGCCTCGTTCGATCAGCGCATGCGCCGTCAGATAGCCGGCGTCCTCGGCCCGCGGCTCGAGCGAGCCGAGCCAGCCTTTGTACTTGCCGCGCGGCGATCCAATGCCCGCGCGTTGGTCCGCGGGAATCGAGCTGTAGGCGAGGAAGCTCTTCACGCCGGCCGCGTCGGCGATCTTCACCAGTTGGTCGGCCACGGAATAGTCATCGGTGATGACCAGGTATTTGGGCCGCTTGTCGGCAGGGCGCGCAACCACGGCGCGGGCGATCTCGAAAGTCTTGAGCGGCTCGCGTTCGGCATATTGCACCTCGAAGCTCATGCCGAGGCTGCGGGCGGCGGCCTGCATGGCCTGGGTGGCGGTGACCCAGTAGATTTCATTGGACTTGCCGGGATTGATGAATGCGACCGACTGCGCGCGCGCGACGGAGTCGTATAGCGGAACGATCAAGCAGCACGCGACGAATGCGGAAACCACTCGGCCAAGCGAGTGATCGACATCCGGGGCCCGCAGGTCCCCTGCCTTTTCGGTCATCGTGTTTACCCTCAGGCTCGCGGCGAGTTACGCCAGGGGTGTGCACCGGTCCATTCCATGGACACATTTCTCTCCGATCGCAACTCCAAACGAACGCCCTCAAAATGTCGCAGCCACGGTCGGAGCGATGGCAAGTTCGCGCCGTCCCCCCCTTTGTGTGGCGCCAGATGATGCCATTATCCAACCCGATCGTGGTCTCGTCGCTGGGATTACTGAAACTCGTTTCCCTTGGCGGAGGCAAGATCGGCGCCTAGCGCCAGCCGCCCCCGCCGTTCACGTAGACCGTGTCCGCGGTCATGAATTCGCAGGCATCCGAGCACATGAACAGTACGAGCTCGCCGATTTCCTCCGGCTCGCCGAAGCGCTTCATCGGAACATCATCGAGAAAACGTTGCAGCAGCTCCGGCGATGTCTGGGCCGCGCTCTGGAACGGCGTCCGGATGGGACCGGGGGAAATCGAAAGGCAGCGGATGCCGAGATGCGCGAATTCGCGCGCCACCCCCAGCGTCATCGTCACGACCGCGCCTTTGGCCGCGGCATAATGGACCGACGAGCCCGGTCCGCCGCGTCGGTGCGCCATGCTCGCCATATTGACAATCACGCCGTGCCGGTTTGCCAGCATGTGCGGCAGAACCGCCTGCATGCAATAAAACGTGCCCTTGACGTTGAGAGCAAAGGTATCGTCGAAGAGCGCGTCGTCGATGTCCAGGAACTTCGAGCGTCGGAGTGCCGCGCCGGCCGAGTTGAACTGGAATTGTACGCTGCCGAAGGTCTCGATCGCCGTTCGAGCCATAGCCTCGACCTCTCTGCGCGAGGTGACGTCGGCCCGCAGCGCAAGCGCTTTGCCACCTTGCGCGATGATCCGCCCGGCGGTTTGCCGCGCGCCGTCATCGTCTAGGTCGACGCACACGACGTTCGCACCCTCGCGCGCGAAGATGAGTGCGGTGGCTTTTCCGATGCCGCTGGCAGCGCCGGTAATCGCGATCGTCTTGCCGACGAAATAGTCGGGCGTCTTGGGCATGGCATCCCTCTCCCTGAGCTCGAATAGTATACGCGGTTGGCGCACCGGAGATCGAAGGATGCACGGTGATCACGATTTCCGGCGGGGGTACGGTCTGCTATTGTTATGGCGGGCCTGCGATCGCCGCAGCGAACCAACCTGCGGCACGGAGCTGCCGAGAACGGCTATCCCAATCCAGCCGACTATATGTCGGAGGCGCTCATGGGACCACGCCCGCCGGTGACTGCCATGTCGATACCGGTGCCGGCGTCGTGCGCCGGCCGGCACTCCGGCCGGCCGAAATTCATCGCGAGCAAACGGGAGGTGGATCATGCGTCATCTTCGATCCTGGCTGGGAAGTGCCGTTTCATCGCTCGTCTCGATTGCCGCAGCGTTGCTGGTGGCGGCTTCGTCTACTCCGGCCAATGCCCAACAACTGGCGACGAGGTTCCAATACTCGGCCAAGGCTCTGTGTACGCTGGGTGGCGATATCGGCTTCGGCGATGCGTTCGCGCCGGGACGGTACCGCACCGTAGTCAATATTCATAATCCCACCGACCGCAAAATCGAAATCGCGCGCAAGTTCGCGCTCTCGATCCAGCCGGGAGAGGCGCCAGGCTCGTTCAGCGTCACCCCATACAAGTCACTCACTCTGGAAGCGGATCAGGCGGTGGCGTTCAACTGCTTCGATCTTTCCAACTTCTATTGTCCGATCGACAGCGTGTGCGTGGATTTCACCGCCCTCGATGGCTTCCTGGTCGTCAACAGCCCGGTCGAGCTGGACGTGGTCGCCGTGTATACGGCGCATCCCAAAGCCGGCGAAGTCTCGACCCTGAACGCGCAAACCATTGCCGCGCGACGGATGTCGAAGATCATTGCAATCAAGCCCGAGGAGCGGCGCGCGCAGCCGGAGAGGAAAATTCAGATCGAGCCGTTCAAGCCGGTCAAGCCATAGTGCTCGTGGGCCGGCTGACGCCGCGAAGGCGTGAGCCGTCCGGCTCCGAAACAATCCCGCGACACTTCATCGCCGCTGCCGCCGGCGCGCCGCGATCGCCTGCTCGGCGGCGGCGACGCCGGTGAGATAGGCGCCATGCGCGGTGGAGTAATCGTGCCGCGAGCAGGCTTCACCGGCGAAGAACAGGCGATCGTCCACCGGCGCCGCCAACGCGGCGCGGCAATCCGCCCGGCCGGGCAGCGCGTAGGAATAGGAGCCGCGGGCGAACGGATCGTGCCCCCAGCGGTGCAGTGCGAGCGGCTTCAGCCGGCGCGCGAAATCGCCGCCGAGCAGGCCGACCAACTCGGCCACGGCGAAGTCGGCGAATGCGGCTTCGCCCGCGCCCTCGAGCTCGGCCGCCAGCGAGCCGCCGAAATAGGCCTCGATCCGCGGGCGGCCGAACGGCCGGAAGTGATAAACCCCGGTCGCGCGACGGTCGGTGCGGCCGAACAGCCGGCTCTCGCGGTCGAACTCGTCGGCGCCCGACAGCGACAGGAACAGCTTGTCGGCGAGCCCGAGCGGCAGTCCTGCCGCCGCCGTGATTTTCTCCGGCAGCGGCGGGACGAAGGACAGCGTCTCTTCCGCAAGCAGCGCGCTCGGCAGCGAGATGATGGCGGCGTCCGCCGAGATCGCGCCGGAGGCCGTGTCAATGCGCAGCCGCCGCGCGCTGTGGTCGATGCGCCGCACCGGCAAGCCGAGCGCGGCCGGCACGCCTTCGCCATGCGCGGAGATCACCGTCCCATAGCCCTCGAGCACGCGCCAATTGATGCCGCTGTCGTCGTAGCGCTGGAAATCGCGGGCCGAGACCCGATCGAGTTCGGCGCCAGTCACATAGCTGCCGACCGCGGTAATGAGCGCGCTCCAGCGGCTCTCCGGCGCGAGAAATGTCGCGGCCGAGACGTCGGCCTCATCTTCTGGCAACGCGTCCAGCCTCTGATAGAAGTCCGCCAGCGCGCCGAAGAATGCGGCCTGCTCCGCCCGCGGAAATCCAATCGGGGTCGATGGTCGCCGCCACGGCGGCGGCGTCGTGTCGATCGTGCGACCCTGCTTCAGAGCGACCGCATGCCAGGGATTGCGGTCGGCCGAATGCAGCCAGCCGCAGCCGAGATCGAGCGCGGATGCACCGGTCCCGGTGGTCCAGGCCCGCCCGCCGAGCCGCGGTCGCGCTTCCACGATCAGGCAATCGACGCGCGCCTCGGCGAGCCGACGGGCCGCCGCGATCCCGGCGGCACCTCCTCCGATGATCGCCACCTCGGTCTCACCGGCCACGCACTGCTCCGCGATCGGGTGGAGAAGAGTGCGTCAGTTGTTGCCACGAGACCTCAGGCCTGCGCAACGAGACGCTGATATTCCTCCCGTACCAAGTCCTTGCCGTACCGCCGCTCGAGGCGGCGAACGGTGAAGTGACCGCGCGCCACATCCTGAAAATGCTCGATGAACGCGTAGTTCACGGCCGCGCCGCCGAGCGCGCCGATGACCGGGACGGCTTGCGCCGCGAGCTTCTGCGACACCACGACCCCGAAACGGGAGGCGACCTGCGCCATGAAGCGCACGAGGGCCGGGCCGCCGCCTTCGATCGCGCCGCGTTCGGCGATGAATTGCGCCGCTTGCGTGACGCTCTTGGCGAGGACGCCGCGCACGGCGAAATACCCGCTCTCCGGGGCATCGGCGCGATCCCGGCCGCCGAGTGCGAAGACGTGGACGCAGGACAGTGCCGTCTCGGGATCGGTCGGGTCCTCGCCCTGGCTGCGAGCGATGTCTGCGATCGAGCGCAGCATGACGATGGTCGAGACCGGAAGCTCGATCGGCAGCGCAGTCATGCCGAAGGCGCCACCGGCGGCGCCGGAGGCGGTGGCCAGAACCTTGTGCAGGAGCCGCGAGGCCGCCTGCGGCGGGCGCCGCATCGTTCGCAGCGCCGCCTGCAGCGCGAGCTCGAGCGCCCTGGTGGTGGCGCTTGCGATCGCCTCCGCGGCCGGAGCAGGGAGCGCCCGGCCGACGAGCTCGACCGGCTTGCCTGCCAGCATCGTCAGCCGCGCTGCGAGGCTTGGATGCTCGAGCAAGCGCACGGCCTGCCGCAGTTCGTCGAGATCGTCCTGGGTCATGTCCGGCAAAGTTCGACTCCAGGAAACCCAATGTCGGATCCGGGCTCCGGGTTCCAGCTCGCAGCGCGCCGCCAGGGCCCTTTTTGTGCTGGGCCGAACATTCGGCGCGCTGCCGTTCGCGCAAGTGACTCACACCGCTATGGCGTGAGAACGAGGAGGGCGGCGCTGGCCGCAGGCATGTCGATGTCGATTTCGCGAGAGGTCATGGGCACAGTCCCGGCGGCTGACGGAGCCCACTGACCGAACTCATCGACCTGCGCGCCGCCAAGTGTGACGCCTGTGGTGGCATCAGCGCCGCCGCTGAGGCGCATCATCGAGGACGCACGGAAATGGCGCCCCGGATCGATGCGCACGCGTGCGGCGCGATCGAAGTTCTTGTTGATCAGGCAGATTCGCACACCGTCATCCGCGGCGCGGACCGCGAAGGCGGAAAGGCCGCTCGTGTCCGACGAAAGGCTTGCTGGCACGAGCTCGCCGTGCGCCGCCGCCCGCGCGAACATCAGCATCCCGTAGTAGAGCGGCCGTGCGCGATAGCGGCCGGCTTCCGCGCGGGCGATGGGCGTATAAGCCTTGTCCTCGGCGCCACGGCGATTGTGCACGCCGGCATGAAAATTGACGCCGCCGGCGCCCGCAGCCGCCACCTGGAACATGAGCTCCAGGCCCCACAGCGCCGCGCCCAGCGTGTCGCTCACCCCCGGCTGGCCCTCGTCGTAGACCGAATTCGTCTCCGCGATGCGCCACGGCAGATGGTAGGCGCGGCCATATCGGGCGAGCTCATCCAGCACCGGCGCAACCTCGCCGTCCGAGCGCAGCAGCTTGGCGAGCGTGACGTGGGGCGCGCCGGCCGGGCCGTCGGCGTAATAGTGCCGCGTCAACAGGACGAGGCCGGCGGGCCGCGCCGCGGCGAAGAAGCCGACCCAGTCGGTGGCGCCTGCAACATCCGGGCCGGCGAAGCGCGCGCCGGGCACGTGGGCGAGTATCCCCGCATGCGAGGCGCGCCACTCCGAGAGAAACGCTGCGAAGTCGTAGCTCGCGGGCCGCACGGCGCTCCAACGGCCGTAACCATCGGGCTCGTTGCCGATCTGGAAAGCGAGGAGGTTGCCGCCGACCGCCTGCGCGACGTAGCCGGCTTCGGCGGCCGCCTCCTGCGGCGTGCCGCGTGCAAGATTGAGCCCGTAGATGAGCTTCCAGCCGAGCAGGTGCAGCGCCGTCGCAAGGCGATCGACTTTCGCCGGCGTGATGACGAGGTTCGCCGTGGCCGCTGTGTCCTCGAGGCGCCAGACCGTGCGTTCGCTCGTATTGCCGCCGATGCGGATGACGCCATTGGGACTGAGTGCGCGTATAAGGCCGAGAGCAGATGCATTGTCGGCGCTGAAATAGTCGCCGGCCGCGAGCTGCGCGGATTCGTAGCTGAGCCCGACAAAGTCCGAAGCAATCGGCCGTCCCGCATCTTCGTAGCGAACGGTCAGGTGCGCGACCGCTTGCGCCTGCGCGCGGCCGCGCCCGACAAGCGCCAGGAATGCGCCGGCGGCGCCGCGCAACAGATGACGGCGGCTTGCATCCATCTGGTCAATGCCGCCCGACTTGCGGCTCATCCCGAAATAGGCACGGAGCAACAGAACGCGGCTGCAAGCCCGTGGGTCAGAACGGTTCGTAAGAACGTAACGCCGGGATCACTTTCTCCCCGAACAGCCGGATCGAGCGCATGAGCTCGGCCTGCGGCAGGTCGGAAAAGTTGAACTCGCCCATGAACGTATTGAATACGCCTGATTCCGCCGCGCTGCGGATCTTTCGCGCGACGGTCTCTGGCGATCCGATGAACACCAGATCGTGCTTGAGGAGATATTCGGGATCGAACAGATTCGCCATGATTTCCGAGGCGCCGGGCTCGCCGCGCCCGATGAATTTCTTGGCGTGAGCCCGCACCCGCGCCTCGAAGGGCTCGCCCGGCTGCGGCGGCGGCAGAAACCCCTCATAGGCCCGACTCGCGCGCGACAGCCCGACCTGCAAGGCCTTCTCATCGGTTTCGTCCACGTAGACGATGGTGCAGTAGGCAATCCTCGGCTTATGCGCCCAGCCGGTCCGTTGCCAGTCCTTGAGAAAATCGCGGTAACGGGGCGCCGCGTCGGCGCGCGGATAGACCAGAAAATACCCCGGATTGATGGCATTGCGCGCGCAGAACTCCAGCGTCTGGGGATCCCGGCTCATCATCCAGAGCGGCGGGTGCGGGCGCTGCAGCGGCTGCACGGCAAGCCGGGCGCTGTCGGTATGAAATTCTTGACCGTGAAAGGAGAACGGCTGTGTCTCACCGAACGCGGCGCGCAGGTAGTCGACAAATTCGAGCGTCGGCGACTTGCGCTGCCCGTAGTCGAGCCCGAACGGCCGGAAATAATCCGCATTGATTCCCGGAACGAGGCCCAATTCCATCCGGCCGCCGAGCATCTGGTCGACGATCGCGATCTCCTCGGCCAGGCGCAGCGGATGATAGAGCGGGACGATATAGCCCATCGGCCCGATCCGCAGGCGTCGGGTGCGCGCGCCCGCGCCGACGGCATACAGGCTCGGCGACGACATCCAGCTCTCGTCGGGACGGAAATGATGCTCGACGCAGAACGCGTAATCGAAGCCGAGGCGGTCGCACAGCTCGAGTTCGCGCCAGAGCTCCTCGTAGCGCTGATGCGCGGTCAGCGCGGGCTTGCCCCAGATATGCGAAAAATGCGCGAACTGCATTGGAGGACTCCGGTCTATCGTCACGCCCGCGCGGTGATCGGCTCAGGGTCGGCGGTCGGCAAACGTCACAGCTTGTCCTGTAGAAACGCGCCGATCTGCTCGATCGCGCGCCGCGCCTCCGGGAGGATGCGCGCGTAAAGGTGCCAGACATGCGGCATGCGCGGCCATACTTGGATCTCGACCTCGCACCCGGCCGCCCGCAAGCGTTCCGCCATGCGGAGCGAGTCGTCCCGCAGGATTTCATCGCTGCCGACCTGGATCAGAGTAGGCGGCAGCCCGGACGCATCGCCATAGAGCGGAGAGGCATAGCGGTGGCGCGGATCGGCGCCGGCCAGATAGGCGTGCGCAAGCGCCGGCAGGTGGTCGACGTTCAGCGTCGGGTCGGCTGCGGCGTTCGAGCGGAGGGAAGGCCCGGTCAGTGCCAGATCGGTCCAGGGTGAAAGGGCGACGATGGCGGCGGGCAGGGCGAAGCCGTCATCGCGCAGCTTGTGGAGCGTCGCCAGCGCCAGCCCGCCGCCCGCCGAGTCTCCCATGAAGGCGATCTGGCGGGGATCGCAACGGCCGGCAAGCCAGCGGTAGACCGCAACCGCGTCCTCGAGCGCGGCCGGAAACGGATGCTCGGGGGCGAGCCGGTAATCGAAATACAGGACGCAAGCGCCGGCGGCGGCGCCGATCCGCCAAGTGAGATCCCTGAATAGCGCCGCCGAGCCGACGGCATAGGCGCCGCCGTGGAAATAGAGCACATAGCGATCGCTGCGCGCTTGCGGCACCACGACGCGAACGGCATTGACGCCGCCGGCGTCGATCTGCGTCGTCTGTGTCCCCGCCGGCGAACGCGGGACAAAAGGCTCGATGCGCTTGAGCCGGCGACGAACCGTGGGAATCGGCGTTAGCCGAGTACCCCGGCGCGCTTTCAACGCGCGCAGAGCGAAACGCAGAAGTTCAGCTCGCCGGCTCATCGCTGCGTTGCCTTGGGCAGGGCCGTGCGCGAGCGCCGGCCGACGCCTCGAAGCGAGTTGTCAGTCGCGGTTTTTCGTCGACCCTCCCGCAACGTGTGCGTTGTAAGGCCGGCAAATTCCGCGATAATAGCAGTTGTTGACATGCCGCAAATGCCGGCGCTGCTTGGCACCGCGTCATAGGGCGGTGCGTTTTGGCCACTGCAAGGAAGCCCCAGCGGTCCGCAGCGACATGCCCAAATCCAGTCTGGCACTCGCCAATCTGCGCGGCTTCGCCATCCTCATGGTTGTCGCGTTCCACTCGTTAATCGCCTATCTCGGTTCGCAACCTGCCGCGCCGCTTCCCTTCGATCGTCCCCCCTACGGCTGGCGGATAAATCCGATCGTCGACAGCGAGCGGTGGTTCGGCTTCGACCTGTTCTGTGCATTCGAATATGTCCATCTCATGCACCTGATGTTTCTGCTGTCCGGGCTGTTCGTGTGGTCGAGCCTGGTGCGCAAGGGCGGCCGCAAGTTCGTCTATGATCGATTGCTGCGCCTGGGCGTCCCGTTCGTCATCGGGGTCTATCTGCTGATGCCGGTGACCTATTATCCCGTCTACTCCGTCAGCGCGACCGATCCGAGCTGGTCCGCGTACTGGTCGCAGTGGATGGCTTTGCCGTTCTGGCCCAGCGGCCCCATGTGGTTCTTGTGGCTGCTGTTGGCGTTCAACCTCGCCGCCGCGGCGCTCCATCGGCTCGCTCCGCGCTCGGGCGAATTCCTGGGACGGCTGGCGGCCGACGCGGGCATCCGTCCCCACCGTTTCTTCCTTGCTCTCGTGGGCGTGTCGGCGCTGGCCTATATTCCCCTCGCCGCGGTGTTCGAACCATGGCAGTGGCTGCAATTTGGGCCATTCGCATTTCAACCGAGCCTGGCGCCGCAATACGCCATCTACTTTTTCGCCGGACTCGCCATTGGCGCCCGCGGGCTCGAGCATGGACTGCTCGCGAGCGATGCGGTGCTGAAACGACGCTGGGTCCATTGGCTTGGCGGCGCAGCTGTGGCCTTCCTGCTATGGCTCGGACCCACCGCGTTGATCGTCAAATCCGAGGATACGCCGTTCCCGGGCCTGCAGATTGTTGCCGACCTCGGCTTCGTGCTGTCGTCGGCGACCGCGTGCCTTGCGCTGGCGGCGATCTTCCTGCGCTTCGCCGCAACGCGGCGGCCGCTTTTCGGCGCCCTTTCGCAGCACGCTTATGGCGTATATCTCGTCCACTACCTGTTCGTGATTTGGCTGCAATATCTCCTGCTGGGCGCCCCCTTGTTCGCCGTCGCCAAGGCCGCGATCGTGTTTGCCGGCGCGCTCACGCTGAGCTGGGGAACTGCGGCGGCGCTCGCGCGCATCCCCATCAGCGCACGCGTCATGGGGGGCAGACAACGCGAATTGGTGCAAGCGCCCTGACCGGAGCCCTATTTCATGCGATGTACCGTGACGAAGGAAAACGGCATGCGAGGCACAATCGCCCGCCTTGCGGCCGGCACCCTGCTCGCGCTGGCGCTGGCGTCCTCGGCGTGCGCGCAGAGCTATCCGGCGCGCCGCATCACCATCGTGGTTCCGTTCTCGCCGGCTACCTCATTCGATCTGATCGCACGCACCGTCGGGCAAAGGATCACCGAGCGCTACGGCCAACCCGTAGTGGTCGACAACAAGCCGGGCGCCAGCGGCACGCTCGGCACCGAGATGGTCGCAGCCGCGGCGCCCGACGGCTACACCTTGGTGACCGCGGGCGCGCCGCTCACCGTGCACAAGGCGCTGATCAAGGACCTGCGCTACGACCCGATCGAGAGTTTTACGCCGCTCGGCACGCTCGCGGCCAGCAGCGTCGGCCTGGT